>NZ_JALDXW010000010.1:0-137314 GCF_032154635.1 Cytobacillus sp. | reverse complement strand
ATCAGTTGATGAGGCTAATATTGGTGGAGCAGGTTTATCGGGCGTTTCGGATTTTACGGGGGGAACCGTACCATAAGTAAATGAGGTTTTTTTAATTCTATATAAAAATTGCATTTTAAGGGAGAGGTTTAATGTATTTAGAAGTTACAGTAATTGATTATTTAAATGTAGACGGTAAACTGACCAACTTTAATATTACACCAAAGGATTTAAACTCTCATGTAATAGTAGAATCTTTATCAATCGCTCAAAGACTTAGAAGCAGTCCGAACATGTCAGTTGGTGGAACAATGATATATAATTCAGACCAATGTAAAATAAGAAAAATTGAAACTCAACTACGTACTTTTACTCAAACCTCAACTTCAAATATTGTTAGCTTTCAATTTAATCATAAAAACTTACCATTAGGACCATCTAATCGAGGAAACGGTGGTTTATGGAACTTTCTCTTGCCTCCTCGTTGGCGTTTGAGGGATTTAAAGGTAGTTGACCCATACGATAATACCTCAGAAATTATGAGTGAAAAAAGGGAGTTTAGGTATTCGGTGTTTTGGGATGAAGAATATGATACTCAAATGATAGAAATGGAGCTAAGGTCAAATAGAGGTAGTTTCTCTTTCGAAGTAATAGGAACAATGTCGCTCATTGATACTGACGAATCAGAAGTACAATATGTACCCTCTTTTACTACTGGTAATGCTGTCGAGAAATTGGAAGATATACGAATTCTTGATAATGGTGGAAAACTAATACTAGCCTCTCAGTTAGCTGAAAAAGCTAAATGGTTCGAACTAAAACCTAATTTTTTTGGAATAGGTTTAAATATAAATGCAATAATTGAAAGTATAGATTCATATATAGCTAGATTAACTGAGAGAAGAAGATAAAAATATCGAAAAAAAGTATTCGTTAAAAAGTGGACGAATACTTTTTCCTTTTTTTCCATACGAATCTCAAAAATATAAACAGTTTATATGATAAAATGGTCCTAAGTACCATTTATTTGGAGGAAAGATAATGAACAATCAGACATACAATCAAATCGTTAGTTTTATATGGGGCATCGCAGATGATTGTCTCCGTGATGTATATGTTCGTGGGAAATATAGAGATGTAATTTTGCCAATGACTGTTATTCGTCGTTTGGATGCTGTTTTAGAACCAACAAAAGATGCAGTTTTACAGATGAAAAAAAATCTAGACGCAGCTGGAGTTATTAATCAAACAGATGCTCTATGCAGTGTAGCAGGGCAATCGTTTTGTAACACGTCACCTTTCACTCTTAAAGACTTGAAGTCACGTGCTAAGCAGCAACAATTGAAAGCTGACTTTATTGCCTATTTAGATGGCTTTTCGCCAAATGTCCAAGAAATCCTTGAAAAGTTTAAGTTTCGTAATCAGATAGATACGATGATTGAAGCTGATATCTTAGGTGCTGTTATTGAGAAATTTGTAAGTCCTACTATTAACTTAAGTCCAAAACCAGTATTAGACGATAATGATGATGTGAAGATACCGGGACTTGATAATCATACTATGGGTGTCATCTTCGAGGAACTTATTCGCCGTTTTAATGAAGAAAATAATGAAGAGGCTGGGGAACACTTCACCCCACGTGATGTAGTCGAACTGATGGCAGACATTACGTTCTTACCGATTGCGGACAAAATTAAAAATGCACCATACCTTGTATACGACGGAGCATGTGGAACAGGTGGGATGTTGACGATTGCTGATGAGCGACTACACCAGCTAGCAAAGGAACATGGAAAGGAAATCAACACCTATTTGTATGGACAGGAAATTAACCCAGAAACTTATGCTATAACTAAAGCAGACTTACTAATTAAAGGTGAAGCATTGCAGGATGATAACGTAGCGTTTGGTTCTACATTATCCAACGATGGGTATCCAACTCTTAACTTTGATTTCATGTTATCCAATCCACCTTACGGAAAGAGTTGGAAAACAGACTTAGAGCGACTGGGCGGAAAATCAGACATTTCAGACCCTCGCTTTATTGTGACGCACAATGGAGAATCTGATTTTAAAATGATTCCTCGTTCAAGTGATGGACAGATGCTATTTCTCGCAAACAAGCTGAGTAAAATGAAACATGATACAGAACTAGGAAGCCGTATTGTTGAAGTACACAATGGTTCTTCTTTATTTACTGGAGATGCAGGTCAAGGTGAAAGTAATATTAGAAGATATATAATTGAAAACGATTGGTTAGAAGCAATTATTGCACTGCCTGAAAACATGTTCTACAATACGGGCATTGCTACTTATATTTGGGTCGTGACTAACAGAAAAGCACCACATCGTCGTGGAAAAGTACAACTCATTGATGCTACTAACATGAAAAGTTCTCTGCGTAAAAATCTTGGGAACAAAAATTGCGAATTGACTCCTGAATTAAGAAAACAAATTACAGATACGCTAATTAACTTTGAAGAAACTGAGAACTCTAAAATTTTTGACAATCAAGAATTTGGCTACCATAAGATAATCGTGGAAAGACCATTGCGTTTAAGTGTGAATTTGACAAAGGAAAATCTAATCAATTTTAGGGAAATATGTAGCAAGGAGAAAGACGCAACTTTAGCAAGACTTATCGAGAAGACAGCAGAAAAGTACGACTATGATATTTTACAAGACTTTAACCAATTCATTAGTGACCTAAGTGAAACTGGAAAAGATTCAAGTGAAAAACTGTCAGCTAAAAGAATGAACTTAATTAAAAATCAACTAACACAAGTCGACGAGGCTGCTGAGAAAGTCATTAAGAAAGTGCATAAACCAGGAAAAGCGAAAGCGAATCCTATAGCTGGATTATTCAGTACTATAATTGATGGAAAAGATTGCGTTGTAGAATATGAGTCAGATAGTAATTTAAGAGATACAGAACAAATTCCTTTGCTACTTGAAGGAGGAATAGAGCATTTCTTTAAGTCTGAAGTACTTCCTTATGTGTCAGATGCTTGGATTGATGAAAGTAAAACTCAATTAGGCTACGAAATCAGCTTTACCAAGTATTTCTATAGACCTGTACAACTACGTACTCTTGAGGAAATTTTAGCTGATATAAAAGTTTTGGAAGGACAAACTGAAGGTTTACTTCAGGATATCATAAGGGGGTAAACGAAATGACTAGCAATCTTAAACCTTATGATAATTATAAAAAATCGGATATCCCTTTTTTGGCAGAAGTGCCAAAGGATTGGGAAGTATATCCTTTCTATTCCTTAGCTAATATAAAATCAAAAATAAACAATGTTGATGAAGAATTGCTATCTGTTTATTTAAATAAAGGCGTAATTAAGTATAATCAATCAACAGGTACTCAAGTACACAAACCTAGCCAAGATTTATCAAAATATCAATTAGTTGAGCCAGGAGATTTAGTATTGAATAATCAGCAAGCATGGAGGGGCTCTGTCGGAGTATCTAAATACAGAGGAATTGTTAGTCCAGCGTATTATGTGTTTGGTTTATCAAACCTAGTTAATCCTGATTTTGGAAACTACTTATTTCGAGATTCAGTAATGGTAAATCAATATGTACTCTCCTCAAAAGGGGTAGGAAGTATACAAAGAAATCTTTATTATCCATTTTTAAAAAGAGTTCTAGTGCCACTACCATCAAGAATAGAACAAGAACAGATTGTTAAATATTTGGATTATCAGATGGTTAAGATAGATAAATTTATAAAAACAAAGAAAAAGCTTATTACTGTTTTAAAAGAGCAAATTGAAAGTCATTTATATGGTAATGTAACGGGCCATACTACTATAAAATCTTGGGAAAGTGCGTTTCCTGAAGACTGGAAGTTAATAAAATCAAAAAGATTATTCAAGGAAATAAAAATTAATAACTGCCCTGGGAAAGAATTATTAGCTGTAACCCAAGATAAGGGAGTAGTTTTAAAAAAAGATTGTGATATAAACTATGTTTCTCCTAGTGGAGACCTTAGTGGATTAAAGCTTGTTAGAAAAGGTGATTTTGTAATAAGTTTAAGGTCATTTCAAGGAGGGATAGAATTTTCTAATATTGAAGGGATTGTTTCTCCTGCATACAACGTTTTTTGTTTAAGAAAAGAATATTCTTCTGAAGAATATAATTTTTATTATAAATATTTATTTAAAACGAAAGCTTTTATTTCCATGTTGAATACAATTGTTTCAGGTATTAGGGATGGGAAAAATATTAGTTATACTGACTTTTCTAAGTTGAATATTCCAGTACCGCCTATAGAGACAGCTTTAGAAGTTATGGAGCTTGTCAAAAAGTATGAATATTTAAAGATACAGTTTGAACAAGAACATAAATTACTTAATGAATATAGCAGAAAACTTATATCCGATATTGTTACCGGAAAAGTGGATGTTCGTAATATTAAGGTTGATGGAATACAAGAGATAAACTTAGGTGATGAAATTTCAGAAGATGAAATAATAGATTTGGAGGAAGTTTTAGAGGGCGAGGAGTGTGAGGTTTAATGGCAACTAATACCAAAGAATCAGGACTCGAGGCATTGATTGTAAACCATCTTGTGAATCAAAATGGATATGAACAAGGACAAAACAGTGACTATAATAAAGACTATGCAATAGATGAGAAACGGTTCTTTCGGTTCTTAGAAGATACTCAAAAAGAAAAGTTAGAGATGTTGGGTGTTTATAAAAGTGATAGCAACAAAGCAAAATTGTTGAATCGCTTGCAGGGTGAAATTACGAAAAATGGTGTAATTGAAGTCTTAAGGAATGGACTAAAAATTTATCCAGTGACACTTGATTTGTTTTACCTTACTCCTTCTGAAGCAAATGAGGCAGCCCAAGTTCTATATGGTAAAAATATATTTAGTGTAACGAGACAGTTGATGTATTCGAGAGACAACATGAAACTCGCTCTTGATTTCGTAATCTTTCTTAACGGTCTTCCTATCATTACATGTGAACTTAAGAATCAACTGACAAAGCAGAATGTTGAGGATGCGGTCTATCAGTATAAGATAGACCGTGACCCTCGTGAATTACTCTTTCAATTTGGACGATGTATGGTTCATTTTGCAGTTGATGACAATGAAGTCCGCATGTGTACGAAACTTGATGGTAAGAAATCCTGGTTCCTACCTTTTAACAAAGGATATAAAAATGGAGCTGGGAATCCTCCTAATCCTGATGGAATTAAGACGGACTATCTTTGGAAACAAATTTTTGTGAAAAGTGAACTTGCCAATATCATTGAGAACTATGCACAAATTGTTGAGGAGAAAGACCAAGAAACTAAAAAGGTAAAGCGTTCCCAAATATTTCCTCGATATCATCAGTTGTCTGGTGTGAAATCTATCTTAGCTGATGTCAGTGATAAGGGTGTCGGTCAAAAATATCTTATCCAACATAGTGCAGGAAGTGGAAAATCAAATTCAATTGCTTGGCTTGCTCATCAATTAGTTTCATTGTCAAAGGACGGTAAGAATTTTTTTGATTCAGTTATCGTTGTCACTGACCGAATTAACCTCGATAAGCAGATTAAGAATACCATCAAAGGATTTATGCAAGTATCGAATACGGTGGGCCATGCAGAAAGTTCAGGAGATTTAAGGAAACTACTTCAAGGCGGTAAGAAAATCATCATTACCATTGTGCATAAATTCCCGTACATTCTTGATGACATCGGAAACGAACACAGAAAAAATAAGTTTGCTATCATCATTGACGAAGCTCATTCCAGTCAGAGTGGGAACATGTCAGCCAAAATGAATATGGCACTTTCTGACCAATATGAAGATGAGGAAAATGAAACGACAGAAGATAAGATTTTAAAGATACTAGAGGGGAGAAAAATGCTTAACAATGCGAGTTACTTTGCATTCACAGCAACCCCGAAGAATAAAACGCTTGAAATGTTTGGTGTTCCTTATTCAAAGGACGGAAAGATTAAACATCGACCGTTCCATGTCTATACAATGAAACAAGCCATTCAGGAAGGCTTCATTTTGGACGTATTGAAAGACTACACGCCGATTAAGAGTTACTATAAGATTGCTAAGATAGTAGAAGATGACCCGAAATTTGACAAAAAGAAGGCACAAAAAAAGCTGAGAAAGTATGTTGAGTCCAATGAAAAGGCAATCGAACTGAAGTCGGAAATCATGGTAGACCATTTTCATGACCAAGTGATTGCAAAAGGAAAAATTGGCGGTCATGCTCGTGCTATGGTTGTAACTAGCAGCATTGAACGAGCAATTCAGTACTACTATTCAATATCTGCATATTTGGAAAAACGTAAAAGTCAGTTCAAACCGATTGTTGCCTTTTCAGGTGAGCACGAATACGGTGGGAAAAAGGTAACAGAAAGCTCAGTTAATGGGTTTCCGAGCAGTGAGATTGAAAAAAAACTAAAAAAGGACCCATACCGTCTCCTTGTAGTCGCAAATAAATTCCAAACGGGTTATGATGAGCCGCTTCTTCATACGATGTATGTTGACAAGGTCTTAACTGATATTAAAGCAGTTCAAACCCTTTCACGTTTAAATCGAGCTCATCCACAGAAACATGATACATTCGTACTTGACTTTGCAAATGAAACAATTACGATTCAAGATGCTTTTTCCAAGTATTATAAAACAACGGTGCTTTCAGAAGAGACTGACCCGGATAAGTTGAATGACTTAGAAAGTGACATCAGACGATATCATGTTTTCACAGATACACATATTGAAAACCTAGTTGAGCTGTACCTTAATGGAGCGGAACGAGATAAGTTAGACCCAATTCTTGATGTCTGTGCAAAGCATTATGAAGATGATTTGGATGAAGATGGTCAAATTGACTTCAAGAGCAAGGCGAAGGCATTTGTTCGCACGTACGGATTTTTGGCATCCATTTTACCTTATGGGAACCCCGAGTGGGAAAGACTTTCAATCTTTCTAAACTTCTTGATACCAAAGCTACCTGCACCAAAAGAAGAAGACCTATCAATTGGTATCCTCGAAGCGATTGACTTAGATAGTTACAGGGCAGAAGCACAGGCTAAAATGTCCATTGTACTAGAGGATAAGGAAGAGTATGAAATTGCACCAGTACCTACATCGGCAATGGGTGGGAAATCAGAAGTAGAGTTAGATTTATTGAGTAATATTCTTGAAACGTTCCATGACCTCTTTGGAAATATTCCTTGGAGGGACGAAGACCAGGTTAAAAAACATATTGCTGCTATCCCGGAGATTGTCGCAAAAGATAAAGATTATCAAAATGCGATGAAAAACTCTGATAAACAAAATGCAAAAATTGAGAGCCAAAAAGCCTTAAATCGAGCTGTCATTAACCTTATGTCTGACAACATGGAAGTGTTTAAGCAGTACAATGATAACGACTCTTTTAAGAAATGGTTATCAGACATGGTGTTTACACTAACATACAATACAGATGGCGATGTGTACTCCGGCAGTCCGAAAATTAGCTGATAAGCGTAATGAGAGCGAATTTAAATATATATTATAGTTATGAGTTTAATAGAGGATGTTCTCACGTCAATTAGACGTGGGGCATCCTCTTTTTATTTTGCCTAAGGAGAGATATAAATGAAAAAATCATCTGCAAAGAGAGTGAATATTGTATCGGTTAAATTGGTTAGAGAGTCTAGTATTCTTTATGAAAGAAGAAGTATCCGTTCACCACAGGATGCGTACGATTTGTTTAAGAGTTTCTTAGAAGATAAAGACCGTGAGCACTTCATAGTTGTGTCTTTGGACACTAAGAACCAGCCTGTTTCCATCAACATTTGTCACATTGGTAGTTTGAATGCAAGTATCGTTAGTCCTCGTGAGGTCATGAAGTCAGCCATATTGTCCTCAGCTGCGAGCATCATGGTAGCCCATAACCATCCATCTGGTGAAACTACTGAATCCAGGGAAGACGTGGAAGTTACTAAACGACTTGCTGAAGCTGGAAAGTTGATGGGAATTGAGCTATTGGACCATATAATTATTGGTGATGGTAAGTATAATTCTTTAAAAGAGAAAGGCGTTATTTGAAAGGAGTAAAAAGACAGTGAAAACAATAAAAAACACGCTAAAAACAGAAGTCACTTATGATGATGAAATGAAAAACAAATATCTTATCAGGAAAGAGTGGGACAAGAGCAAGAAAAAAGCACTTGTCATCATGAAAAGCGCTGGTCAAGCAGATGAAATTGTGCAAGACCAAACAACAATGTACGTCATTAATAATCTTTCAAAATTGGAATACGGTGTTGCAGAAATTGTGAATTTATTCCCATCGATGGATGGTGATGAAACGAAAGAGTCCAGTGTTGAAAATCTGAAATGTATTCAAGAAGCTATCGCCAGAGTAGATGATGTCATAATTGCGGTTGGAAAGGGAGTAGAGACGAACAAGAAAGCTGTTGAACGGTTAAAAATGATTTTAGCTCTATTGCTAGACAAGAAAGCAAACATCCTGCAACTAGAAGCAAAATTTGGGCGGAAAGGTTTCCATCCCCTCTATCCTGCATTGAAACACCAGTGGAAATTAGTAGGGTATGAGGATAGCGAGAAGGTATGCTAAAAATATATTGTATGAGAGGTACAAGTCATGTTTAGTATTGAACAGCTGAAGGTTTTCATGGGAGAGAAGTTTGGTGTGGCAGTTGAATCAGATGCAGTAGGAGAGGAAGCGGTACTTCTATATCATGAGGAACTGGACGAGGAACTTATTTCAAATGATGTGAAGCGGATTTTACCAAATCCAGTTTCATTTCAAACGTATATATACAATGAAGAATCAGAGTGGATTATTGGCGTTGCTACAGAAGCAGAAACCAATAGTTCACTTTTTCTAGTTTGTCTAAAAGACGGAGAGAGGATTTATGAAGAGGTCTTACTCCGAAAAAAGGATAATGAGAAATGATATATACAGCATATGTTAATGAATTAGAGGAACGTTCCTATCAGCACGTGACCTTCGATATGGAAGATTGGTCTTTTGTCTATTTTACAGCGAAGGATAAGGGCGAAGAAATCGAAATAAAGATTTGTCTTGAAAGTGAAAATATCTATCATCGAAAAATGGGATTTGAAGACTGGTGGTACGTGGATTACTTAGAAGGGGATATTGTCTTAAGTGATATTGGTGTAAAATAAAGGGATGAAAAATCGGAAACGAGATTCCGATTTTTTTGATAACAGAGGGGTATAACCTTCTACTAAGGAGTTGAAAAGATGGTTGAAAAAATCACTATGTATCAAATTACTAAAGAATTACTAGTACTAAAAGGTGAAGACATAGATACAATTCCTGCCGACGTAGTAAAAGATGCCAACCCTAATAATTGTAAATATTTTAAAAAGGTCTTAAATTCAGTAGCTATAGATGAAGAAATATTTAAAAATAAAACTGGATTTTCTTTTAACATAAATTCTAAAGAAGCCATTAAATCAATAATTAGGGGCCATGTTACATACAGTAAATTGATGCAAAAGCATCCGAAGGATAGAGATTTAAAACTTTTAAACGAGCTAACATCTTATATTAAAACGCTGTTAATAAATGAGATTGAAGAGCAATTTACTTTACAGTCAATGTTAGCAAAACTGGAACTGGTAACATTCAATGAAAGGCAACAACTGAATAAGTATTTACAAAATTTAAGCATACCAAACCTTGAAGAGACATTAAGTCCCACAGATGAGGAAATATTACATATGTATTATATTGAAGAGATGATTTTACTAAAAAGGAAGTTTGAACATATTCGTGAACTTTTCTCCGAAATTAGAGCAGAAGAGGTTGTTAATAAGTCGGTCGAAGAAATTGTAAATTTGAACTCTGATGAATTATTAGAAATTAGTCCATTTATGGAGAAGATTAAGTTAGACCGTTTAGTTATAAAAGATTTATTAGATACTAAAAAGCGGAAAGATACCATGGTACAGAAAACCATTGAAGAATTGGCTAATCAAGCTGGACTAAAAGAAAAAGAATTTATCAGTGAGTTAAAAGTTTTTAGGAAGAAAGGGTATAAGGAACATAGCTTGTTCGAACTAAGTAACGAAAGAACCTATGTAGGCACTGAAGAATATGCTTCACCATACGAAATTTTAGAGCAAGCAAAAAAAGAATATAAAGAATCCAAAAGCAAAGAGCCAAAAAAATCACCCTCTTCTAAAGAGATGATGGCACTGAAAGAAATACTAAGAGCAAATGGGTTTTTAAAGGGACAATAGTGTGAAATGCACTATTGTTTTTTTTTTTGAGAAAGGGTATCTCAAATTTCTATTTATGAGATACCCATTGGTTATAAAAGCATATGGCATTATATGAATTGTAGAAAACAGTTAGCTCTTCAAACCTGGAAAATCAGAATAGAGTTTTGAAAACTAACTATATTTTAGGAGGGGAAATTGATGCTGTTGAAAGAACAAACTCAAAAATATTACAAAGGAAAATTGACCTTCATTAATAATGTTCAGGAGCATATTAGTTTGGAAAACATTTCAGGGAAGGAACAAAGATTAATGGAAAGGTATGATTTTGGAGATGAGATATTCGATGAAAATGGCGAAAATGATTTCGCTGTCCTAGATGATGTCAATACAGTAAAAAATGTAATGGTCTTTGTGGAAGTTAACCGCTACAGAGAAAAACTTTTGTCAGATATGCAAGATGGAGAAAGAAGCAAAGTTATTAGTCTTATTATTGACAATCTCAATAAGTTTCACATAAAACCTGTTGCTTATGAAGTGAAAGCTGATTCCATTGTAGTTGCATGGTATCTCAATACAGTGATAAATACTTTCAGATTTTCTGAGTCTATTGAGTCTTTAGTAGACTTCTATGAAAAGGAAGAAAACAGCCGTGAAGAATTGGAGGTATTGGAGTAGTGGCACTAAAAAAAGTAAGGCGTCCAGTATTGGATGGTGAAAAAGAAGTTTCAGAAGAGAAAGGATGGAAAAATGTGTTGGACAAAAATAATGCAGAAGAAGGATGGAATAGTCCAGTCGCACCGAGACAATCGGCAAATAGCGACCTTATTGACCCAGATATGCAACAGGATTTCTTTAATGAAGATAGTAATGTGTATGAACCAAACAAGGAGAGAAATGATTCTGCATTAAACCGTACCATTTCTTTTTTCGGGGACAATGTGAAATTGCCAAGGAAGGCAAAAGTTGAGCAAGGTAACTATCACTTCCGTATTGACAACATAGCTAGTAAAGAAAATGTAGCAGGGAAATTCGGACCATATGACCAGTTGTATATTACGTTCTCTGTTCAAAAGATGGGTATGGAAGTACCTCAGCAAATTACTATCCCATATATCGTATCAACAAAAGCTGAGTCGCCATTTATGGTCTTTCTTTCTAGCTTTAAATCCCTTTTTCAAGGGCAAAACATCACGATTAATCAATTAGTTGGATTGGTAGGAACATGTGAAATAAGCCATTTTGAAACAGCTTCAGGTGATATATATGAAAGATTACTAGTTAAAAGCTTAAATTCATAATTTAAATGTATTTTTAAGAGTAGGAATAGGCTCGTAAAGCCTATTTCCGACCCAGGTAAGGAGATATGGACATGCTAACAGTAAACAACCTGAATGATTATGTTTCAAACTATCCAATCAGCAAAGTAAAATTGCTAGAATCGACTATAACAACAAGAACCAAAATACTATCAATAGATATTAAAGAAAATCTTTCTTTACTTGTTACAGCAGTAAAAATGGTCTCTTCTGAAGAAGGTGCTGCCTTCTTCTCAGCATTAATGAATCATGTACATGAAACAACAAGACAAGTTGCTAAAGAAATGTACAATAATGCTGAATTAGTGTCTGAATCCCTTGTTCCGTTAGACCTTCTGGAAGAATTAAAACTTATCCTTATGGTTGGAAAAGCAGAGGAACGTGGCTATTTATATGATGAAAAGAAAAATAGCTACACGTTCAATGCTAACGCTTTTGCAAAGCACTTTATAAAAAGATGTCATGTTCGTTCTACAAAGGATGGTCGATTGTTCCTTTACAACAGAAAAGGTGTGTTTGAAGAACTCTCTGAAGTTAGTCTTGGAAAGGTCCTACGAACAATCATGCACGAGGGCAGATGGAACAGTTGGAAAAGCCCTTATGAAACCGAAGTAGTAAAAGTACTTCAACGTGAAGCTATTACTGTTGAAGAAATGAATACAAATCGCAATTACATTAATGTGAGGAATGGGATGCTCAGCTTGACAACCTTTACACTTCATCCTCACTCACCTGAATTTTTATCAACCGTACAAATTCCGATTGAGTATAACCCTAATGCCACCGCTCCTCATTTCATGAGTTTTATGAAAGCTATTACCATTGATGACAGCCAGCTAATTAATGTTCATCAAGAGTTAGTAGGGTATTGGCTGACGGTCGAAACAAAAGCTGAAAAGGCAGTTTATTATTATGGTGGTGGGGCTAATGGCAAAAGTGTCCTGGCTTCCATAGTTACTGCTCTTGTAGGTGAAGATAATGTTAGTAGTGTCCCTCTCTCAGAATTCAGCCAAACATTTGGCATGGAAAACCTTATTGGGAAATCGCTTAATATTGCAGCAGAGAATGAAATGGGCGGTAAAGCACTCAAAACCGAAAACTTTAAGGCAATTGTTAGTGGAGATAACATTACTATTAATATTAAGTATCGCCCAGCTATTAATTATCGACCATACTGCCGATTAGTTTTTTTAGTCAATAATCTTCCCGACTCATCAGACGTAACAGAAGGCTATTTTCGAAAAATTATTATCGTTCCTTTTCCAAGAACCTTTAAAAAAGAAGAACGAAACGTAGAATTGAAAAACGAGCTGCTTAAAGAACTTCCTGGAATTCTTAATTGGGCGATTCAAGGATTGAAGCGGCTTAGAAGTAACAACTATCAGTTCAGTGAGTGTAAAGCTATTAAGGAAACCGAAAGTGCTTATCATGATGAGCAAAATCCAGTGAAAGAATTTTTTCATTCCCATGTAGTCCAAGTGGACGGTTCCCGTACTAAGCAATCTGACTTTTACAATATGTATAGCCAATGGTTAACTGTTCAAGGGATTGACGACAAAGGAACGAAATCTCGTCAAGTGTTTTGGCGCTATTTCAAAATAATTTTAGACAGTAAAAATATCCCGATTGTGAAGAAAAAAGTCAAAGGAACTGTCTACTATGATGGAATAAAGCTGATAGAGTTGGGAGATTTACATTTCCCTATTATAGCTGGCGATAGTATTCAGTTTTAAGGGGGATAGGGGGTGTGTGAAAACCAAAAAAATCACACAATACCTAAAGCTAAAAACCAAAATAAAAGAGTTTTGTTTTAGCTAACCACCCCTCCCCCCCAGTTCATTACAAGGAATTGAAATATATATTATTACTTCGATGAGGAGAGCCTATCATGAATGTAAAAGAAGCTTCTATCTATGAATATCAAAATCTGTTAGATATCTTAGCAGAAATGGTAACAGAGTACCTTACTAAACAACCTAAAGGAGAAGAGTCCAATGATAAAAAATTATGAAATTGTACAGCAGAATCAAGACAATCTAGTAATCTACACTAGAAATACATCTTGGACCCAACCCGAGGGGTATCGAGTACACCGAAACATCCAAATTTTAAAAGACAAATGCGAGCAAGCAGGATATCAAATTAGCAGAGTTTACTCAGAATCAAGCTCGGAATCTCCATACAAAGTAAGACCAGTATTAAAGCAATTGTTGAAAGATGCTGCTAGCGGCTTGTTTGGAGTGGTAGTTGTATGGGATGTATTCACATTATCTCCTGATGGAGATGAGCTTCAACAAATAGAAAGAGAGCTTGCTGAATATGATGTAGAGCTTTGTTCAGCAACAGAGTATTTTGATACTTCTACAGAAGAAGGAGTGAAAGTGTTTGAGTATATGTGCAAACTTCTAAATACTAAACATTTATCCTTATCAGCTATGCAAGGAATTCCATTGTCACAGGTAGCTCGTTGGTTAATAGAAGACGACAATATGAAAGGAGGTGAGAACGATGCCAAACCATGCGCGACAGCTAAACGACCAGCTTGACCAACTCAGCCGCATTGGAACACAGAAAAGAGCAGCTATCTATGCCCGAGTCTCCACGTTGGAACAGGCAGAAGAAGGATACAGTATTGACGAACAGGTACGAGTTCTGAGAGAAATGTGCGAGCGAGAAGGTTACGTTGTTCATAAGGAATACGTGGACAGAGGTAAAAGTGGAAAAAATATTAAAGGTAGACCTGCTTTACAACAACTACTCCATGATGCCAATAGTAAAGACTTTGAATTAGTACTTGTTTGGAAGGTGAATCGCTTTTCTCGAAAGACGAAAGATTTGCTTAATATTGTTGAAGAACTTGAAGGGAAAAATATTGTTTTTCGCTCATATACTGAAAACTATGAAACAGCAACTCCTGCTGGAAAAATGCAGTTTCGTATGTTAGCAGTCATTGCTGAATTTGAACGAGACAATATCGCACAAAATGTAAAAATGGGGATGTTGGCACGAGCAAAGGAAGGTTCCTGGAATGGGGGTCAGGTGCTTGGTTATGATGTCGTAAGCGTCCCAGGAGAAAACCGTAAGAGAAAGCTTTCTACCCTTGTGATTAATCCAACAGAAGCTCAAACGGTTCGAAAGGTATTTGACCTTTACGTTGAGGGGAATGGCTACAAATCCATCGCAAACAAACTCAACAATGAAGGACACCGGACAAAAAAGAACAAAGACTTCTCCATTAACGGGGTAAAAACGATTCTAAGCAATCCCCTTTATGCAGGATTTATTCGCTACAATGTCCGGAGAGATTGGAATGAGAAGAGAAGAAACAATATTAATCCTCACCCTGTAATTGAAAAGGGACAGCACGAAGCTATCATTTCAGAAGAAACATGGGAAAAAGCAAAAAATATCATGGCGAGTAGAAGCGGCAAGCCTAATCGAATACATGACGGCGAGTTCCCTCTCACTGGTATCATGAAGTGTCCTGCATGTGGGGCAGGAATGGTGGTTGGAAGGACAACGAATACACTCAAAGACGGAACAAAAAAGGTTCTGGAGTATTATGTATGTGGCGCTTGGAAGAATAAAGGTTCAGCAGTTTGTCGCTCGAATGGAGTAAGAACGGATTATGCAGACCCTTATGTACTTGAAAAGCTATCAAACATAGCCACAAGTGACGTACTTATAGAGCAAATTGTTGAACGGATTAATAATAAAAAAGAACGAGATTCTTCTCCGCTTCAACACGAATATGATACCTTGAAAAAGGCACTAGAGTCCAATCAACAAAAGAAAGAGAAGGTCCTTGGTTTGTACGAAGATGATTTGATTCAAAAAGCAGACCTTGTGCAGCGGCTATCCACTTTGAATGAAGAAAAGGAAAGACTTGAAGAAAGACTATCTCCAATTGAATTGCAAATGGGGGAAGGTGGCACACAACTTATAAACTTTTCAATGGTCAAACAGGTCATGCAGAACTTCAAAAGTGCCTATCACGAGTCATTGACCAGAGAGCAGAGGAAAAGGCTGATGCACCTGCTCATCTGTCAAATCACCATCAATGAGAATCGAAAAATTGATACGATACAAATACAACTCAATAAAGAAGTTGCAAAACACTTCACCTTTAAAGGGGGAGAGGATTCATCTATTACGGATGAGTTCTCTCCCCCTTTTTCTATTTTAATTAACCTATAAAAAGGAGCAAATTACCTATGAGCGTTATTAATGTATTCAGGAATTACATGGAGGAGCATCACCCACATTTAGCTTGGAAGGACTGGAAAGCGGATGTTAGAACTCTTTCAGTAGATGACATAAGCAACGAAGAGGTTAAGGCTACTATTCCAGATGAAAACAAACCAGAACTAACATGTTGGGTATTCTTCTACGATGGCGGTGCATCGAATGTTGTGTACTTATTACAGGATAAGCATGGTTTGAAGGATATCGGAATTGGTTTGCTGAAAGATGGTGAACTTGTTAAGCCTATTAGCTTTGTATGAAGAAATGGCAGTCGGAAAGGTAGAACAATCAATACGTTTACAAGTCAGAGAGGTTTGCTCTATAAGAGTTTTCGTCTCTTTTTACGTGTTTGATTTTCCGTTAAAGGAGGTGAGTTCATGACACCAATTGACCTATTCAAAGCAGGCGTGGCGTTTGGCGTATCTATTTACGTATATGTGAAGAAGAACACTAATCTGAAAAAATAAAGGGGGAATAATAATGCAATACTTTTTAATGGGAACAGTCGTTGGAATCGTAGCTTGTTTAGTATCAGAGCTTACACAGAGTCCTTCAAGGAGTTATCGTTAATGAAAATGATTTATTGCTTAAAGGACCTTAATAACCTTGCAGGTGATTTACCAAATGAAATGGTAAACTACTTACGCAGTGAGTTTTCCAGTCTATTCGAATATCTAAGTAATGGAGAAGAGATTCAAGAATTTAAGTTACCAACGTATCAAGCCATGGTGGTTATTGAAAATGAAAAGGAGCTCGATATGTTATTCAAAAAAACATCAGAAATAGAGTTGGAGTTTATTGATGGAATACATTTAGAAAACATCTATATTAAGAGAATTGGAATACAGAATTTTCAAGATATCCAACTCCATTATGCATTGAACTTGTAAATTCAAGAGCCTTCGTTTAAAGAAGATTGTGATAAAATAGTAAATATGAATCACAAAACTACTTTGAACGAGGTTATTGTATGGAAACTAACTTTAAGGTTTTACAAGATATTTTCGTTAATTGTACTGGAAACTATTCAATTAATGGTTTGTCAGCATTTCTACTTTCAGATGAAGAGGAACCTTTTAAATTATATAAGTTGAATATGTCCACCCATGAAGATTTAAGGACAATCATTTGTAGGAATCTAGAAAATGCTATTGATGCTCAATTGTTCGAATATCACAATAATACATCACCAGATGGTAATGAAAGTGTTTCGTGTTTGAAGAAAGGTGAAGTACCGAACTTTCTAGATATTGAGCAACTCATCATAGAAGATAACTCCACTGGACTTACTAAGAAGGTTTTCGAAGAGTCTTCAAGCTCTATGAAGGGATACGTTATTGATGTGATTGTAACAAATAATAACACAGCAAAAGAATTCCATGTTCAAATATTCTCGACACTTTCAAAATCTAACTTCTATAAGCCGAAAAAAAGCTTATATAGTTTTGGAAATGAAGATGGTGACCTGCTTCAAAAAGTAGAAGTATCACACCTAGAGTTAAATGAAAAATGTTGTGCATTTAGTATTGATGATGAGATTTTTGTAACGCATGGCTTTTTCTTTGAACGCTTATTTAAGTACGAAGAACATATAAACATGCACTCCGAGGCTATCTTAGGAAGTATTAATGGGAGCGGCTTAATAGATAACTTTCTTGTTTTAGAGTCTCATTGTAACAGGAATAAGAACTTTAAGAAGAAGCTCTTTACGATAAGTTCTGCGAGTAAGTTTGAGAATGTTACTTTTGAGACTTTTAAGAAGGTCAAGGAAGCAATACATGAAGGTCTATTTTTTAGTTTGGATTCAGAAAAGGGAACAATTAGCATCGATGAAGAAAATAGTTATAAGTCAGTGGACCAAATAATAAGGATTATTAATGATGAGGCAGCAGAAACATTAGTAAGTGAGACAAGGATATTTGCTAACCAAAGAATAAACATAGGCTAACTTATGAGGAGAGAGGATAATATCATGGG
This sequence comes from Cytobacillus sp., assembly GCF_032154635.1. Classification (GTDB taxonomy): domain Bacteria; phylum Bacillota; class Bacilli; order Bacillales; family Cytobacillaceae; genus Cytobacillus. The sequence continues at coordinate 119,560 of NZ_JALDXW010000010.1, read as the reverse complement.
GGATAAAGTAGAATTTATGATTAATAGAGTATTTAGGTATATGCTTTTCTTAAGTTCTTACTTGCCTCTATTTATTATCTTGTTCCTAATGAACATAAATAACCTTGTATTGTGTCTTTTTATTTGGTTGATTATGTCAATCACTCTTTTAACTTTAAAATTATTTTTAGAGAAACCATTAAAGGCAAGTCCTAATTTTCCAATTAAATTAGTCATGATAAATAGTAAGGGCAGTGAAGCTTTAAATTATATAGTAACTTATATAATTCCTTTTATTTCATTTAACTCAAATATTACTAACAGCGACGGAGACTTTAATATCCCAACGATATTTGCATTTTTAGTGCTTTTTCTAGTAATAGGATATCTTTATATGCATAATAACCTTTACCATATCAATCCGATATTAAGTTTATTCTATGATATTAATATTGCACAATGTGAAAATGGTGAAAATCTAATTGTAGTATCAGAAAAAGGAAAAGATGTCCCACTAAATTCTACCATATATACGAGGAATTTATCTCCTGGTGCTGTAATGTTTGTGGATGATTCCAAAAGCCGGATTTCATATAAAAAGGTTGTAATTTTTCTAGGAAGTTTCTTGGTATTCTTAGCTCTATGGAATGAGCAAATGAATGATTACTTATTTAAGGTTATAGAATTTATTAATACAACGATAAAAAACCTCATTTAGATACATCACGGAGAACCGTACCATAAGTAAATGAGGTTCTTCTTCGTTAATATTCTTGAACGTAATATACTTGAAATACTAAGATAGTAGAGTATTTTTCTCTACTATCTTTACTAATCAACAGCACCTGTTCGTTTTATTTCAACCTTAATAGTTGATTTTAACTTTAAACTTGAATACTTTTCCCGCAAATCTTTATCACTTAAATTGGAATATTTTCTGATGCTTTTTATTTTTCTTCCAATGCCAATTGGATCAGTATTTAATTTTCTTAACTCCTCAAGAAAATCCCCCAATTCTTTGCTTAGTTCTTCCCCAAGCAGTTGCTCCAATTTTTTTATAGATTTCTTATTGTTAAGAGTAATTGCAGGCTGTACTTCTATAGTTGAAACCGAAATGGTTGCGTTTAGCTTAACTTCATCTTCTTTAGATAATTCAATACTTCCGCGGTGCTTTATTGGGCGAATTGTAATATTAAATTTATCTCCTTTTGACTTTTCGACTAGTTGTATTCCCTTTTTTTCTAAAACCTCTAGAGGAATGTTTAATGTTATATCTCCCAAAGAAGCCCTGCGATTGGTGAATAATTTTATGAACAAGGTTTTTGTCAAAGAAATAGAACCGACCATTTTATCATCCTTTAATAATGCCACCTTTTCAATATAGGGTGCTGCACCATTCTTATTCGATATAATAGGTAAGGTAGGATCGATGCCAATTTCATATAGAGTGGAGGAAAAATCATGCAGGTTGGAGTTTATTAACAATTCCTTCCTTTCTTGCTTATCCAATAATTGATAAATATATGACCCCATCTCAGGGTATTCTTCATAGTTATTATTTTTAATGACTTCTTCAGTATTGTTTGTAATGGCCAAAAATATTAATGATCCAATGCTGCTGTCTCGTTGCATTGTATCTAAAAAAGATGAAATTCCTATCATTTCACTTATATTTTTATCAAATAGTATTGTCCTCAATTGTCCAGATGTAATGTCGTGGCTTGTTTGTTGTTCTAACCTTTGTCTTATTTGTTTGCTTGTAGTACCGACGGCAGAAATGGTTTCACTTGTTTTTTCTTCTTTACGGTCGAATTGCAACAAGCTAATAGAGCCTTTATATGTATCTTTATCAAGTAAATCATAACCAATAATAGTTGAAATCCCTTGCCTTTCTAATATTTTTTCAGGGGGCACGCATGCAGTACAGAGAAGACAACAAAATAGAATAAGCCATTTTTTCATCGTTTCAACTCCGTTAAGATTGTGAAAAAATTTTAGATTTAATGATTGAAATGAAATATAACAAGATCGGATAGATAAACCATAGGTAAAAGCCGACATGACCAACTTGATCAAAAAAAAGGTTATTGTCGACTCTTTTGGTGACAAAAAAACTCGTGATAAAAATGATTATTGAGATTACCCATATACCATGTTTTTGTTTTAAATGAAATATTTGTTTTACTCCTTTTGAAGAAATGAACAGGTATAAACATAAATTTGGAAAAATAACCAATATCCATAATGGAACGGCAATAAATTCAAACCGTTCAAGAAATGGAAAATGGACCGCGCTTATCATACTGACCACAGGCCAAATATGTATTTCTAATTCCTTTGGACTAAAAAATAATATCGAAATAACAGTTGTTATAAATACAATAAGTGTAGTAAACCAGATTGCTAATTGACTGAAAAAAAGCAGCTTTTTTTTCTCCTTTATAAATGGAAAAATAAAAAATAAAGTTTCAAAACCTAACATTGTAAAACTGGTTTTAAATACTCCCTTCATTAATTGTGTTGGGGTAGCAGACATGACGGGTAAAATTCTAGTGAAGTTTATCGATTCAAGTGGTTGATAAATAACAAATAACAGCCATATAGTCATTAAGAAGGATAAGAAACATGTCCCTGCAATTACTCTGAATCCGCCAGATACGGCATAAATGGTTACTAATAATAGCGCTAAAACACCTACCCATTCATCAACTCCCTCATATCCCCATGTCAGGGACAATTCAACATAAGCGATGATGATAGAGTAAAGTGCTGCAATAAAGTAAATAACCATAAAGGTATTGATGATACTGCCTATAAAGCGACCAAATAAATTCTCGTGTATTTCATAAAGATTACAGTTTTCATATTTAGCAAGGATGCTTATTATCATCCAAATGATAACACTAATGAATAGTCCAGAGAGTAGAACGCTGATCCAGGCATCTTGCTTAGCTTCAAGAAAAACAATTCTAGGGACGCCAAGTATGCCCATTTCGATTTGTGAAGTGTGAATGATAAAGAAAGCAATATAGGCGTTTACAAAACTAATATTTGATTTCATTATCCACCTCAAAATTCATCTAAATCGTTTTCTGTTTTTTTAAATTTCCATCCTATCCGGAATACGTTTAATGGACGATTGACAACAGGACGTTTCCTATAATAATGGTGTGGAAGCCGTATGAGAAAGTATTTTAAATCCTTTATTCTAAACGGGTATAGAGGTGCAAGATAAGGTCTATTTAAGGATGTCAACTTTAACAAGTGGACAACTAGTACACAGACACCGATCATAATCCCATTAAAACCCCAAACACCTGCTAGAATAATGAAAGGAAATCTGGCAATTCTTATAGCAGTCCCCATTTCATAAATTGGAGCTGAAAAAGCCCCCAATGCACTAAATGCCACGATAATAATTAAAATATTGCTGGTTAATCCCGCCTCAACAGTTGCCTGGCCAATAACAATCCCTCCAACAATCCCCATTGTTTGACCTACTTTTGATGGAAGACGTGCCCCTGCCTCTCTAAGTAATTCAATTAGTAACTCCATTAATATTGCTTCTAGTAAAGGGGGAAAAGGAACTTGTGAACGTGATTGCCCAATGATAATTAACAATTTAGATGGTATAAGTTCATAGTGATAGGTAAGGATTGCAACATAGAATGCTGTAAAGAGCAGTGATCCAGCCATAGCAAAAAAACGTATAAATCTTATAAAAGTACTCAAAGACCAGCGTAAATAAATATCCTCTGTTGATTCAAAAAACGAAAAAAAATTAGCAGGCCCAATAATAGCCACTGGGCTTCGATCTAAAAGGATGCCAACCCGTCCATTTAAAATAGAATAGAGAAATCGATCGGGCAGTTCTGTCATGATAAACTGAGGAAAAAACGAATAATGATTATCTTCAAGACACTGTGCCAAAACTGAACTGTCACTTATATTATCAGCCGTAATATTTTCAAGCTTCTGCTTAAGTGTTTTTAGTATGTCTTCATCCGTTAAATCTTTAATGTAAATAATTCTTAATTTCTTTTTAACAAGTTCTCCTATTTCCAATTCATCCGTACACAAATTAGAATTATTTAGATTTTGTCTGATAATTTTTATATTAGAAGACAATGATTCTGTAAACGAAATTTTAGGGCCGTATACCAAAGATTCAGTTTCTGCTTTCTCGATGGATCTTTCAACTGGATTAGCACAATTTACTAAAAGGGCTTTATTTTCTTTTAATAAGTAAATATAAACGAATCCATTTAAAAGTGAAGAAATAATTTCTTGTTCCTTAAAGTCAATCTTTACCTCGTCAATAGGGATATTCTTCATTAAATAAGAATAGTTTATATCTTTTTTTGGCAGCTGTTGAATGAATTTAATAACATATTCATTAACTGTTTCAGCCTTAATTAAATTTTTCATAAAGACGATTTCCAGACAATCTCCAGCGACCTCAATTGTCCTGCAAAGTAAATCTGGTGATTGGTTGAGGATATATTTAATTTTTTTATAATTTGGGCAGTTATTGTTATTTGGTGTGTTTGACATTTGAAAAAATCCTTAATAATTTTTACTTATTATTTGAAAAGAAAACAATTTTATTCATGGCTTTATAAAAAAACAAGTCCACAAAGTAGTTTATGGACTTGTTTTGAATTGAATTGTAAAGATAAAAGATGTAATAAACTGTGTGGAAACAGGATAAGTTGCTGCGTAATCAAAGAGGGTGATAAATCCTCATTTAGATACAACACGGTGAACCGTATCATAAGTAAATAAGGTTATTAAATTTATTAGGTAAACAGTCTAATTGTTTTATACAGTTAGGCTGTTTTTTCATGATAAAAGAAAGTTTTTAGATTGGTATTACTTCGTTTGTTGAAACAAAACCGGATATTCACACGGGTGAAGTAATAAGTGACGCACAGCGATTACGTGAAGTGGCAGAGGAAATTATCTTATGAGATAGGACTAGATGTATTTGGGATAGGTGAGCATCATTATGTATGTACCATTGAGCACGATGCCATATGACCAAGTGATAAGAGTTATTGAACTTCTGGGAATAGAGGTAGCTCCCAGAGTTCGAGAAGAAATAGACAAGTGGGAAGCTGAAACGGAAGGGAAAGTAGGAGAGAATAAATGAATTTCATAGAGATAGGTTAAAAGTAATTGACTAAGAAAAGAATCTACTAGTAAAGGTATGCAGTATTTAGATAGCCTCCTAATGGTCAAAAATCTGTAACACAAAACCTCGTCTAAGAATAGTTTGTAAAGGGAGTAAATTGGAGGAGGTTATTTTTGTGCAACCATATATTAATCAGAATGCCCTAGATGCTGAAAGAGATAGGAAGGATTTCCATAAAAAGTGTAAACAACATTTGTATCAAATTATTCAAGTTGAATTAAATGATGGCTCTATTTATCAGGGGATACTTCATAGTTATGACAGGGACAAAATGTATATCCTTATGCCAAGGATGGAGCATTCTCATATGTCCATGCATACAATGGAAGAAAGCAGCGAGAGCAGACAGTTTTTCCCTTTCTTTGGACCGTTTGGGTTATTTGGGTTCCCTTTCATTGGGGTCAGAAGATTCGGGCCATTCTTCCCATTCTTTATTTAAATATCATACAAAAAAGGCTTGTAGTGGATATGTCCCTACAGGCCTTTTCTATATAAAAGATTACATGACAATTACATGCTGGGTCTAAGAGCAGTTCATCATGTCCATATGAAAGTTTCTAAATCCCTATTTAGTACATAAAAATACTCTATAGTCCAAAGTTCCCTGATATTTTGCTATTATATTAAAATGCTGATGCATGATTTCATATAGTTCAGGTTCAATATACTCTGAGTAATGGAATTCGGGCATTGAGTGGTTTTGAAGAATAGGCGTTTTTCTTAAAAAAGTCTTTATATTTTTGAAACCGGTCTGTTTAAATAAAGCTATCCAGTCCTTTTCCATGAGGGTAGAATCTAACCCATAAAATCGTTTAATTTCCTCCTCAGCATTCGTCCCAATTCTTCTGTTAACGGTAAGCTCATTGGCAATAAACCTTCCGTCACGTTTTAATAATCGAAAAATTTCCTTAAGTGCTTTAGGCTTGTTAACAAAGGAAAGAACAGATTCGGAAATAATAAAATCATATTTATTGTCTGTTAATGGACATTTCTCTATGGAGCCCTGAATAATTTCCACTGGTAATTGGTATTTTATCATTCTGCTTTTGGCTTTTTCCACCATAATAGGGTTTATATCCATTCCTGTTACTTTTGCACCATAACGTGCCGCTAAATAAGCAGCTGTTTGGCCAGTACCACAACCTACATCTAAAACATGGGAAAGTTTGTTAATCTTTTCGTTCTTGAATATTTTCTTTGTTAGTTTAATCCCACCGGGATGTGCACCACTAATACCAAATTTAGACAAAAAATCTAAATACATTGAGATTCCAATAAGAACCACCTTCTCCATCATCTTATTTGTATAATATGATGATAAAAATAAGATGGTTCCTTCCAATTCTAGATCATTATTCAAAGAAAAACGGCTTCTTTTAAAGTTACGGTGAACCCGTACCATAAGTAACGGAGGAAAATTGGGGTGAGAGGGCCAGAGGTCTGTAAGAGCGATAATTTATAGGAAATGCTAGCCCTCTCTCAGTCCTTGTCCAATCCTAGATTATTTGGCTTTTTGTTCCGGAACGTTTCATGCTAAATTCATTCCAGATCGAGTCCTTTTCATTCAGCAATTCTTTTCCATTCCAAATTATATCGTAAATGTCACCCTCGTAAGCAATGGCTCGGCCAAATGCAAATGAAATAAAATAGTCCTTCCAGGATCCGAAGAATTGGCTGGCATCATCAGCAGCTCTCTCTATATAGTCCCATGCCTGTTCTTCGGTGATATAACCGAGTATGTAGCTCCATCTTGCAATATTTACAGCTCGGTCAAAATCCCAGGCAGCAATGGAGTCTATCTGTTCAAAATCGGACTTCGTAAAGGAAAGCTTATTCATCATCGCTTCTTGGGCTGCTTCATAGCATTCCTGCGATTTCCCAACTTCATCCTCTGTAAAAGACTGGCCAGCTTTTAATGCGATAAGAAGCTGATCATACCTCGCACGATGGCCTTCCGTAAGTAGCCATTCCAAGGTTTGTACAGCTTCCTCCGTATTACTAACGTCCCAGGATGAAGAAAGGCCTTCCTTCAAAGTATCATAATCTACCTTCACCGGCAGTATCCGTGGCGACTCAGAGCGGTAAAGAGAGAGGTTGGCACCGTAGGCAAGCAAATGCTGTTTCTCCTTCGGCAAAGTGTTAGCCATCTCCATTTCTACTCGCGATTTTTTATTCTTTTTCTCAATACGTTTGCTCGCTGTAATCAAACCTGCGATTAGTAAAATTACAATGGCAGCAATAATTCCCACAATCATTAGAAAAGTCTTCAAACCATCACGTCCCTCTCCATGGTATTCTTTGGCACAGTTAAAAAGGCCATGTTGTTTAGTGTTAACTTTTTCTTACATTTCGTATGTTATTGTAACACAATAAGTGGTAGATTCAACTAATATTTTACATAATAGGGACAAATTCGGAATATCGCTATACACCTATGACCTTATAAATACAAAAGAAATAATAAAGTGCCAGCCCCCATTTTATTTGTAGGCTGGCACTGTTAGTTTTAGTTTGACATTTGTTGCAAGAAGTTATTTTTATCACTAAATGGTAACTGAATAATAAAACGAGTTCCCTTTTCCAAAATACTCTTTACTTCAATTTTCCCATTGTGAGAGACGACATATTGTTTGGCAATGGCAAGACCTAAGCCTGTTCCTCCAGTGTATCTTGTGCGTGCTTCATCGGTACGATAGAAACGGTTAAATAAATGCGGCAGATGTTCAGGCTCAATGCCTATTCCTGTATCCTCGACGATAATTTTTAAAAAATCGTTATTTTCTTTAATTAGGCGAAAATAAATGGTTCCTTGAAAGGGTGTATAGCGTATGGCATTGGTTAATAAATTAAGAAAAACTTGTTTAATGCGATTCGGATCAACCAATACCGCTGTATCATTTGTTTGTACATCTAGATGAATGGAAATACTTTTATCTTCGGCAATTGGCTTCAATGCCAATATAAGTTGGTTAGCAATGTCCATCATATCGATAGGGATTTTATTTAATGTTAATTTCCCTGCTTCGGCTAATGACAAGATTCTTAAGTCTTCTACTAATTGATTCAAGCGGAGAAGTTCATCTTGTAACGGCAACAATGACTCAGGTTTGATCATTTTCCCCTGGTGCTGTAAATAATCTAATTTTCCACTTATGATGGTCAACGGTGTTCTAAGTTCGTGAGCAACATCGGCGGTGAGATTCTTGCGAACGATTTCCGCTTGCTCTAACTCCTTTGACATACGATTAAAGGCTTCGGTAATTTTTCCGTATTCATCTGTCGTATTGGCAGGGACTTGGATACCAAGTTCACCTTTCCCTAATCGGTCAATCATCGGCAGCAGGTTTCGAAGTGGAGCAGCTAGCCACTTTGATAAACGATAGGCAATGATAAGGGAGATGATAATCAGTACAGACCCGCTTAAAAGGAGCAGAAAAACGACTGATATCGGAATCCCAATCATGATTTTCTTGAAATTTGCCACCTCGGGGTCATAATAAAAAAATTGGCCAACTTTCATTTTGTCTACGCTTATTTCACTATTTATGCCTAAGTATTGGATTAATTTCCTAGGTGAGTTTCCTACTTTTAAAACTTGATGATCGTTGTCCATCACGACTATTTCTGGATGATCCTGATGAATATTTTGCAGTACATTTAATTGTTCCAAATCATTCCAAGAATGATGGTTCTCCATATAATAAGTAGTTAGTACTTTGTTGAGTTCAGTGATTTCCTGTCCTCTTGTTTCCTTTATGCCAGCTTCGATAGAGCTCTTCACGGTAAGATGAGTAAGGAAAATAAAGACAATGCTGATTCCCACTATTGAAATAACTAATGATAAAAAGATCTTTCGGTGTAAACTCATGATTAATCACCGAATCGATAGCCAAACCCATATACAGTTTGAATGTATTTTGGATTAGAAGGATCATCCTCTATTTTTTTTCTTAACCGGCTGATATGAGCATCAACCGTTCGTTCCAAATTTAATAGATCATCTTCTAATGCGGTTTTTAACAGCTGTAGCCGGCTATAAACAATCCCTGGTTTTTCTGCTAGGGTTAGCAAAAGTTTAAATTCCGTTGGTGTCATCGTAATTTCATTGCCATTCTTCCAAACACGATACTGTGAAACAGAGATGGAAAGATTTCCACGCTCTAAATTTTCTTCGGTTGATTGAACGTCTCCCATTCGACGCAATACGGACCGAATACGAGCTAATAATTCCCTTAATGAAAAAGGCTTAGTGATATAATCATCTGCCCCTACCTCAAGACCAACAATCTTGTCCATTTCATCTGATTTTGCCGTTACCATAATAATCCCCACTCTACTCACCTTTCGAATCTCGCGGCAAACATCAAGTCCACTCATATTGGGCATCATCCAATCGAGTACGACTAACGCTGGATTCACTCTTTTTATTTTATCGAGAGCTTCTATTCCTGATTGAGCCGTAACGATTTCATATCCCTCATTTTTCAGAAAAGAACGCATAATTTCAAGCACTTTTGCTTCGTCGTCTACTAATAAGATGGTTGTAGCCATCATTATTCCTCCCTTTCCTATCTATTTTCCACATTATACTCTAAGCTTCATTAGCTTTTGTCAATTTCATTGAAACTGTAAAGGATTGCAACAAGTTCACAACATTCCTTTGGTAAATTTAAAAAGATCTGAGATCAATCAGTGGATTCATACGTGTGAAATCAGGAGGTCATGTCTTATGGCATATAGATTGAATCAAAAGAAAAAAAGCGTATTAGTAGCCATTCATGTATTATCTGTTGCTTCATGGATTGGTGGAACACTGGGGATGCTGCTGTTATGTGCTTACCTACAAAACGCTGCCAATGGAGAGCAGCTTTTCTATACTCTGATAAGTATGGAAATCATAGATGAAAACCTGCTTAAATATCCTGCTTTATTGACACTAATAACAGGTATTATGTTGTCAGTATGGACGCAATGGGGCCTCGTTAAGCATTATTGGGTCATGGTCAAACTCGTGTTAACCATTTTGACAATTATGATTGGAATTTTATTTTTAAACAAATGGACAGTATTCTTAGTTGAAACAGTAGAGGATTTAGGCTTTGTAGCTCTACAACACACACCATTTCAATCTACTTGGTTATCGATTATTATCACGTCTAGCTTCAATCTATTATGTTTAGCTTTTATGACCTTTATTACGTACATGAAACCTTTTGGCAAGGTGCAAAGAAAAAATAGAAAAAGTAAGCAAGCTGCCTGACACAAAAAAGAAGGGAAAGGTAAGGATTCATATGACAAATTTAGAGGTATTCAAAAACAATATTGGATTAATTCTAGGTTTAGGTGCAATAGCGCTTATTAGACCAATTATGAAAATAACAGGAATCATGGATATAATCGGGCAACAGTTTGGAAGTATTCTAATGACAGTTATCATTTCGTTGGTCTGGATTTTCATTGTTGTGAAGAAAAAGAGTCCATATGTAATTCGCATATTGGTTTTTGCTGGAATCAGCTATGCTGTATTTGCGATTATCCTCAGTGGGATCTTATCACCGATCCTCCATGGTGAGCTACAAGGGCCATTAACCAATCCATTTGCCATTATAAGCGTCTTAGTTACCAATATTATTTGGGGATTACTATCAGGATTCATTGCTTGGGCTTTAAAGAAATTGACAGTTTAGTTAAAAACATTTGGTCTCTAACAGATCCATATTCAATAGTGTTGACAAAATGTCAACACTATTTGTATATTGGTAAAAGATTGAACTAGTTAGGAAGGAAAATGAGTATGGAACAAAAAAACAATGAAATAGGCCAGCTGCTGAAGAACTTGCTGAAGGAGCGGTCTTTATCCATGAGGAAATTAAGCCAGATGACGGGAATCGATACAGCAATTATCTCAAAAATTATTAATGGGAAACGCAAAGCGACCCCTGAGCATTTGGAGCGGTTTGCGGACAATCTTGGAGTTTCTATTTCCCGATTGTATGAGGCAGCGGGGTATTTGGTTGATCGAAAGCCGACGGAGCTGAATGAGTCGATTGCCCAAATTCAAGTTATCCTTGAATCTACTCAATTAGTAGATAAAGAGTTTCGGATGGAGGATGTGAAGCAGGAATTAGATAAATACGAACAGCTTTCGCAAACCGAGGAAGGGGAAGAAACCATAAGGAACAAGTTTGAGGGGAAGGTAGAAAAAGTCGGAAGCATCGGCCCTTTTATTCATTATTTAAAGGACATGTACGAAAAATTTTCCCTTAAAAGGGGGACAAAGTGGGAGCTTGCCTTAATGGGCGGTGCCCTCCTCTACTTTATCGCGGCTGTTGACTGTATTCCAGATTATATCTTTCCAGTCGGTTATATAGACGATGCACTGGTCATCAATTGGGTCATGAATGGACTGGCACTGAAAAAATAAATGTCAACGGCTGCAAATAAAAAGGATTGGAGAAAAAAATGAGCAGACAAAAACGCTATAAAAGAAAAAGCAGTGTTCTTAAAGTTGCTGCAGCATTGCTGGTAGTGTGTGTGGCTGCGATCGGATATTTTGTCTATCAATACCAAGCGGGTGTGAGTATGGCAGAATCAGTGGAGCATCAGGAATATGAATTCAATGGGGAGAAAAGTCTCGATGACAAAGTCAATGTCCTGTTGCTGGGAGTTGATGCCCAGTCGGATGAAGGGAAATCCCGAACGGACTCCATTATGGTCGCACAATATGATCCGAAGGCAGGGTCGGCTAAGATCATCTCTATCATGCGGGATATTTACACAGAAATCCCCGGATATAAGAACTACAAAATCAATACGGCCTTCTATCTAGGCGGACCGGAATTGCTGCGTGAAACCTTAAAAAACGATTTTGACTTGGATATTGAATACTACGCACTGATCGATTTTACAGGCTTTGAAAAAATGGTGGATGCTCTTGCTCCGGAGGGCATTGAAATCGATGTTGAGAAAAAGATGTCTGCCAACATCGGGGTTTCTCTGGAGCCTGGATTGCAAAGGCTTAATGGGAAGGAATTATTGGGGTATTCCCGCTTCAGGAAGGATGCAGAGGCAGATTTTGGGCGGGTAAGGCGCCAACAGCAGGTCATTAATGCATTAAAGGACGAGCTATTGAGTGCAAATGGTGTGGTAAAGCTACCAAAACTGATTGGAACTGCCCAGCCATATATTCAGACGAATCTTCAAACCGCGGACCTTCTCACCATTATGACGAGTGTTGCTATGCACCTGCCTGAAAAGATCGAAACACTGACCGTTCCCGTCCAGAATTCTTATACAGATGTAAGGTATGAGGGGGTAGGACTGGCGCTGGATATTGATTTTGAGAAAAATAAAGAGGCGATTCAATCCTTTTTGGAAGGGGATTCCGCGAATCAGGAACCAGGTCCCCTATCAGTGAGTGAAGAAAATGGCTAACGGCTGATCTTGTTAGGAGAACTTTAATATGGGTTATACATTTTTGAAACGGCTGGATAAATCAGTTTTGTTCATTATTTGTACATTTAGCATCCTGAGCATCCTTTCTATTTACAGCAGCCAGGGGACCGGCCAATACGGAGACCAGAATTTTGCGCTTAAGCAGGGTGTTAGCTATATGATCGGGTTCATCCTGCTGATTGCTGTTGCCTATCTCGATACAGACCAGATTGAAAGAATTGCCTGGCCCTTCTTTCTTGTTTGTTTTGCGTCCATCGTTCTTTTGCCGCTTATGCCTCCTGCGGTGGCACCGTCTATTTTAGGAGCGAAAAGGTGGTATAGTCTCCCATTGCTTGGCTCTATACAGCCATCTGAGTTTTTTAAAATCGCCTTGCTTCTGTTAATTTCCAGGTTAGCTCATCAGCATAATTTAGTATATCAAGAGCGGACGGTTTGGACTGATCTGCTATTAATTGGCAAAGTCTTATTAGCAGCGGGAATTCCATCCTTATTTGTCTATCAGCAGCCTGATACTGGGATGGTCGTTCTATATTTGGCTGGCGGCGCCACCGTTCTCTTCATGTCTGGCATCCAAAAGAAAATTCTTGCTGCAGCGGCCATTATTCCAGCAGCAGGCGCAGCCATTCTTTTGTATATCTACTTTCAGTATCCATCCGTCCTCTATGATCAACTGGTTCCATTATTAAAACCCCATCAGCAGGAGCGGATCTTAGGCTGGCTTTCTCCTAATGAATATGCAGATCATGCTTACCAGACAAATAAAGCCATACTGGCGGTTGGCAGCGGGGAATTAAAGGGAAATGGATTTGGCCACGGAACTGTCTATATTCCTGAAAAGCATACGGATTTCATCTTTGCCACCATAGCGGAAGAAGGCGGTTTTATTGCATCTGCTTTTGTCCTTAGTTTATTCTTCCTCCTGTTGTACCGAATGGCTATGATCGGCGATAACGCAGAATCTCCCTTTGGCTTATACATTTGCTCCGGGGCAATGGCTATGTTTGCCTTACAAATCTTTCAAAACATCGGAATGACAATCGGGGTCATGCCAGTCAAGGGGATATCTCTGCCTTTATTATCTTATGGGGGAAGCTCATTGCTCTCCAATATGATATTCATGGGGATCATATTATCGATACGAAAGCCGTACCGAAAATATATGTTTGAAACCAAATGAAAAATAAACAAAACAAAAAGGCGGCAAGCCTTTAGCGAAGTTGGCTGCCCTTTTGTTTTGCTTGGGAAAAGAAAGTAAGGGAAAAACAAAAATGATCATTTGCTTTATGAATAGTTGAATGTGCCTTTGCGTTTTTGAGTACTCTAATAGTCTCCTTTGATTACAAAAAACGAGCCCCGAATGGTTCCAGCCAATTTAGATTTCTGCCTAGCAAACTTAAACTTTCCTTCTAACTCCTTTGGTACTTCCATCCCCTCAGAAAGCTTAAATCCAACAGCCCGCTTCTTAGGGTTATCAACTGTATACATGACGTTGACCCCAAGGCCATCCTCAAAAAAGACGAAGGCCCATTTGATATTTTCCACTTGAAAACGTGATGTTTCTAAAGGTTCGGCCGCAAACTCAATATCTCGTTCTTCCTTCAAAATTTGGTTCACATAGTCAAGAGTCTCCTGGCTTTCGCTAGCTGGTTCAACTGTAAATTCATGCTTATATTTATTCATAAAGTAACGGGCTTCATTCGCACGTAATCCAGCCAGTGCGTCTGCTACAGGTGAAGACTCTAAGCCAACAGTAGACACTTTTTTAAAATCAACGGTATAGGACATTACTACGCTCCTTTTATTTTTTATTTCCTAACAACAGGAATCCACATTTCACCATATAATAAGCCGTTTTGCTGCCCCATCTCAACAGCTGCATTGGGCCCTCCAACATAAGCGACATTTTTTGCTTCTGGCAAAACTTGACCGAAGGCCATGCCAGTAAGTATATGACTCAACTCCTCAGATGTCTTAGCTTCCCCTTTAACAACGAGGTATTCCCCTTTAGGGAATTGAATCACTCTTGATGCTTCTGGCAGTGACTCTTCTGTCATGACGCCAGCATAATGCATCATCTTGTTATTCACCGCTTCGTTCACGACAAAGATGTAATCATTTTTGGCGATGGATTTTAATTTTTCAAGCCTTCCGTCCTCTTTAACTGCCTGCCAAAATTCTGCCTTTTCCTTATTAATGCCTGCATAGTCTGTATAATCGCTCTTAAGTTCAGTCCCAATGCCTAATACAGTAAAGCTTTCTTTTTCTTCTAGGATATAATTTGTCATAATCAAAACCTTCCTTTTTTTAAAAATTGATCAAATGATTTGTCTTTTCACTTGATGAGTTTATAATAGCCTTAAATCATGTCAAAAAATGATACTGTTTAGGAGGCGCCAATGAAAAAAGTTGAACGGATTAATGTAATGATGCGGTATATCAACAACCGCGCCCACTTTACAATTTCTGAAATCATGCGGGAATTTAACATTTCTCGTTCGACAGCGATTAGAGATATTAGAGAAATTGAAGCCATGGGGATGCCGCTAGTCGCTGAAGTTGGAAGGGATGGGGGTTATTTTGTCATGAATAACTCTGTCCTTCCTACCGTTCGTTTTACTGATAATGAGATCAAAGCTCTTTTTATTGCATTTATGGCTACTAGAAATCTACAACTCCCTTATCTAAAGAGCCGTCAGTCTTTAGCTGAAAAATTACTTGGCCTCATCTCAGAAGCCCAGCAGGAAGATATTGTTTTATTAAATCAAATTTTGCTATTTGAAGGGACCAATCCTAATAATCCCGACCTGCTTGATCTTTCAGACCTCCCTCATCCGATGTTGGAAAAACTGATTCAAACGCTCCTGTTAGATAGCTATCTATTAATTACAATCACTGAAGAGAAAGCAATAAAAACTTATTCCATTTTTCTTCTTCACCTTTACCGCGAAAAAAGTCTTTGGCTAATTGAAGGCTTCGACTTAAAGGCTGAAAAGCGGAGAATTTTCACTGTTGATAATCTTATCGATGTTCAACTATATCCGACGAAAAAAAGAATAAGTAAAAAGAAGATTTTAGAAAAATTAAGTAAGCAGGAGGAAGTAATAAACCTTATCCTTGAACTTGGCCCAAGGGCGATTGCCCAGTTTAAAAAATACCATCCTTTAAAAGTTTCAATTTCCTATACGAATCCATACCAAACTACAGCTATTCTAAAGACTTTTATTAATGTGAATCATTCAGAAGAGCTGACCGAAATAACTAATTGGCTGCTTTTCCTCGGTGAAGATATTAAGGTTAGGGAAATGCCGGAAGAAATCTTAGAAGTTTTACAGGGGAGATTACTCCTATACTGCCCATAAGTAGTGCCAGTTAAAACCTCTAAAAATTTGAGTTTGACGAGCTGCCGGTCCTTTAGGGATCATGCCTTTAAATTATCAGATTATTCTAAAATAATGATATAATATGACTCAGCGTCTATTTATTTCTCTATATCAAGAGTAAGAGAAGTGAAATCTATCTTACGGATATAACCAAATAAATAGATAGAAAGTTAGATATGATTGTTCAAATTCTTACATATTTGAAGAATAAGGAGGGATTGCTTTGGATTTAAATGATGTAATATTCGGACATAGATCCATTCGAGACTATGAAGATCGTGAAGTAAGTCAAGAACTGCTAGAGCAAATAATAGATGCAGGCATTCGAGCCTCGTCAAGCGGCAATATGCAGTCTTATTCGATTATTGTCACAAAAGACAAGGAGCTTAAGCGAAAGTTGTACACCGCACATATGGAACAATCGATGGTTGTAGATGCACCGATCCTATTAACCTTCTGTGCTGATTTTAATAGAATGAGAAAATGGCTTATGCTTAATGACGCACCTGTCCATTTTGATAATTACATGAGCTTTATGATAGGGGCGATTGATGCGTCTCTGGCAGCGCAGAACTGTGCTTTAGCAGCAGAGAATGCCGGGCTAGGCATCTGTTATATGGGTTCGACGCTTGCTAATTGTGATCAAATCGGTAAACTGCTAAACTTGCCGCCAAATGTCGTACCAGTTGTAGGTTATTCATTAGGCTATCCTGCGGAAAATCCTGCCCCGCGTGATCGGTTGCCAAGACATGGGATTGTTCACTATGACCAGTATCATGATTATTCAGAAGAGGAAATTTTAGAAATCTATAAAGATAGAAATGAAAAGGGATGGAAACGCTATATGGACATTCCAAGGCTAAAGGAAATGACAGAACGACTCGGATTAAAGAATCTGGCTCAAGTTTATACCATAGCCAAATATACGAAGGAATCTCACATTGAATTTTCACAGACGGTTCTGAATTACTTGGAGAAGCAAAACTTTATGAACAATGATGATTGATTATTAAGTAAAACAATTCAGAGAATCTTAATCTAGGAGATTTTCCTTTTATGTTGCTGTTAAAAAGATGAGATTTATCTAAATCAGATAAATCTTATCTTTTTATTTTGGTTTCATATAGAGAGGAGGAAGCTACGCAGTAACAAAGCAGGGGCTATTAATGAAATTCATGCTTTTTATTGAGACTATTAGCTAGAACTTTAAAGTATTCTTTTACAAACACACTGAATTGCTGTGCGGTCTCCGACAGATATCTTCTTTTTGACCAGGCTATTCCAATAGTCCTCAGGCAATTTGGCTCTGTAATATGCAGGCTATGCGGAAAACGGTCTTGTTGATGAAGCAATGTAATTTCTGGAATAAAAGCAACGCCTAATCCTTGTTTCACCAAATCCCCTATAACGGTTGAATCATCGCCTTCAAAGGCAATATGAGGTTCGAAGCCAGCTTCATGGCAAAACTGGTCTGTTAAATTCGGAAACCCGTAGCCGGTATGCATGTTGATGAAAGATTCATTTTTTGCTTCCGCCAATTTGATTGTGTCCCGGCTGGAAAAAGGGTGGCTAGGGGGGACGATCAGGTAAACTTCTTCGGTTATTAGAGGCTCCCATATGATATCCGGACCCTCAATGCGAACAGAGGAAATACAATAGTCTATGTTTCCCTCAATCAGTTGCACCTGCATGGAGGAAGTAGACTGAAGGAATTGTTGAAATTTTACATTCGGGTACTTGGATAGGAATGCCTTTTTAGTTGAACCCATTCGAATGGTGCTCTTGCCCTCTTAAGAGGAATTCCTGATGCAAATTTAACGATCCATCTCCATGTTCCTGCCTGGGTAAAAAGATAATTGCGGATTCAATTGGTTTTCTTTTGCCGTTCGTGCACTGGGAGTAAGTCTAAAAACCGCTGTATGACTTCCCAGGGAAGAGCGATATTTGTCAACATGGGCTTGAGAAAGGCTTTTATCGTAATAGCCGGGTACGTACTTATCTAGCATGGCTTGCATGGCTGCGGTCGCTTCTGTTAAATCACTTACCATTTCTAGTTCCCCGAACAGCATCACACTCATATAAGCAGTATCTGTCTTGGCAGGTATAGGACTTACCATCGTTCCGTAATCTTCAGACACTGTGAAACAACACTTAGGATTGGCATGAATCAAATTGATTTTTCTTCCTTGTGAAGCTCCATGGAAATACAAAGCTTCATTCATCCAGATAAAATTTAAAGGAACAACATAAGGATGCTCCCCGTCTGTTAACCCAAGGTAACCTGTCCGTGCACGGCTTAAAAACTGATCAATACGCTTATCATCTGTACATATTAATTTTTCCTGGCGGATCTTATGCATTTTTCATCCCAGCTTTCTTTATAAATGATAAAATCATTGTAAGAAATTTCTGTACATAGAAAAAGTGCCAGAATTAAATAGTTTAATAGGGACAGATGGAGGGCTAACTGTGGAAATTACCCCGTTTTTACAAAGGGAGCTGCCAGAACCGTTATACAGCCAGTTGTATCATTGGATTAAGAAGGAAATTGAAGAAGGCAGGCTCTTGCCTGGAATGAAGATGCCGTCTATTCGTCAGCTAACAGCACATTTAGAGGTTAGCCGGAATACGGTTGAGTCAGCATATCAGCAGCTGCAATCAGAGGGATACCTTGAAAGTGTCCCTAAAAGTGGCATATGGGTAGCTGAGATCGAAAAGCCTTTACTGCATCCGATCGAGCTGAAACATCCGGTTATGCCGGAATGTAAGCCTTCAAGTGATGTCCGTGTGGATTTTGAATATGGAAATGTCGATCTTGACAAATTTCCCTTGAAGCAGTGGAAGAAATGTCTCTCAGACGCAGTTGGTCAAGAAAACAATTGGTTATTTGAGTATAGTGAAAAACAAGGTGAGTCTGCATTGAAGCGGGAGATTTCAAACTACTTACTTCAATCAAGAGGTGTACGCTCTACACCAGAACAGATCCTTATAACCGCAGGAACACAAACTTCTATGGCGTTGATCTGCCGTCTCCTAGCATTGCGAGAACAGACAGTGGCCATAGAGGAACCAGGTTATATTGGAGTTCGATCGGT
This sequence comes from Cytobacillus sp., assembly GCF_032154635.1. Classification (GTDB taxonomy): domain Bacteria; phylum Bacillota; class Bacilli; order Bacillales; family Cytobacillaceae; genus Cytobacillus. Next base: position 100,457 of record NZ_JALDXW010000010.1, on the reverse strand, counting down.
CATTGAAGACGAGGGGTGCTATATTGATCCTGTGCCACTTGAAAAGGACGGATTATCAGTAGAGCACGTTGAAAGGAGCAGGGCAAAGGCCGTATATGTAACACCTTCTCACCAATTTCCTTTTGGTATGATTCTGTCGATTTCGAAAAGAATGCGGTTGCTAAAATGGGCTTATCAAACAGGGGGATACATTATTGAGGATGATTATGACGGTGAGTTTCGATACCAGGGACAGCCAATACCTTCGCTGAAATCCCTAGATGAAGAGGAAAAGGTCATTTATTTAGGTACATTCTCTAAATCATTTCTTCCTTCGGTCCGGTTAAGTTATATTATATTTCCACCATCTCTAATGGATCAATATTCACGAAATTTCGCGGTTTATAACCAATCTGTCTCTCCTATCATTCAGAGGGCTATGGCCCTGTTCATGCAATCCGGAGAATTCGAAAGGCATATTCGAAGAATGCGGAAAATGTATCAAAGAAAACACCAGACTCTGCTAAAGAGTATTGAACAACATATGGGCACTAAAGTAAAAATTATTGGAGAAAAGTCAGGCTTGCATATCTTATTGCAGCTAAAAGGCATATCCACTATAGAGCTGATTGAAAAAGGGCTGCAAAAAGGGGTCAAAGCTTACTCCCCGATCCGTTTTTGGCTGAATCCACCTCCTGAAGGCAATTCCTATATCATGTTAGGGTTTGGAGGATTATCAATAGATGAAATTGAAAAAGGGGTAAGATTACTCGCTAGCTGCCTCCCAGAAACGGGAGATTGAAGCTATAAATCAAATGATCGTAGAAAAAGCTATATTATATATGCTAAGGTGAACCCGTCTCACAAATAGGCTGTTGTATCTCTTAAAGTAGTCATTAAGACTACTTTTTTATCTTTCAAACCTTTTAATCATCGTGTCACTCCCCCAATAAAAAACCTTAAGAAAATCTTAAGAATTCTATCCGCTAGTTTCTAAGATTTTATCATTAAGATAATCTCATTAGAAAAAAATTAGACCATAAATGAGTGGGAGGAGCGTTTCTTTGACTAATTATCATTCCTTGTTATTTCTACAATCCTTTATCCGTAAGCCAAAGGAAATCGGCAGTGCATGGCCAAGTTCAAGATTTTTGGCTAGAAAAATGGTTCAGCAGGTCGCATGGGAAGACGTAGGTGCAATAGCGGAGCTGGGTTCTGGTACAGGTGCGATTACAAGAGAAATTCAATCCCATGTACGAAAAAAAGCAACGGTCCTTCTGTTCGAAAAGGATGGGGAAATGAATGGAAATCTTCAGAATGAATTCCCGGATTACTTGTGTTATCAGAATGCTGTTGAGCTGCTGAAGATAATGGACCACCATCGTATAAAGCAATTAGACTGTGTCATTAGCGGACTGCCCTTTTTTAATTTTTCAAAGGAATTGCGTGAAAGGTTACTTACTCAAGTGATTGATTCATTAAAGCCAGGGGGCTATTTCATTGCTTTTCAATATTCATTACAAATGAAAAAGCTGCTTTCAAGAACTTTCCAGATTGAGAAAATTCATTATGTCCCGCTAAACTTCCCGCCGGCTTTTGTTTATGTTTGCAAAAAGGTTAATTAAAAACGAATAATAGAGGGAGGGACAGGACGTGTAGCTTATTTTAGGAGTGAACATAGTGAACATATTAGTTTGTGATGATGATAAGGCAATTGTTGATGCAATAGGAATTTACTTGGAAAATGAGGGCTTTTCCGTTTTTAAAGCTTTTAATGGTTTAGAGGCAATTGAATGGATTGATAGACAGGAAATCCACCTAGTGATTATGGATATTATGATGCCTACGATGGATGGAATAAAAGCTACCAGGAAGATTAGAGAAGAAAGCAACATCCCGTTGATTATGCTTTCCGCCAAAACAGAGGATTACGACAAAATATTAGGATTAAATTTAGGAGCAGATGACTATATTACTAAGCCCTTTAATCCTTTGGAGCTAATTGCGAGAGTTAAATCCCAGCTAAGAAGGTACACAACTTTAGGAAGCCTTGAAACGAAGAGTAGTGTATATAAAACAGGCGGGCTCATGATTGATGACGAAAGTAAAATCATTACTGTTGATGGAGAAACAGTTCAACTTACTCCAGTACAATATAAAATCTTAAAGTTTTTGACCGCAAATGCAGGACGAGTGTATTCTATCGAGGAGATTTACGAAAAGGTTTGGAATGAAACAGCCTTTAGCCCGGAAAATACAGTATCCGTTCATATAAGGAAAATTAGAGAGAAAATAGAAATTAATCCGAAAGAGCCAAAATATTTAAAGGTGGTATGGGGAATTGGATACAAGGTGGAAAAAATATAGCCACTCAATGACAACAAAATTGATCATCTTTATATTCATGCTTGCGTGTTTTTCTGGCGTGATGCAGGCGATTGGAAATTTAGTCTCAACGAATGATGGCGATATTGGAATCGTTTTTGAAGATAATTATTTCCATAGCCATTCTTATGTGAGAGAAAGTGAAAATCTCATAAGTGACCTTACTAGGCTGTTGGGAAATTATAAAAGTGAAGAAAATATTCTAAAGGGTGGAACAATCGATAAAGATGAACTAAGAATGGAAGAACAGAACTTATTTTCAGATTTTCAGTTTCATTCCAAAAGTTATAATCCCAACCTAAGTGAAGCAGAAAATTATGAGAAGTTCAAAGTTGATTATGCTGATAAAATTGCCCAGGTAAAGGATCAAATGATAAAGAGGGATTTAAGAGAATTTCATTTTCTATTGGAACATATCAAAAAGGTTAAAGATCCGTTGTATTATGCCAGCGACGGTGTAAATATTTATACAAATAGTACAATGGAAGAAAAACAACAATTTAAAAACCAACCATCTTACATGGTGTATGAGGGATATAATAGAGAGGTCTTTCCAAAAGAAATAGAGGAAAATAAATATTTTAATCGGGCTACAATGGAATTGGAAGAATGGGGCTCTGAGAACCATGCCATGTATATTGCTTTTTCAAAGAAGTTTTTAGATTCAAAAATAAGTGAGTGGAAAGAAAATAAAGTGAGTGCCACAAAGGGCTTTTATCGTCTACTAGGATTTTTAGCAGGATTTATCCTTTCTTTTTTCTATTTGGCACTTGTGACCGGGAGAACGTTCTTTAAGGACGAGGAGCTGCGCTTATATGCAGTCGATAAATTATATATTGATTTGAACATCTTACTATGTATAGGTCTTATAACGCTTTGGCTTATTATACTTGAATTTCTTGAACTTCCGAGCAACATAAACTGGGTCATTCTACTAACGATATTGTTTTCTTCTGCTTGTTTCTTACTGATTTTATCAATGGTGAGGCATGTTAAAAATAGAACATTGTTTAAGCATACCCTTATTTATCTAATAATCAAAGGACTTGTCCAATTTGTAAGAAATGTCTATGATAGCGGAAATGTGGGAGTAAAGACCGTTCTGATTGTCATCGGATATCCGCTGGTGATTGCTTTAACATTTTTTATGTTTCCAATAACCATAGGGTTTGCCGCCTGGTTTGCATTAAAGAAAGTTAAGTCCTTTCAGGCAATAAAAAATGGAGTAGAGAGAATAAAAAATGGGGACATCCATCACAGCATTGAATTGGATGGAAAGGGAGAGTTTGCGAGTCTGGCTGCTAATATAAACAGTATTACCGATGGGTTGAAAAATGCAGTAGATAACGAACTAAAAAGTGAAAGATTAAAAACAGAGCTTATCACGAATGTATCCCATGACATACGAACACCGTTAACATCTATTATCACATATGTCGATTTACTCAAAAATGAAAAAGACCTTTCAAAGATAGCGGAGTATACCGAAGTACTGGATCAAAAGTCTAAAAGGCTAAAGTTCCTAACGGACGATTTATTTGAAGCTGCTAAAGCTTCAAGCGGAAATATCCCAGTTCAGCTTGAGAAAATTGATATTGTCTCATTAATCACTCAGGGGCTTGGAGAAGTAAGTGAAGAGATTGAAGAGCTGGATTTAGAATTCAGGTTCAACTATCCCAATGAAAAAGTCTATGTAACAGCTGATGGGAAATTATTGTGGCGGTCTATTGAAAACGTATTATCAAATATATTTAAGTATGCTCTTAAAGGATCAAGGGTTTATATCCATATCGAAGAGTTAGAAAAAGAAATTCTACTTACATTCAAAAATATTTCAGCATATGAATTAAATATTTCAGCTGATGAATTAATGGAGCGTTTTAAAAGAGGGGATGAATCTCGATCCAGCCAAGGAAGTGGATTGGGCCTTTCCATTGCCGAAAGCCTGATTGGCATACAGAAAGGAAAATTTATGATTCAAATTGATGGGGATTTATTTAAATCGGTCATCTACATCCCTAAGCATAAAACGGAGTGAGTCATTAATAAATCCCATCAGAGGAGACGTTTCACGTGAAACAAAAGGATGACCCGAACGATTTTACGACACTTTCATTGAGTGTTTTGTAATCGTTCGGGTTTCTATTTATATTGCTTTGTTATTTTTAAAATCATTTGGTTTGCATAATTAACAAATTAGTTACGTTCCAGCCTTTTTTGAAAGAATGTAAGACTATGAGCAATAAAGAACTGGGCTGTGTAATAGGTGGTCATGATTAGAATAGATGAATAGGGAATATCGGATACAAACCGATTCCAAGCAAGTATCGAATCAGAAATAACGAATAAAAGACTCCCCGCGATGGCCCATTTATTGCCGGTCATTACAGCGGCCCATGCCATTGCAGAAATGATCATTGTATATAAAATAACTGGAATGATTAAATCATTATTGCCTTTTTCGCTAAGAGATTCAGCAAGGATACGACCAATAAAAATGGCATAGAAACTGATAGGAATAATAGATGAAGCTCGGATAAGGGAAAAACGCCACTCCTTAAAAAAACCAATACTATAGAAAATATGGCCGATTAAAAAAGCTGATAGTCCTATCAGGAACCAATGAAGTAAACCATCACCAAACATACAAAACAGTAGCCCTGTTAAAAGAATCCTGCTGGTGAAGGAACGGTTTTCCTGCAATCGCTTATACGCATAAGTCATAATTAACCACATTGGAATTAGCTTGAAGAGAAGATTACGAAGAAGAGGTTCGTCAGGAATAATAAAAATATATAATGCACTCGTACTTAAAATGAGTAGTGGCAAAAACAACTTTTTCAATTCTTCACACCTTTCTATAAGTTTATTTTTTTACACTATATTAGATGATTCTCTATTTAATACCTGGATCCTTTTGGTCGTCTTAGATTTCATATAAATGATTGGAGAAGTTGCGTGTGCAGAAACTTTTTCATAAATGTCTTGACCTTCAAGTAACTTGAAACTGTAACATTGGATTAAAGGAGTGAGGGATTTGAGCAAGCTCATGACAATACAGGAGTTTTCCGTGAGAACCGGTATCTCAAAAAGTGCTTTGAGGTATTATGAGTCAAAAAATTTACTGCGTCCAGCAGGCAGGGATTCCAGCGGGTATCGAGTCTATTCAGAGAATCAGGTTGCAATCATTAAGTTGATATCCAGTTTGCGTTTAGCTGATGTACCGATTAAGGACATCCAAGCATATTTAAAAGAGAAAGATAAAAACAGGCGAAAAAATATGATGGATCATTGGATGGAGATGATTAGGAAAAGGCTTGATATCTTGAAGGTAAGTTTACGATATTTAGAGAGTGATTCGATAGAAGATCAAATGTATCTGATTGAAAAAGCAGATGAAAATATCATCTGGTTCTCAGCGGAGTCTGAAACAGGAAAGTTCAGCGAACACTTTATAAAAAGAGGAAAGGAACTTGAAAAATTAAATATACCCATAAAAAGTGGTTATTTAAAATATCTATCGGGCAAAGACTTAATTAAAGCACATATAGGCTTTGGCGTACCTTTTGGCATCCAAACAGGCGGACTATCTGAAGTTGAATCAGTAGAACTTCTACCATCAAGCATATATATTGCCTTCTCTTTTAATGAGCCTATATCTGAAATACAAAATGGCTATTGGAAATTAATAAACTATGCAAAGGATCACAAATGGATTCCAACAGGCTCCATACTGGAATGGTATCGTGGGGATGACTTCTCAGAGCTTGATTTACTAATGCCGGTCACTAAATTGGAAACAGAGAGGATATAGGAAAATGTATAAAAAAGAAGAGCTGGTCGTTAGAATAGTAGAATTAAGAGGGGATTATTTTCAAATGGGCTTGGAACAAGGGAAAGAATTAAATTCATTATCAGGCTTCTTACAAATAGACCAGCTAAGGGAATGGACTAGCCAAGCGAATGGACAAAAGTCTAAGGAAATGGTAGAGGTTTTTTCTCCGGAACTTTTCCAGGAACTGAGGGGCCTGGCAGAAGGGTTAAATATGGAATTAGAAAGCACGATTAAACTATTCAGTGGGTATGATGTCGTTTTTCCAGAAATGGGGTGTACTACTTTAGTAAATGATGGTTATTACGTGCGCAATTATGATTTTAGCCCGGAAATGTATGATGCGAGACTTGTATTTATGCGGCCATGTAATGGCTATACTAGTATAGGTTTTAGTCAGCAAATTATCGGAAGACTTGATGGAATGAATGAAAAGGGGCTCGTTGTAGGGCTGCATTTTGTAAATGATGAACACAAAGACGAAGGCTTTATTGCAACGACGATTGTCAGAATGCTGCTCGAACGGTGTGCAAATATCGACGAGGCGATAGCCTTCATTACAACTATCCCACATGGCTATTGCTACAATTACTCGATTACAGATAAAAGTGGAAAAAGCCTTCTAATAGAAGCTTCTCCGCAACAACAGGTTATAAATTTTACCGATCCTCTCATATGCACAAACCATTTTAAATCAGAAAGATTAAGAAGCAAAAACAGAACAAATATACAAGGCTCAGTAAAACGGATGGAATATGTGAGTTCCTTATTAACTAGAGAGCTATCACCGATGTCAATTTACCATCATTTTAACAAAGAAAATTCCCCCTTGTTCTTTAAACACTATAAAGAGTACTTTGGTACGTTGCATACAGTTGTCTATTCACCAAAGGATTTAAGCGTCATAATTGGTATTGGAGAGAATTGTACACCGATGATATTTTCTCTTAAAGAATTTATCGAAGGGAGATTGACACTTCCTGAATATATAAAAGGGACAATCAATCAAGCTCCCCGTAAGTAATAGAGGTAAAGTACACTGTACGGTGTGGACGTTACCTTTATTACAATATAATGGAATAGGAGAGAATAATGAGATATTGACTATTCTAATATAGTATTATAAAGTTAGGGACGTAATAATTTCATATCATAAATCCTCATCAAACCGATGAGGTAGAGGTTGCAGTTTTTATTAGTAAAACGGACGAGATGCAGAGACATCATTTGACTCCGTTTGAAAGGAAAATCTGCCGAAGTGTGCTTGTCTCTCTGGTTAAGCATGCTGGGGCTGTCTCCAAATAGGAACAGAACTGTCACGATTGGTCCTACCAGCCATTCGTGTTGGGCTATCTTTCGGAAGGTATGATGCGGGCTATTTTTAATGTCACCTGAATCTGCTTCGGTGACATTTTTTATTCCAAGCTCCTTCCAGATTAGACAAGCTGATGGATCTTTTAGTTAAGACCCTGTGCTAGAAAAATTGAAGAAAAGGAGTAACATCGATGAAAACAGCAGAAGAAATAAATGATACCTTTAGTACTGGTGAACTTTCTTCCAAGAAAGAAACAACCGGCTTAAAACGCAGTTTAAAGTCACGTCACTTGACAATGATTTCTCTAGGCGGAACCATAGGGACAGGCCTTTTTCTCGCTAGTGGCGGAGCAATCCATACCGCGGGTCCCGGAGGAGCGATCCTATCCTATCTTGTGATTGGGGTTATGGTTTATTTCTTAATGACAGGTCTTGCGGAAATGGGTGCCTATATGCCTGTTGCGGGAAGCTTTAGCACATATGCTGCCAAGTTTGTTGATCCATCCCTTGGATTTGCTCTAGGCTGGAACTATTGGTATAACTGGGCGATAACGATTGCGGCAGAATTATCAGCTGTCACCATGATTATGAAATTTTGGTTCCCTCATACTCCTTCTATTATTTGGAGTGCGGTTTTCTTAGTAATCATGTTTTTATTAAACTATCTATCAGTAAAAGGCTTTGGTGAAACGGAGTATTGGTTCGCCTTAATTAAAGTGGTTACTGTAATTATCTTTATTATTATTGGTATTTTAATGATTTTTGGAATCTTAGGTGGTCAGGTAATTGGCTTTAAGAATTTTACGGTTGGAGATGCACCATTCCATGGCGGCTTTATGACAATGCTTGGCATCTTTATGGCGGCAGGCTTCTCTTTCCAAGGAACAGAATTGCTTGGTGTCGCAGCGGGTGAAACCGATGATCCTGGTAAATCCATCCCAAAGGCTGTAAAATCAGTTTTTTGGCGGATCCTTTTATTCTATATTCTAGCGATTTTTGTGATCGGTTTAATCATTCCTTATACAAATGGGAACCTTGCAAGCAGTGAGGTAACGGTTAGCCCATTCACGATTGTTTTCCAAAAAGCAGGAATTGCTTTTGCTGCTTCTGTAATGAATGCAGTGATCTTAACAGCCGTGCTGTCTGCCGGCAACTCAGGAATGTATGCTTCGACACGTATGCTTTGGAATTTAGCCCGTGAAGGAAAAGCGCCTAAGTTTCTTGGAAAATTAAATAAAAGAGGGGTTCCTGTAAATGCGCTGATTGTAACATCTTTAGTCGGAACACTTGCTTTCTTGGCTTCATTATTTGGTGATGGTACTGTTTATGTTTGGTTATTAAACGCTTCAGGGATGTCAGGATTTATCGCATGGCTTGGAATTGCCATATGTCACTATCGATTCCGCAAGGCATTTGTTGCTCAAGGAAAAGACTTAAACCTCTTACCCTACAAAGCGAAATTATTTCCATTTGGCCCTATTTTCGCGTTCGCGGTTTGTGGCTTTGTCGTATTAGGACAAAATTATTCGGCATTTCTAGGGGATCATATTGATTGGAATGGGATATTAGTTTCTTATATAGGATTACCTTTGTTCCTTATTTTATGGCTTGGATATAAATTTACGAAAAAGACGAAATTGATCCCGCTAAAGGATTGTGATTTATCAAATTAATTTTTTTGCACGCAGCCAGCGTGCTTTTTTTTACTTAACAAAAATATGTTTTTGAGGACTATAAGGGATGAGAGTTGTGTTTTACTTTGACTATAGTAACATGTAAGCTTCTATACGATTTATTTATATAAAAAAACCTTAAGATTATCCTGTTTATCAAGGGTGGCTAATAGAACATCCTTTACCTCGGTCTGATATAAACTTTTTAAATTAGAAATAACCCATTCTTCGCTCTTTTGAATCTGTTTTAACTCCTTGGAGTTAATTTTCCCTTCTTTAATAATGGTCTTTGGGAAATCGAATGGCTGTGTTTCCAGCTTCATGAATGAAGGGGTTAAAGGTTCGTATTTTGGATCCAAAAATACTGAGAACTTCCCATCTGCCTCCCAAATGGCTAAAGCTACTTTCTTAACATCTTCTATTTTTTCTTCCCGTAATTCTTCTAGTAACACATCAATGGATATTCTTGCTTTTTTTAATCCTTTATAAATGATCTCACCATTCTTGACGATGGTAATGGGTGCGGGAGTAATTATTCTCCTAAACCATGGCCATTTTAGGATTGTATAAATGCCGCCAAGATATAAGACCACTAATACGCTCGTTGTTATGATCGATCCTTTAAGCCCAAGTTTTTCATCTGATAGTGGATGGGCAATAATGTTTCCAATGACTAATGCAATTGCGAAATCAAGTGGCCTTAATTGGGAAATGGCACGCTGACCCAATACTCTCGTAACAACTAATAAAAAGAAAAAAGCTGCAACAGCTCGAAGGATCCACTCAAAGCTGGTAAGTGTTTCTTGGCTTTGGAAAAAATCCATATAAGACACATCCCTCACAAAAATACTAGTACATAGTTTAACACGGATGTTATTTTAATAAACTGCAATGAATCTAAAGATAAATATAATCGCAGCGAATGAATGGAATTGAGTCTATATGTATTGTGTTAACAAGCAAAAGGGAAGACCTTCCGCGATGATTTTGCTTATCGGAAGGTCTTTTTAAAGGAAGGTCCGTTGATTTACATACTTATAAAAAAGATGAGACTTATCTAACCAGATAAATTTCATCTTTTTTACTAGGATTGTGAAGTTGAAAATATTGGATGGATTTCGAAATGATTAACAGGACAGTTAAATAGAAATGAGAACTTCCTTTCTAAGTTCTAGTTTCCGATATACAAGCGCAATCAGCATGGCTGGCAAGGCACAAACAATCATTCCGATAAAGGCATATTGTGGTTTAATTTCGTATAAATAGCCTCCGAAAATTGTAAACACTGCGGTGCTCCAGCTGAGAGCAAGTGCTGAGTATATGCCTTGTGCTTTCGGTATCTGCGCATGTGGAATGTTGCTGATTAAATATTTCATAAAGGCATAATGCCCCATAGCAAACGAGAAAGCATGGAATGTTTGTGCGATACAGAAAACAATTACATTTGGAAAGGCAAATATTACGATCCAACGAACGGAAGAACCAATTGCTGATACTGTCAGTAGAGTACCTACGGAAAATTTATTAAAGCGTTTGTCTGCAATTGAGAAGAAGGCAATCTCTGCAAGTACGGCAATGTTAATAATCAGGCCAATCAGAGGGATGGGTGCATGGATATCCTTCAGAAAAATATACCCATAATTATAATAGGTTGCATGTGATGCTTGCAGTAAAATGACAATCATGAGTACCAAACCAAAGTGTTTGATCCGGAATAAATGTAGCATGCCTGCTTTCTGTATTTTATCTGCTTGCGGCTTTTTAGATAAAATATCGGGTGCATGCATGAATCCAAGACAAACAAATCCAATTATTCCAAGCAATAGGGCCCAAAAAATCATTTCCTCTCCAAACATGCCTGTAAATATGGTTAAAATCATACCGACAGAGACAAATCCGATGGATCCCCATTGACGGCTTTTTCCATAGTGCTTTAATTGTTTACTTTGTACAAGGACACTGGCAGCACTATCTAAAGCAGGCATAAGTGTAGGATAGAAAATATGTAAAACGATTGTTACTATTAGTAAACCTGTAAAGGAGCTTGCTGGAATATAACAAATAATAGATACCAATGTGCCGATTCCCGCCACATGTAAAAGACTTTTACTGCTAAATCTCCCGGATAAATAAGGAAAGGCAAATAATGTGGACAGGCCTCTCGCGATTAATCCAAAGCTCATGATTAAGCTAGCTTGTGAGACAGTAATTCCTTTTGTATAAATCATCCACCCAGACCAATAAGGCAGAAAAATGCCCCATGTCATAAAAAAACTAAAAAAATGTGTACCCATCCAGCGTTGTGTGTTCATTATTATCCTCCTCATTGGTTGCATGATATCATGGAATGAAATGAGTATAATATGAGATATCTCATGTTCTGGGGTGAAATATGGAAGTCTACAAAGGTGAGAAAAAAAGATTATATTTGCAGAATCACTCAATTGCCCATCTATTTTCCTTTCCAGTAGAAGCATTTATAGAAGTGCACGAATACCAACGGGATGAATGGATGATTCAAGAGGGCATGAGACCGGATTTTTTATTTTATGTAATGGAAGGGAAAGCCAAAATATATGTAACACATCAAAATGGAAAAGTATCATTAATAAATTTTATTAATGCCAATGATTACATCGGGGAAATGGAATTATTAAATGATGTGTATTATACAAAGGGAATCCAAGCATCAACAAAGACCATTTGCTTTGCGATTCCGTTTCATCGATATCGCCCCCAATTGCTGAATGATGCAAAATTTCTACGAGAATTAACTAAATTTTTAAGTGTAAAAGCGACGCAAATGGCAGCAAAATATTCTCAGAGCCTCGCTTTTCCCCTCGAAAATCGGCTTGCGGATTTTATATTGCAGACGGCAGATAAAGGGTTCTATAAGGAGAAGCATGTAACCGTTTGTGATTATTTAGGAGTATCCTATCGGCACTTGCTGCATGTATTAACACAATTTTGTGAGAAAAATTATTTGCAAAAGGAAGGACGGAACTATCAGATTAAACAATACCACTCCCTTTGTGAACTTGCCGGGGTATTAAAGAATACATGACTATTTTGATTAGAGGAAAGACTAGGGATTAATGGTTCCATTTCTTGTCCTTGATTTTTACAATTTCTTTATTACATCTTTGTTTAGAACTATAATTATGTTAAAGACAGGGGAAGGAGGAGCATAATGGAAAGAATCAATCAAGTCATTTGTGAGAAAAGGTCTTATTCTAGAGAGTTTAAATCTCACCAGCATGAGTTCGGGCAATTTCTATTCCCATTACAAGGCTCCTTAGAGATACAAACGAAAGGACAAGAGATAAAGCTGAATTCAGATTCCTGTTTCTATCTTCCTCCCCAATTTGTTCATACTTACCGATCTATGGATAGGAATGAGTTTTTAATTTTAGATATTCCCATACAATACCTTCCAGAGAATACACGAAGCATGTATATGGAGTTAGATAGACAGTGGACTTCTATCCGTTATTTGTTATTGGAGGAGGCGAGGAATCAGGCGAATACAGCCTCTTTAGTAGATTTAACTAGATATGTGACCAACAAACTGCCTGGTTCTAATACACCATCTATTGACTATATCCATAAGCATTTTAAAGAACCAATTAAGTTAGAAACTTTAGCAGAAATAGAACACTATCATCCAGTATATTATTCAGCATGGTTTAAGAAGAGAACAGGGAAGAGTCCGAAAGATTATATTTCTGATCTTCGTTTGAAAGAGGCTAAACATTTATTAAATTCAACAATGTGGACCATCTCAAAGATTAGTGAGGAATTAGGTTTTGAGAATGCCTCATCGTTTACTAGATGGTTTGTCCGCTGTGAGTCAATAGCTCCGCAAAAATATAGAATTCTTAATAATGGATAAAAGGGTTATTAAACTTGGTAAAGGAAATTTTTAAAAAATTTTCTATGATAAGTTTACTATCCTTTTTATTTTTTTATTGAGGTGAGCAGCATGAAAGGGAAATTGTCTCCTTTATTAATATTACTTGCAGCCATACTATGGGGGACCACGGGGACCACTCAGGCATTTGCCCCAGTAACAGCACATCCGATTGCCATTGGAGCCACTCGCCTTGCGGTAGGAGGGATATTTTTAGGATTAATGGTTCTGCTAATAGGAAAATTAGATTTTAAACATTGGCCAATCAAGGCAACGATATTGGCTTCATTAAGCATGGCATTGTATCAGCCCCTATTTTTCTCGGCAGTATCGATTACGGGAGTGGCCATAGGGACTGTGGTTGCTATAGGGAGTGCCCCTATCTTATCAGGTTTCATCGAATGGCTATTTTTTAAAAAACGTCCAGCTAAGGTTTGGTGGTGTTCAACTTTCTTATCAATAATAGGGTGTCTATTGCTCTTTAGTAATAAAGAATCTGTATATGTAGATCCTATCGGTATAGCAATGGCTCTTGGGGCTGGCTTATCCTTTGCTATTTATGCGCTTGTCAGTAGTACTTTAGTTGAAGGCCGTTCATCATTATCAGTAGTAGCAGTTGTTTTCACTCTCAGTGCGATCTGGTTATCTCCCTGTTTATTTATTTTTGATATGTCTTGGATATTGAGTGTTCGAGGTGTGGGGGCAAGTCTGCAACTTGGTATTATGGCGACGGGGATTGCCTACCTCCTATTTGCTAAAGGTCTTATCCATGTCTCTGCATCAACTGCCGTTACACTTACGTTAGCCGAACCATTAACAGCAGCGGTATTAGGCGTTTTCTTATTAGGGGAGTACTTAAACATAACTTCTTTGTTGGGGCTTCTTTTTTTACTACTTGGAATTGGAATATTAATATGGCCATTCAAAAGATCTGCTAATGAAAAGGAACTTAGTTTGGTTCAGAAATGATTGGGCAATGGAAATAGTATAAAGGTGGTTAGTTAAGTATGGCAAAACTAGAAGACTTTCTAAAATTAGACATTCGTGTAGGCACTGTCATTCGGGCAGCAGCTTTTCCTGAAGCAAAGAAACCTGCAATAAAACTAGAAATTGACTTTGGAGAAGAACTCGGCATAAAACATTCTTCCGCACAAATTACACGGAGATATAGACCGGAACAGCTTTGTGGACGTCAAGTGGTAGGAGTCGTTAATTTTCCGCCAATGCGTATTGCAGGGTATAAATCTGAGGTATTAGTAATCGGCGGAGTTCCGGAAGAGGGGGATGTCGTACTTTTAAAACCTGATGAACTTATTAGGAATGGAACAAGAATATCATAAATCTAATCAGTTTCTTGATATTCTGCTACTTCAACTCTATTAATTATGGCGAAATGAAAGATTCTCTCATATACCTTTCCTTTCTGCTAGTTATATTTCCTCAAAAGTGCAAGCAGAAGGAAGCCCCTTCTGCTTACTAGCTATCCTATTATTCGCAACGATTCCTGAACAAATGCTGGTATGTCATCCGGCTGTCTGCTAGTAACTAGCTGATTTTGGCAAACAACCACTTCTTTATCATGGACGTTTCCGCCGGCATTCTTTAAATCTACATGAATAGATTTATATCCGGTCACATCACGTCCTTCAAGTGTTTCCGCGGTGATGAGCAGCTGTGGGCCATGACAAATAGCTAATACTGGTTTTTTCGCATCCATAAATGCTTTGCTAAAATGAACAAAACGTTCATCGGCACGAAGAATATCTGGAGAAAAACCCCCTGGGATGAATAATGCATCAAAATCCTCTGGGGAAACATCATTTATACTTTTATCAATAATGATTTCACTCTGTCCTTGTTTTCCCTTTACTTTTTTTCCTTCTTCGATTTCAATGGTTGTTACCTCATAACCTTTTTCCTTAAACACTTTTACTGGTTCTGTGTATTCTGAGTCCTCAAAATGATCTGTTACTAAAACAGCAATTTTCTTCCTCATTTCTATCAGCTCCTTCATTTGTAATCTACCCCTTTTTTCATGGGTGAAACTAGTTTAGTAGTTTTGAACCTGATCTTGTCTTATCGATTCCAGAAGCGGTCTTGGGCAATGCCTTTAATAAATGATTCAATCGTGGTGTCTGATAAATTAAACACTCCTTCACCCTCTAAATTTATCCTGCTGGAATCTAATGCATGAGGATTACTTAGAGCAAGAGCTAAAGGTTTATAGTGTATAAAGGTTGTTTCCATGAATTCAAGGACAGGTGTCGGTATAAGAGATTCATTACTAATGACTAAAACAGCATCAAAAAAGCAGGGATCTGTTGTGTTATACGTATCGGTTACTTTTAAGAAATCATCGAAACGAGAAACCTTTTTATCAACGATGCTATAATTTAAACGGTGATTTGCTAGAGTCTGAACCCATTCTGACAGAAGGGGCAGATTCGGATTCCCATTCAATACAATCGCGACATTTTTGGAATCGGGTTTGTAGATAGTATTGGCCATGCTTAGTGCAGGAGATATTTTATCTGATTTTATTTCGAGATTTTCCTTAGGCAAAGGCACGCCGATATTGTCAGCTATCCCTTGTGCCAATTGGCGGTCAATATGATTCAAAAGAGCTACTGCATTAGCTTTCACCCTATCAGATTTGCATTTTCCAAGTTCGAAGCTAAATGCATCTTTTACATGCTGCCGTTCGAATGGAGCCAGGCTGTTATAGAATAATTTTGCTTGGGAATAAAAGTCTAGAAAGCTTTCACTGCGTCCTCTAATTTTATGTCCGTCAATCTTTTCTTGAAAATGCTCGTATCCTCCTTGTTCGATTGGAACGGGAGCTGGCTGATTATCATTTATGCCGTTGCGGTGATAGCTTGTTTGGCCTTGATGAATCGCCATTTGGTGCATGCCCTCTCGCTGATTATTATGAAAAGGACACACAGGCTGATTGATTGGGATTTGGTGGAAGTTCGGCCCGCCCAACCGGGATAATTGTGTGTCAGTATAGGAGAATAGCCGGCCTTGCAAAAGAGGATCATTTGAAAAATCAATGCCAGGTACAACATGACCAGGGTGAAAGGCCACTTGTTCTGTTTCGGCAAAGAAGTTATCGACATTCCGGTTTAATGTCATTTTGCCGACTCTTTTCACGGGAATTTCTTCTTCTGGCCATAATTTTGTCGGATCTAGAATATCAAAATCAAATGCATGTTCCTTCTCTTCCGGAATTAACTGTAATCCGAGCTCCCATTCAGGAAAATCTCCCTTTTCAATTGCTTCGTATAAATCTTGCCGATGGAAATCTGGATTTTTCCCAGCAATCCTTTGTGCTTCATCCCAGACTAATGAGTGAACACCTAAGGCGGGTTTCCAGTGGAATTTCACAAAATGGGCTTGTCCTTCTGCATTAATGAGCCGGAAGGTGTGAACGCCAAAACCTTCCATCATTCGGTAGCTGCGCGGGATGGCTCGATCACTCATGTGCCACATAACCATATGAGCTGACTCTGGATTCTGTGCAATAAAATCCCAAAAGGTATCATGTGCGCTGGCCCCTTGGGGGATATCATTATGAGGTTCTGGTTTGACCGCATGGACAAAATCAGGAAACTTAATTGCATCTTGAATAAAGAATACAGGCATATTATTTCCGACTAAATCATAATTGCCCTCATCTGTATAAAATTTAGTGGCAAATCCGCGTACATCCCTTACTGTGTCATTAGACCCTCTTGATCCCTGTACTGTTGAAAAGCGTACAAACACGGGTGTTATTTTGGAAGGATCTGTGAGAAAATCGGCTTTCGTGTATGCTTCTAGGGAATCATAAAGCTGAAAAAAGCCATGTGCTCCAACACCGCGTGCATGAACAACTCGTTCAGGAATCCGTTCATGATCAAAATGGGTCATCTTTTCACGAAAGTGAAAGTCCTCCATGAGGGTAGGGCCTCTTTGCCCGGCCTTTAAAGAAAATTCATCCTCAGCCATTTTTAATCCCTGGTTAGTCGTTAATGCGTGCTTTCCTTGGTTATCGATGATGTATTGTTTTAATTGTTTCGTCTTTTTATTTTCCACTAGAATCCTCCTCCATTCATATTCCTTTGGTAGATACCCTTTTTATTGGAATAAAAACATATAGTTGATTGCTAATTAACAATAAACGAAGCGATTAAGAAAGGAGAGAGGATTTTTAAAAATTACAGAAACCGGTTTCTGAAAAAATGTTGATTTTTCAGAATATTAGGTTTATAATCTGGATTGAAAGCGGTTTCTTTTATAAAAAACACGAAACTTCTTCACGATTTTAGAAATCGGTTTCCGAGTTATCTTGCAATAATTTTGTTTTAAGGCTCAAATTTCAAAAAAGAAGGTGAATAATACAAAAAGGAAATTGATTGCTTTAGTGGGGTTTTTGATTTTGTAAATGATTAATAGCTAAAAAAAGTGGGGGGAATGAAAAGTGAGAAGCTTAAAAAAACTGGTCGCTATAGGATTATCGACAGCCCTGGCATTTACATTAGCAGCTTGTAATAATAATGAAAAATCATCTTCAGATGATGTTGAAAACGAAGATAAACAAATTACCTTAAATTTTTGGACGTTTGGTGCAACTGGCTATGAAGAATTAGCTAAAGAATACGAAAAAGAAAATCCAAATGTAAAAATAAAAGTCCGAGCGGCTGAAACAGCAGAGCACCATGATGCATTATTCACAGCATTATCGGCTGGAAGCGGTGCTCCAGATATTTCAATGCTAGAAATTGACCAGTTAGACCGTTTTAAAGCAGCGCAAGATCGCTTTGAAAATTTATATGACCTTGGAGCAAAGGATATTAAAGATCAATACTTGGATTGGAAATGGAGCACTGGTGAAAACAATAAAAGAGATTTCTTAATAGGTTTACCAACAGATATCGGGCCGAAAGCATTATACTACCGCATGGATGTGTTTGAAGAAGCAGGTCTGCCGACTGAACCAGATGAGGTAGCGAATTTAATTAGTTCACCGCAGGCATTTGAAGAAGCGGGTTTAAAAGTAAAAGAACAAACGGGCAAACCGTTTATTGATAGTATTGAAATGGCATTCAGAGCTTATTTAGATGCAGCAGAAGAAACATTCCTTAATCCTGAAGGAGAATTATTGCTGGAAGAGGACGGCAATGCGGTTAAAAACGCCTATGACTATGCAGTTAAATTAAATGAGTTAGGCATTGTAGGGAAATTTGAAATGTGGTCGCCGGAATGGGCAAATGCAGTTAATAAAGGAGAATTTGCAGCAGAGTTAGGTGCAGGCTGGCTGAAAGGCTGGATGGAAGGGAATGCAACAGAAGCGATCGGTAAATGGAGAGTAGCTACCCTGCCATCAGAATTTGCAGCAAACTGGGGCGGCTCTTTTATCGCCATTCCAAAGGAAACAAAAAATGCGAAAGAAGCATATGAATTTGTTGAATGGTTAGTTTCACCTGATAATCAATTGAAATCATTCCAGACTAAAGGACTATTTCCATCTGCACCTTCTGTTTATGAGATGGATGAATTTAAGAATAATGAGGATGAGTTCTTTGGCGGGCAGGCAACAGCACCTGTTTTTGCGAAAGCTGCCCAAGATATCAACGGCGCTATCTACAAAGGGGAAAAGTATTTCCCTGTTTACCAGGAAGTGTTAAATGCCTTAAAGAATGTCCAATCTAAAGGGGCAGATCCAGAAAAGGAATGGAACGAAGCTGTTAAGCGTGCGAAGGATTTATTAAATCGCTAGGTTAATAGATTTTAGGGGTGGATGTGGAGCTTAAGGGCTTCACTTTCCGCCTATTGATCGGAAAAGAGGTGTGAAAATGCATGTTGAAAGTAATAAGGAAAAGGTGAGGAAGAAGGGAGACATGAGTACAGATCTAGTGCCAAGGAAGAAAAAGGTAAGAAAGAGGCGATATCGGTCTGAGGAGAAAAAGGATATGATTTCGGGCTATCTATATATTGCACCTTTCTTTATCATTTTTTCCCTTGTTGGTTTATATCCAGCACTATTTAGTATTTATTTAGGATTCCAAAAATGGAATGGCTTGAGTCCAATGGAGTTTGTTGGATTATCAAATTTTAAAATTGTCTTAATGGATCCTCTATTTTGGAAATCAGTTTATAATACAATTGTTATGGGAATTATGGGCACCGCTCCGCAATTAGTATTTGGAATCATTTTTGCTTTTTTGCTGAACCTGGCTTTTTTAAAATTTAGAAACTTTTTCAGAGTTACGATTTTTATGCCGTATATTACTTCTATGGTGGCTGTAGCCCTTATTTTTAGCGTACTGTTTAGCGATCACGAATCTTCCTTGGTCAATTATTTGTTAAGTTTGGCAGGCGTTGATCCGGTCAATTGGAGCAGTTCTGAATGGGGGACGAAAATGGCTATTTCCATTATGGTATTTTGGAGATGGGTAGGCTATAACACAATAATATATCTTGCTGGCATTCAAAGTATTCCAAATGACTTATATGAAGCGGCGACGATTGATGGGGCAAATAAATTTCAGCAGCTGATTTACATTACGATGCCGATGCTGAAGCCATTTATCATCTTAACAGTATTCACCTCGACTGTTGGGGCATTACAGCTATTCTCAGAACCTACCGTCTTTTTAGGAAATAGTGCATTTACGAGAGATGAGGCGATGACAATTGTTATGTATTTGTATCGGGATGCATTTAAATTGCAATCCTTTGGTACAGCATCTGCAACGGCCATTATTCTTTTAGTGCTGATTACCGTATTTGCAGTTATTAATACAACTTTAATTGCAGGGAACGGCAGAAAGAAGCGGGGGGAAAACGCATGAGTGGATTGGAAAAAAGAAAAAGCACCCCTGTTAGCAGAATCCTCATTTATGTACTTTTGTCCATCGTATCATTATTTTCATTGTTCCCGTTTTATTGGATGTTCGTCATGGCAACGAGTCCTAGTTCTGCTTATAACTCTATTCCTCCAACCATTGCACCAGGGAGCTTGTTAATCGATAACTTTAAAAAGGTTCTGGATAAAATTGATTTCTTTCAAGCGATGTGGAATTCATTCATTGTTTGTTCGATTGTAACCATTGTTGTTTTATTTATTAGTTCATTAGCTGGATTTGCCTTTGCAAAATTTAAATTTCGAGGAAAAAATATTTTGTTCACGGCCATTCTTTTAACGATGATCATTCCTCCGCAATTAGGATTAATCCCACAGTATTTCTTAATATCCAAGGCGGGATTCCTCGATACATTGCCAGGTGTGATGATATTATTCTTCTTAAATCCGCTCGGTATTTTTCTAATGAGACAATATATTAGTGAATCTATACCTGACGAGCTAATCGAAGCTGCGAAATTAGATGGGTGTTCCAATTTTAAAATTTATCGAAGCATCGTACTTCCGATTATCCTTCCAGCATTTGCAACGTTAGGGATTATCGTCTTTTCTGCAGCTTGGGGTGAGTTCCTCTGGCAGTTTACCGTATTAAGAGATCCGGAAAAGTATACGATACAAGTAGCCTTAGCCCAATTGAGCAATACACAGAATGTTGATTTCGGAATGATTTTGTCCGGAGTATTCTGGGCAACTGTGCCGCTTTTAATTATTTTCTTATTATTTAACCGTTTGTTTATTTCAAGTATTACCGAAGGTTCTGTTAAATAGGAGCTTTTCGTGAAATATCCTTGTTATCTGTTTAAACTCTTAGTAATCTAGCAATTAATTATCAAATATTTCCGCAAGAAATAGAAGGGATTAGAGATGAATTTAACGATTAAAGATATAGCACAAATGGCGGGTGTTTCCCAAGGCACTGTTTCAAAGGTAATTAATAATTATGCAGGCGTTAGTGAGAAAACGAAGAAACAGGTAATGGATGTCATTACGAAAATGGGGTATGAGCCCAATTTTTCTGCTAGAACATTAGCAAGGAAAAAGTCTAATCTGATCGGTCTTATTTATGCCGGGAAAATTAATGTTGATATGACACACCCTTACTTTAATGAGGTGATATCATCATTTAAAAAAAATATTGGTTTACTTGGCTATGATATTTTAATGTTTTCCAATGAACTTTTTCAATCAGATAATGGGAGTTATTTAGCACGATGCAAACATTTCCATGTAGATGGCTGTTTAGTCATTGCAGGGGAGGAGGTTGAGGAAGCTGTCTTTGATTTAGCAAAGGAAGGTTTCCCTTGCATCGGGATTGATATTGAATTAAAGGGTCCGAAATCTAGTTACATCATGACGGATAATATTGATTTATCAAGAAAGGTAGTTGAGTTCTTTTACCTACATTCAATAAAAAAGATTGGTTATATAGGAGGGAAATGGGATTCAACCATTTCTAATTTAAGAAATAAGGGATTCTTTGAGGCTATGAATCAATTTGGTTTAGATGTTCGGGAAGAATGGATTCAGTATGGGGATTTTCATGAGAAAAGCGGGTATGAGGCAATGAAGAAAATCCTAAAATGCCAAGAATATCCTGAAGCTATTTTTGCCATCTCTGACTTGATGGCGCTTGGTGCATTAAGGGCACTGAAGGAGGAGGGACTTCAGGCTCCTCACGATATTCGCATAATTGGATGTGATGATATTGCTGCCTGCCGTTATAGTGACCCAAAACTTACTTCAGTTAAACAGGATAAAGAGAAATTTGGAAAATTATCAGCATATATGCTGAATGACTTAATAAATGGAGAATCACAACTAAAGCCTGTATTAATTGACTCCGAATTAATTATCCGTGAGTCATGCGGAACAAAACAGTGAACATCTCCATCCCGTTTTAATAGGTAGTAAGACCTCATTGAGAGATATTCTGTTTTAAATGGTTGATAGGAGGTTGTTTGGTGAATTACTATGCGGTTCTAGATGTTGGAGGTTCCTCTATTAAATACGCTCTTATGAATGCATCCGGGGAGTTTATAGAAAAATCCTCTGTACCTACTCCTAAAGAGAGTCTCGAATTGTTTGTGGAACAAGTATATTTTATTGTAAAGGACTATCAAAAAATTCATGATTTAAAAGGAATGGCTATTAGTATGCCAGGTGCCGTAAATGTTGAAACAGGGTTTATTGCTGGCCTAAGTGCTCTTCCTTATATTCATGGACCGAATATGAAGAAACTTCTTCAGGAAACAACACAGCTGCCGGTTGAAATGGAAAATGATGCAAACTGTGCTGCGTTAGCTGAAGGGTGGATTGGTGCTGCAAACGATGTAATGGATTATCTATGTCTAGTGATTGGCACCGGAATTGGCGGAGCAGTAGTTCTTAATAAAAGGATTCGCCATGGGAAAAATCAGTTTTGTGGTGAATTTGGCTATATGATTATGGAAGATTATCTCGGAAAGTCAGAAGGAGAGACGTTCAGCTCTGTAGCTGCGGTTGGGGGATTAATTAATAAAGTAGCCAAGCGAAAAGGAGTGGACCCAGATAGCCTTAATGGCAAAAACGTGTTCGAATTAGCTGAAAATGGGGACGAGGAAGTTAAGGATGAAATAGACAAATTCATGAAACGCCTAGCCGTTGGAATTTATAATTTGCAGTATATGCTGGATCCGGAGAAGATTTTGATTGGCGGAGCCATCAGCAGCCGCACAGGTTTTATTGAACAGATTAATGAAATTCTATATCAGATGAAGCGCAGCCAAAATGACTTAACGATTCAGGTTGAAAGATGCCAGTTTGGCAATGACTCCAATCTAATTGGCGCACTGTACCATTTCTTGCAAAGGCAATCTGTTCATAAAAAAAAGAAGCGGTTTTCCGAAGGGCGACAAGCTTAAATCAGCCAGCGAAAAGAGTAGCAATTCCAAATGAAAAAGGGGTGTGTAAAATGATACATCAAACACTAAAATGTTTCCCGAAAGATTTTTTGTGGGGAGCAGCATCTGCTGCCTATCAAGTGGAAGGTGCGTGGAATAAGGATGGAAAAGGGATTTCGAATTGGGATCAGTTTGTCCGGATCCCGGGAAAGACATATAAAGGGACTACAGGGGATATCGCTGTAGATCACTATCATCGTTATCGGGAAGATGTTGCATTGATGGCGGAAATGGGATTAAAAGCCTATCGTTTTTCTGTTGCCTGGACCCGAATTTTCCCTAATGGACGTGGGAATGTCAATGAAAAAGGAATCGAGTTCTACGATCATTTAATTAATGAATTAATCAAATATAACATCGAACCAATCTTGACTCTATATCATTGGGATTTGCCGCAGTCGCTTCAAGAAGAATATGGCGGATGGGAATCCAGAAGAATTATTGAGGATTTTACAAATTATAGTGTTGAATTATTTAAACGCTTCGGTGATCGTGTGAAATATTGGGTCAGCCTAAATGAACAAAATATATTTACAAGCCATGGATATCTTCATGCTACACACCCGCCGGGGATGAATGATGAAAAACGATTTTACCAGGTCAATCATCATGCCAATCTTGCCAATGCCAGTGTCATTAAGGAATTTCGCAAATATATTCCTGATGGGAAAATTGGCCCTAGCTTTGCCTATTCACCTGCTTATGTCGCGTCTTCCAATCCGATAGATGTCCTAGCAGCTGAAAATGCAGAAGAGTTAAATAATTATTGGTGGATGGATATATATGCATGGGGGAAATATCCGAAATTGGCATGGTGCTATTTGGTGGAAAAAGGAGTTGCGCCTAGGATTGAAGAAGGGGATTTCGAATTATTGCAAGAGGGCAAGCCAGACTTTATGGGAGTAAACTATTATCAGTCAACAACTTATGAAAGCAATCCTTTAGAGGGTGGAGTAGGCGCAGGGGAAATGAATACAACCGGTGAAAAAGGGACATCAAAGGATTCGGGAATACCGGGATTATTTAAAACGACTGCCAATCCAAATGTCGAAAGAACAAATTGGGATTGGAACATTGATCCTCAAGGGTTAAGAATCGCTTTACGCAGAATAACTAGCCGTTATGATTTACCAATATTGATTAGTGAAAATGGATTGGGTGAATATGATCAGCTGGAACAGGGGGATGACATCCATGATGACTACCGCATTGAGTACCTCCGTTCTCATATTATCGCTATTCAAGAGGCCATTTCAGATGGAATTGATTTGTTCGGTTATTGCGTGTGGTCCTTCACCGACTTGTTAAGCTGGTTAAACGGTTTCCAAAAACGTTACGGTTTCGTCTATGTGAATCAGCATGAGGAAGGAAACCACGATCTCCGCCGAATAAAGAAGAAAAGCTATTATTGGTATAAAGAAGTCATTGATACTAATGGAGGAAACTGTTCTAGCTAAGATCGGACTCAAATGTGCTGTAACACAGAAAGGGGGCTAGGGCAATGGAGCTGGCAAAAGTCCGTTGGGGAATGATTGGCTGCGGTGATGTAACAGAAGTGAAAAGCGGACCCGCATTTCAAAAGGCTGCAAACTCTGAGTTGGTGGCTGTTATGAGGAGAACGGGAAAGCTTGCGGAAGATTATGCAAAAAGGCATCACGTGAGGAAATGGTATGATGATGCGGATGCGCTCATTAATGATCCAGAAGTCGACGCAATCTATATTGCGACACCACCTAGCTCACATAAGGAATACACAATTAAAACGGCAAAGGCCGGAAAGCCTGTATATGTAGAAAAACCAATGGCGCTTGATTTTGCAGAATGCAATGAAATGATTGCTGCCTGCAAGGCTGCAGGCGTTCCATTATATGTTGCCTATTACCGGAGAGCACAGCCAAAATTTATTAAGATTAAAAAGTTATTAGAAAGTAAGGAGATTGGTGAAGTCCGTTTCGTTTCAACCACACACTATCAAAAGGCTGCCGAAGATGTAAGGAACAACCAAAGTCCTCCATGGAGAATCCAGCCTGAATTATCTGGCGGAGGGCTGTTTTTTGATTTAGGCTGCCATACACTTGATCTATTAGACTTTTTACTAGGGCCTATAAAGGATGTGCAAGGCTTCGCTTCAAATCAAGCAGGCTACTATCGGGCTGAGGATATTGTAACAGGTACCTATCAATTTGAATCTGGCGTCCATGGGGTTGGATCTTGGTGTTTTTCTGCCTATGAATCCGTCGATTTGAATGAAATTATTGGAAATAAAGGGAAGATAACCTTTTCTACATTTGGTCCTAATCCTGTTTTGCTGACGACAGACAGTGGAATTCAGCAATGGAACTTTTCAGCGCTCCAGCATGTGCATCAACCCCTTGTTGAAAGAATTGTTGCGGACTTAACAATGGGATTTAGTCAGGTCCCGAGCACAGGAATGACTGGTGCCAGAACGACATGGGTTATGGACCAATTGGTGAAAAGCTTCAGAAGTTAATTAAATATGTAGATGGCTGTTAAAAAAAGTACCCGTTAAGTAGACTTGATGCATTTCTACTTTACCCGGGTACTTTGGATGTTGTTTATTGAACGACTTTAATATAAAAATAAATATCCTGTCCAAATTTCTCGGGCTCTGCTAGAAGCTGGTATCCGTGTTTGACGGCTTCTTCCGGCACACTGCGAAAAGATTGTGGACAATCCGCAATAACTTGAAGGATCTCTCCAATTTTCATTGTTTTTAGCGCATCCAGCGCATAAATAACAGGATATGGTCAAGGTTCACCGCGAATATCTAATGTATAGTTGACATCTATTATCTGGGACATGAATTATACCTCCTTGGTAACGTGAGACATCCGTTCCGTTTTTGGCTGTTTGATTCCTGTTCCGTAACGGAATCGTTTTTCCCACCAATTTGAGAATAAAAGCCAGGCAGCCAGCATGGCCATTGTTCCAAATAAGGCTCCCATCGGTCCCCATTGTTCAATTAAATTAACTTTCGGCCAATTTTCCACAAGGGCATGGTAGATGCCGAGATGATCCCAGCCATAGGCTAGTACTGTCGCTCCAATAATGTTGCCAGCGCCGACTACCCAATATAATAATTGGCCTTCCATTGCCCGATACATCATTCCCGTTTCACAGCCACCTGCAAGCACAATGCCAAACCCAAAGAGGAGGCCGCCAATCGCCGTGCTGGGAGCAGCTACTTTGATAAGAGCGAGTGAGCCGCTTTGAATATAGAAAAATGTAATGACAACACTGATCATCATTCCAACCGCAATTGCCTTTGACATCACGGCACGGCCGCTGATCCATAAATCGCGAAAAGCAGAAGTGAAGCAAATTTGCCCGCGTTCAATGAGTATACCAAACAAGGCTCCTGCGATACAAGCAACCGCGAGAATGCTCTTGCCTAATGCGAAAAAGTAAAAAATGATTGCCAGGTATAGAATAGCAAAAACGAGGCCCATAATGGGCTGGATATTCTTTTTCTTGACATCTGAATTTCCAGCTGGGCTTATCCGGCCCTTTATCATGGTTGGCTTTCCTCGCCACCATTTTGTACTTACAACTTTAACACCAAAGAAGGTTCCGATGGCTGTGGTCACCATAAAGATCCATGCATGGAATGAGAATTGAGGTACACCCGTGAAAAAGGCCGCTAAATTGCAGCCAAGCGCAAGACGAGCACCAAATCCTGCGATGATTCCCCCGATAAATCCTTGAAAGAGCCTTCTCTTTTGTTTCGGTATCCGAATTTTGAAACTGCTGCTTAATAAGATGGAAATCATTGCACCGATAAGCATCCCGATGACAATCCAGCCATCTGTACGGCTAATAGGATTTCCTTCGAGTCCCACTAGTTGGAAATACGCCCATTGCGATACATCAATCCCAAACCATTCTAAAATGTGCCCGCCGAATCTTGTAAATTCCCCGGTAACCGCCCAAACAGTACCTGTAATTCCAAAATAAAAGGCGCTAACAAGGCCGGCAATACCGATAGCGATGTATGGGTTCCAATACTCTTTGAAGACTTTTTTATAAAGATTCATGGAATTTTACTCTCCCTTTTATCGAGTCTAAAGAGACAGTTCCTCAGTAAATATAAAGAAATGGTCTCTATAGAATAGTCTAAAATAATTGTGCAGAAAAAAATGCCTTGGAATTTTCCAGGCATACTTACTCTTTAATGTAACTATTTTTATATTCCAAAGCAATTCAATTTATCGATAAGTTAGATTTTCTACTATCGTAATTTTGAATATAAAGGACTTAATTTTTTTGTTGACCTGTAAAATAAACAAGCTAGACAGGACATGTCCTGTCTAGCTTGTATTCTATTAATTCCGAATCAGATAATCAAAAGCACCTAAAGCTGCTGTAGCACCCGATCCCATCGAAATAATGATTTGTTTGTACGCGCTGTCGGTACAGTCTCCTGCAGCAAATACACCAGGAAGACTTGTTGCTCCACGTTTGTCTACAACAATCTCACCCGTTCTTGTGCGTTCAACAGTATCGCCTAACCATTCGGTACTTGGTACAAGACCGATCTGAACAAACACACCTTGTAATTCAACATGATGTTCTTCTTCTGTAGCACGGTCAATGTAAGTAATACCGTTTACCTTATCAGTACCAGTAATTTCTTTTGTTTGCGCATTTTTAATGACTGTTACATTAGGAAGGCTGTAAAGGCGTTCCTGCAGTACAGAATCGGCTTTAAGCTCCGGTGCAAATTCGATCACAGTCACATGCTTTACGATGCCTGCAAGATCAATGGCTGCCTCAATGCCGGAATTTCCGCCGCCAATAACAGCAACATCTTTTCCTTCAAATAAAGGACCATCACAATGCGGGCAATATGCCACACCTTTGTTCTTAAATTCTGCTTCACCTGGAACGCCGACATTACGCCAGCGAGCACCAGTTGAAAGGATAACGGCTTTGCTTTTTAGAATAGCACCGCTTTCTAGTTCAACTTCAACCAGGTCTTTCTTTTCTAAACGTTTTGCACGCTGTAAATTCATGACATCGATGTCGTATTCTTTAACGTGTTCCTCAAGGCTTGCTGCGAGTTTCGGACCCTCCGTGTATTTCACACTAATAAAGTTCTCAATGCCTAGTGTATCCATAATCTGACCGCCAAAGCGCTCTGCAACAATACCCGTGCGAATGCCTTTGCGTGCTGCATAAACGGCTGCACTAGCACCCGAAGGACCGCCGCCAATAACAAGTACATCAAATGGATCCTTCTCTGAGAGTTCAGAAGGGTCTGGAGTGCTTCCCATTTTCGCAAGAATTTCTTCCAATGACATACGGCCGCTGCCAAATGCTTCCCCATTTAGTAAAACAGTTGGAACTGCTAAAACGTTCTTGCTTTCAACCTCTTCTTTGAAAGCTGCTCCGTCAATCATTGTATGTGTAATGCCGGGATTAAGCACACTCATCACGTTTAGTGCTTGTACAACATCAGGGCAGTTATGGCAGCTTAAGCTGACATAAGTCTCAAAATGATATTCGCCCTTGATCGCCTTAACTTGATCGATTACTTTCTGATCAACCTTCGGAGCTCTGCCGCTTACCTGCAATAAAGCTAGTACAAGGGAAGTAAACTCATGCCCAAGAGGAATACCAGCAAAAGTTACACCAGTGCTTTCCCCGATGCGATTGACACTAAAGCTTGGTGTTCTTTCTAATGTTGTATTCTCTACTTTAATTTTTGAAGACATCGTTGCTAGTTCATCAACTAAAGCAAGCATGTCACTTGATAATTTATCAGTTCCTGCACTTACTTTAAGCAGAATATCGCTTTCTAGCAACTGAAGATATTGATTAAGTTGTGCTTTAATATCAGCATCTAGTATCATTTGATTCTACTCCTTAAATTTTACCTACAAGATCAAGGCTTGGTTTAAGTGTTTCAGAGCCTTCTTTCCATTTTGCTGGGCAAACTTCACCAGGATTGTTGCGAACATATTGTGCTGCTTTGATTTTGTTAATTAGCGTGCTAGCATCACGGCCAATGCCATCAGCATTAATTTCAACAGCTTGGATAATGCCGTCTGGATCGATGATGAAAGTTCCACGGTCAGCTTGACCTAGTTCTTCAACTAATACATCGAAGTTACGAGAAAGCGTATGTGACGGATCGCCGATCATTGTATAAGTAATTTTTCCAATTGCTTCTGAAGTATCATGCCATGCTTTATGTGTAAAATGAGAATCTCTAGAAACTGAGAATACTTCAACTCCAAGTTCTTGAAGAGCTGGGTATTGTTCTTGAAGATCTTCAAGCTCTGTTGGACATACGAATGTAAAATCTGCAGGATAGAAACAAACTACACTCCACTGACCTTTGAAGTCTGCATCTGAAACCTCAAGAAATTCTCCGTTTCTATATGCTTGTGCTTTAAATGGTTTAACCTCTGTGCCGATTAGTGACATAGTAAAAATTCCTCCTAAAAATGGTTTTTAAATGTTATAGATCGTTTGTTCAAAGGATACTGAGAAAAGTTATCTATCTATAACAATTTCTTGTTTATACTAATTATTATATAGGCGTAATTATTAATGTCAACCTAAATGCAATAATTATTTTAATTAAATATTCATTTTTACTTTATCTGTATAACTTCATAGATGATAAACTTATAGATATCGGACAGTAATTCACTGCTCAAATGCTTGTTTAAATGAGAAAATAAACGAATATAGGGCCATTAAAATAAAAAACGGATCAGATAAAGCCTTCATCAGTTTTTTGAAATAGATTCCTCCGGTTACCCGAGGTCATGACCTGTCATAACGATATAAACAATTAAGAAGATATTTAATAAAACGATGATAGCGGTGCATGCCCAGGCTACTATTTTTACTGGCCCTTTGTTTGCAAATTCCCCCATTTTGTTTTTATCACTTGTAAATATAACTAAAGGAATCACAGCGAAAGGAAGTGCTAAGCTTAACACTACCTGACTCCATAAGAGCAATTCCCCCGTACCTTTAGAACCAGCAAGCCAAGTCACTAGGAAGGCAGGAATGACTGCTAATAAGCGTGTAATTAATCGGCGAAGCCATGGGGAAATTCGCAGATTAATAAATCCCTCCATGACAATTTGTCCGCTAATTGTACCAGTAATTGTAGCGTTTTGCCCTGATGCAAGTAAGGCAACTGCAAATAAAGTACTTGCTATTCCTACTCCTAATGTGGGACTAAGTAATTTGTAGGCTGCTTCAATTTCGGATACGTTTAAATTAGTCCCATAGAAAGCAGCTGCCCCAAGAATCAAAATAGCAGAGTTAATGAGAAATGCGATAGATAATGAAAAAGTAGAATCAATTAGTGAAAATTTAATGGCTTCTTTTTTCCCCTCTTTTGTTCTTTTAAACTGCCTTGTTAGAACAATGGAAGAATGCAAATATAAATTATGCGGCATGACAGTTGCACCTAATATGCCTAGAGCAATAAATAGCATTTGCGGATTGGTGGCGATTTCCGCCTTTGGAATGAATCCGCCGAATAATGCGGCAATTTCAGGCTTTGATATGATTACCTCAAAGGCAAAGACAACAAATATCGTAACCATTAAAACGATGACAATCGATTCAATTATACGAAAGCTTTTCTTTTGTAAATAAAGCAAGAGCAGTACATCTAATGTCGTTATGGCAATCCCGAGTAATAATGGAATCCCGAATAATAAATGTAAGGCGATGGCTGAACCGATTACCTCAGCTAGATCTGTGGCGATGATGGCTAATTCCGCTAATATCCAAAGAAAGATGGCTGTTTTTTTTCCAGTTGCATCTCTCGTTGCCTGGGCCAGATCTCTTCCGGTAACGATTCCGAGCTTTGAGGCTAATGACTGCAGCAGCATAGCGATTACGTTCGATAGTAAAATAACAATCAGAAGTGTGTAACCAAAGCGTGCACCGCCCGCAATAGATGTCGCCCAGTTCCCAGGATCAACATACCCAACCGCCACTAAGGATCCTGGACCGGCAAATGCCAAAAGCTTGCGCCAAAAGCCGTCTTTATTTGGAATACGAACTGTACTATTAATCTCCTCTAAACTTACTGTTGAACTTTTTTTCAGCCAGCCATTATCTTCTGTTGCACCTTTTGATTGAGTGCTCATTAATAATTCCTCCTAAAAGATGTATAAAGGTAACATAGTTGCCTGAGTGCAACTTTTATTTTAAAGAAGTTCACGTTTAGTAATTTATATTGCAATAATTTTAACGCTGATTCTTTCCTTTGTAAACATTTTTTGCCTGAGTGCAACTTTCGTATTTAACTATCTTTTTGAAATGGTTTTCGTTTACTCCAACTAGCCAAACATCCTTGAAAAAGGTGCATAAATCTAAGGGGAATGTAATACAGTCTTTGAAGAGTCAGCAAATGGATGACGTTTCCATTACTCTTGAGTATAATTCAACTATAAAAGAGCTATTAGGACGGTGAGAGAAGAGTGAAAAAGATAACCGTTGAAAACTTGATTAAGGAGTTTTCCTTGAAAGTAGTAGCTGGTGAAGGTCAGCTTCATAAAATAATTACACAATCGCGGGTACATCGCCCGGGATTGGAATTCGTTGGCCATTTTGATTTTTTTCCGACAGAACGAGTTCAAATTCTAGGCAAAAAAGAAATTACCTATTTACATAAGTTAACAAAAGAGGAACGTAAAGTTCGAATAGGAAACATCGTACACTATCATCCCCCATGCTTTATTGTAACGGCTGGTGAAGAAGACCTTACCTATTTAACTCATCATTGCGTAGAACAGGGAATTCCTTTGTTAGTGGCAAAACGCTCCGAGACAACTTCAGAGTTTATTACAAGATTGGATGCGTATTTAGTAAAGGAATTAGCTCCAGAAATTGCAGTACATGGAGTTTGTATGAATGTGTCTGGCATTGGGATCTTAATTCGCGGCAATTCGGGGGTAGGAAAAAGTGAGACGGCGCATACATTAATTCGCAGGGGACACCGGCTCGTTGCTGATGATATCGTTGTCCTAAAGAAGCTTAGTCCACGAACAATCCTAGGTACACATGATGAGAAAACAAAAGAATTTTTGGCACTTCGAAGTATCGGGCTGCTGAATGTGGTTCGCTTATACGGTCGCAGGGCTTTTCAGGAAGAAACACGAATCGCTCTTGATATTCATTTGACAAGATGGGAAAAAGATGCCTTGTATAACGAATTAGACCAAAAATTTCACTATACAGATTATATGGGGGTGAAAATTCCATCTATTGAAATCCAGCTGCAGCCTGGAAGGGATGTAGGGGGATTAATTGAGGCAGCAGCAAATAACTGGTACTTGAAGCAGCAAGGATACAGCGCAGCGGAAGAGTTCATGAGCAGGATTAAGGCGGATATCCCAGAATAGTGGGTGAGAATCCAATCTTTAATGGACAATTGAAAGCGGTCAAATGAATCAGTAATGTAAAAACTCTCATGCAGATGCATGGGAGTTTTTTTACTGGATATTATTTTTGAAATTTAAAATTGTAAGGACAGTTCTTGTTAATATTTAGTTAAACACATGTAATTAATTGTCAAAAAATATTTTAAATAAAAAATAATAAATGACTCACAATAGTGTGCGTCATACAGTATAATGAAAATAGGAGTTGATGACATGAGGGATACAAATGAACATTTAGATAAACTAATGCAGGAATTAAGACGCGGCACGCTTACGATTGGTGTTCTAAGTCAGCTTTATGAACCGCAATACGGATATTCCCTTGTATCCTTATTAGAAGGAAAGGGGTTCCCTGTAGAAGCAGGAACTTTATATCCCTTGCTTCGAAGGCTAGAAAAACAAGGCCTTTTAGAAAGTCAATGGGATACAAATGAAACGAGGCCACGCAAATATTACCTTTTAAGTGAAAGTGGAAAGCTGGTGTTTGATCAGCTTGTTGCTGAATGGGAGGACATGGTAGGGAATTTAGACAATTTGCTTAAAAGCAAAGGGGGATTATGAAATGGAGATAATTGAACGATATGTTTATGCAGTCACTCAATTATTACCGCCATCTCAGCGAGAGGACATCGCAAAGGAGCTTCGCGGTCTTATTGAAGATATGCTGGATGAACGTGTACAAGATGGAGAAATAACAGAAAAACATGTGGAAGAAGTATTAGTAGAACTTGGTGAACCTAGGAAATTAGCAAATAAATATCGGGGAATGAAACGCTATTTAGTTGGCCCAGAATTATTTGATCATTATGTAATGGTGTTGAAAATTGCGTTAATTTCTACAAGTGTAGTCATTGGTGTTTCATTTATTATTAGTATTATTTTGGACCCGCCTTCTATATTACAATCTTTTATCTCCTTTATTATTTCTTTAGTGACGGGGTTACCGATGGCTTTTGGCTGGACGACATTTGCCTTTGCGATTATTCAATTTGCAGGCAATACACATCTTAAGAGGAAAGAACTGCAGCCAAAACGGAGGTGGAGCCCCTCTGATTTACCACCAGTTCCCCATCCTAAAGGACGAGTAAAAAGAGGAGAAGCGATAACTGGAATCATTTTCTATATCATCTGTATTACGGTTTTCGTATTTTCCGGTGACTATCTAGGTGTATGGTTATTTGATGCTGGAAAGTTTAAAGAAGTAATCCCCTTCTTTAACGAAGAGTATTATGGCTACTACGTTCTATTTATTTTGCTGATTTTCGGTTTTGGTATGATAAAAGAGTGTTTGAAAATGATTTATGGAAGATGGACAATGAAGCTTGTATTATTTACATTAGTCGTAAATATTATTTCAATTATTGGCTTACTATTTATTATTGCTGAACCGAACATTTGGAATCCAAACTTCATGGCACAATTGGTAGACAGTGGCTTACTAACAGCACACAGCGAAACTTATACAACCATACGCAGTGTTTGGGAACAAACGACATTATGGCTGCTTATTCTATTCTTATTTGCTTTAGTGTGGGATATCGCAGATGGTTTTATTCGAGTACGGAAAGGGAGATAAAGCTCTTAAAAAGTACAGGGGGACGATTTAAACCATTGTGCTTTTTTGGATTAAATCGTTGGTACGGGGAAGGCAGGAAAATAAGAATTTACCAAAATCTTCATTTATACACTTAGTGAAACAAAAAGCGGTGGTCAGGCCCCCACTTGTAGCATAACCAGCATGTAAACGGAAGAGAGGATGGTTATGACGGCAATCATTATTTTTAAAAAGTGAATAGGTACTTTATTTGCGAGGCGAGCACCGGTGAGTATTCCGATCATTGTCCCAAGTAAACTAGCAGCAATTAACGGGGTGGTGGTTTCCAAATTAGCATGGGCAAAGTAGCCAAATATAGATGGGATAGCTATGACAACGGAGTTTAATAGACTTACCCCCACTGCCACCCGAATATTGACGCCAAGGCTAACTAGTAATGGTACTAATAAGATCGGACCGCCTGCACCTGTTAGTGCGCAAATAGCCGCTGTTAGAAATCCAAGCAGAATAACAACAAATGAATGATTTAATAGAATGGATTGCTTTGTAATGGGATGTTCATTGTTTTTCTTAAATAAAATAGATAATCCAGCTAACAGGATAAATAAATAGAGAAGAAGCTCTGCCAGAAAATCAGAGATTAACACATTGATTTGCACACCTAGAAATGCACCTGGAAGGCTCCCAATATTCAAGAATAAGGCAAGTTTTAAATCCATATTTTTGGATTTCCAATAGGAATAGGCACCAATTATGCCCGAAACAGCAAAGGATAAGAAGCTTAGTGCAAGAGAATCATGCAAAGGCATCCCTAAAAGTCCAACATAAATTAAAGGGAGCAGAAATCCGGAAATTCCGGATATCCCTAATAAAACACCAATAATTAAATTGGAACAGATAACAATGCTAAAAAGAAATAAGTTTGTGAACATGTATTAGACCTCTATCATTATTTGCCATCAACTATACAATCCATTATATCATTGCTGTTAACAGATTCGATAAGTGTGTTTAACAAATGATGAGTAGGCTGTATATGAGGCTAATCGATGTTAGTTAAGATCATGTCTTCCTTTTTGCCCACGTCCAGTGAATAACCTTACTGTTATGTGATTGGCATCTCCTGGTTGCTCCTTTTCATACATCTAGTAAAGAAATCGGCGCATGCGCCGATTTCTTGAAATTCACCTTAAAGACTGGCAGGTGATTATTTTAATGTAACTGTAAGCTTATATGGAGATGTGCTTGCTTTTCCGAAAGCTTCACTAACTTCGATATAATATTTCCCTTTTTCTAATTCTACGTTTGCTAATTCTTCGTCATTTGCACCATATTGGTCAAAGCTCTTAATCAATTTGCCTTTTGAGTTGAAGATTTTCAATACGCCATCAAGTGAACTTTCCATATTAAGAACCATTGAGACTTTAGATTTCTTGTTTAAGTCTAGAACGAAATGATCGATATCGCCAAATGGAACACCAGCATTCATATATCCTTGACCTTCAAATTTAGTATTGTTTATTTTTTTCAATTTTAATGGCTTTTCAGGAACATGATTTGTCACTTTTCCATCCTCGTCAGCTAATTGATCTTTTAAGCCAACTAACTTAACTTGATAAGGCTTAAGGTTTATGGAAGAGAACATGGATTCGATAACGATGAAATAACCATTCCCCTTTTTGGCTTTAAAGGATGCTTCAATGTCCCCAGGAGAAAGATTAAATATACTTGCTCCAAAAGGAACGGCTGCTTGAATCTCGTTATTATCAACTTTTTTGTTTCCGTTTGTATCTTCAATTAATAGACCAGAGAAAATATGCTCATCTAGCAGGTCTTTAGGCAATTTATTTAATTCCTGAGCAGATAATTTTTTCTCTAAAATTTTCAAATCGATAATTTGATCTTTACCTGTATGTTTATAATAATAAAAATCTGTATCACCTTCATAAATGAAGTAATTATCATAAACTTTTCCCTGCTGAATGGCAACGGCATTTTCGATGCTGTTATTGTCTAAATCCTTTTCAGGTGAGTTCGTTACTTTCTTCATTGATAGTGTATAAGGATCAGCAGAAATATTCCCTGAAGCATTTTCTAGTTCAATGAAATACTGTGTATCTTTTTTAAAGGCAACATATGGAGATGGAGTGCCTGCCATTCCTAATAAGTCAAGAAGGCCTCCTCCACTTGACATGCTTTGATAAGGTATGAGCATTTTTGATTCTGAATCATACTCATAAATGGTCGTACTTATTTGTTGACCAGATCCTTTTTGTACAAATAGACTATAAATGGAATCTTCAGAAGGATTAACAGAATAATAGTCCTTATCCCCGGAAATTTGGAAAAATCCTTTTTGCTCTTTTTCTGTTAGTGGAATAGCATTTTTACGAATAGCCTCCGTTTGTATTTCAGTAAAGAAATCGTCCTCTTCGCTCAATAACTCATCGATCTTGTTTGCATGATCAGCAGTATCTTGTTCTTCCATCTTTAATGGTAGACCATCTTCATCCTGAGGAAGCTGAACTTGTTCAATTTTTAAATTATAAGGGTAAGCATGATAGTCAAAAGAAATTTCTTCTTCCGTTCCTTCTATACCCAATCCCTCACCTAAAAGAGAACCAATATCAAAATCAAAGTCTAGCATATTCTCATTTGATACTGTTAATAAGTACTTAACGCCGGGCTCAGCTTGGAACGAAAGATGTTTTTCAGTTCCTATCCCATTATCTTCGGCATTTGCGAGTAAAATGGGCTCTGTTTCTTCATCATTAAGCATGGAAACAAAAAGGGAAGAATTTACACCAGGTATGCCATCTAATGATGTTGATAATATAGTTGGTTCAGCAACTTCGAAAGCAAAGTAATCATAATCAGGCATATTGTCTGTGTTAAAAAGTGTTAATGGTTCATCTTTTTGCTGCTTAGAAGAGTAAGGGAATGCTTTTACTTCGATAGGACTTTGGATTGAGTTAGAATTTGGTACTAATTGGGCGAATTTCTCCGCTTTAAAGGTATATGTAGATTTACCTGATTTACTATAATTTCCGTTTACATCAGTAATACCGATAACTAAAGTACCTTCATTCTCTGCACTAAATAAGTATGCTTCCTGCTCACCTGCTTTTGCCCTATTCATTTTTATTGGTTCGACAGTTTTTGCCTCAGAGCCTTTAGGATAAAAATAAAAATCCATTTTGTAGTCATAATTTTTAGCAGCATCTAAGACGGTTTGAACATGCTGTCCGTTTTTAACAGGGATTTTATAATAATGTGTTTCCTCTTGTGCAGTTAATTTCCCTTTTTCAATATTTTCACCTTGCTCTTTCAGAGGCTTTGCTGCATTAATTTGTTCAATGCCTTTCAGCTTTTTATACTTAGGAAGCTTTTTTATATCAAATTGTAGAGCTGCAACAGGGTTGATTAATCCATTTGCAAATATCGGATCATACCCTTTTTCACCTAAATCAGTTGCCGTATTTTCAATAATATACTCAACTTCATATGGTGTTAAATTCGGATATTTCGATTTTAATAGAGAAACAGCACCAGCTATGACAGGAGCTGCCATTGATGTTCCAGTTAATTCCATGAAAGTATTGGGCTTATTGTCTGTATAAGCAGAACTATAAATATCTTCACCAGGAGCAACAATATCTACACTAGGGCCATAGTTAGATGATTCAGAAAGCTGTTTTTTATTATTAATATTTCCTACACTAATTACACCTGGATATGCCGCAGGATAGGAATACTCATCAGTAGATTCATTTCCAGCTGCTGCAACAACTGTAATACCAGCATCAATTGCTTTTTGGACAGCGTCAGCAGTAATTGGTGAACTAGAAGGACCACCAAGGCTCATATTAATGACATCTACTTTTTTCTCGATTGCATGCAAAATGCCTTGGGCAATGATGTAATCATTTGCAAATGGTTGCCCACCAAAAACATCAATTGGCAAGATTTTCGCATTTGGATTCACTCCGTGTCCACCAATGCCATTATTAGCTGTTGCTGCAATGATTCCAGCTACATGTGTACCGTGAAGATCAGGAATGCTTGATTTCGCTGGTGCTGCTGCATTATAAGGTGTTACAACCTGTGCTGATAAATCAGGATGTCGATAGTTAACACCAGCATCAATAACAGCAACCGTTACTTGATGCTTTCCAGCATATTTTAAAGCCTTATCAATATTTAATATTTGCAAATGATACATTTTATTTTTTTTCGGATCAACTTCACCAAATTTTTTATATTTGACACTTGGGGTGATGGATGTAATTTCTGCTTGCTTCTTATAGGTTTTTAAGACATCGCTTAATTTGCGTTTTTTCGGAACATAGACAACATCATAGCCCAGTCCAGGAAACGAATTAATAACTTGAGTTCCTGCCTTTTTATGAATGTTTCTTGGGATAGACTTGTTATATTTAATGATTAGTGTGTCTACATCAAGGGTCTCATTACTTTTTTTGTTATTTTTAAATGCTTCGAGTTTTAGCTCTGCTTCTGATTTAGCTAAGTTTTTTACGAGGGCCTCTTTGCTTGCTGCAATACTGCTATAATCCAGATTATTTTCAGCAGCGCTAGCTATCGAAGGGACAACTAGAATAGCAGATGCAGCAACGGCTAGTGATTTTTTCCAAATGTTTCTCACGAGTGTACCTCCTTCAGTTATGTAAAACTAACATATGTTTTGATTAAATGGTTTTTTAGAATGTTGAAGACAATAAGAATAATGATGGTTTCTCTAGGTGAATTTTGAACTGCTTTATTAGAAAAATATTTTTATTATATTTAGTTGTTTATTGCTGAATTTCACCAGCCTTCTCTTTATCTTGCATACGAATGCCTTTTCAAAATTTTAAGATGCACTTTTCATTCCATTATTCTTTTTCTCCAGCGTGATACACTATTAATAATAATTGCAATTAATAGAGCTTTATTCAAAAACCACTTATTCACGAACATGATGTAATACGTGTATAACTACTTAGTAGTTTCATAAAATAACAAGAATTACTATTAAATGGTAAATAAAAGTATTTTCTTAATATTTAAATTAGGAATAGCAACTAGTTATATCATTAATATTTCCGTCTCTTGATATTCCAATTTTTACAAGTGGAAAGGCACCTTACCTTTTTACCAAAATTAAATAGTTTATTATTATCAGAAATTAGTAGATATTTTAATCTATTAATAATTATAATAGACTAGGAGATAGTTATATAATTAAGATAGAAAAGGTGTGTTCCTAAGTGGCTCCAAGATTAGTTGCCACCTATGCAGCAGTGCCTACATTTTTGGAGAATATAGCGGATAAGGAAGGTTATTATGAGCAGCGTACAGAATAAAACAGACGTTATCTTAATTGGTGCCGGAATTATGAGCGCAACTTTAGGATCTTTACTAAAAGAATTAGCACCGGAATGGGAAATTAAAGTGTTTGAAAAACTTGCAAATGCAGGGGAAGAAAGCTCGAATGAGTGGAATAACGCGGGTACGGGTCATGCGGCCCTGTGCGAGCTTAACTATACATCCGAAAGGCCAGACGGATCGATCGATATTAGCAAAGCGATAAAGGTGAATGAACAGTTTCAGCTTTCCAGACAGTATTGGACTTATCTAGTTAACAACAATCTGATTCACGATCCGCAAGACTTTATCATGCCAATCCCTCATATGAGTTTAGTTCAAGGGGAAGAAAATGTAGCCTATTTGAAAAAACGATTGGAAGCGCTATCAAATAATCCTCTGTTTCATGGAATGGAATTTTCCGATGATCCTGAAACATTGAAGAATTGGATACCGCTTATCATGGAAGGCCGTACATCGAGTGAACCGATAGCGGCAACCAAGATCGACTCTGGAACGGATGTCAATTTTGGTGCATTAACACGGATGTTGTTTGACCACTTAGCGAGAAACAATGTCGAGATCAACTACAAGCATAGTGTGGAGGACCTCAAACGTACAAACGACGGCTTGTGGGAAGTGAAAGTTCGTGATATCCATGCCGGCAAAACGGAATCCCATACTGCAAAATTCGTTTTTATTGGCGGTGGAGGCGGAAGTCTTCCTTTACTGCAAAAAACCGGCATACCTGAATCAAAGCATATTGGCGGATTCCCGGTAAGCGGATTATTTATGGTATGTAACAATCCGGAAGTGATTGAGCAGCATCATGCAAAAGTATATGGAAAAGCGAAGGTTGGGGCTCCTCCTATGTCTGTTCCGCATCTGGATACAAGATTTATTGACAATAAGAAATCATTGCTGTTTGGACCATTTGCTGGCTTCTCGCCAAAGTTCTTAAAAACAGGTTCAAATTTTGATTTGATCGGTTCTGTAAAACCGAATAATGTTATCACGATGCTGGCTGCAGGTGTAAAAGAGATGGCATTGACCAAATACTTGATCCAGCAAGTCATGTTATCGAATGAAAAGCGCTTGGAAGAATTACGGGAGTTTATTCCGAATGCAAAGCTTGAGGATTGGGATATCATTGTAGCAGGTCAACGTGTGCAAGTGATTAAAGATACTGCTGCTGGTAAGGGAACACTTCAATTTGGTACAGAAGTGGTTAGTGCTTCTGATGGCTCTGTTGCAGCGCTTCTAGGTGCATCCCCAGGTGCATCAACTGCTGTACACGTCATGCTGGAGGTATTAGAAAGATGCTTCCCAGAGCATATGTTTGAATGGAAGGCAAAAATAAAAGAAATGATTCCTTCTTATGGCGTGTCATTGTCGGAAAACCCTGAGTTTTTCAAGGAAATTCATCGATCAACAGCAAAGGCGCTTGGTTTAAGTGAAACAAGCGAAAGAGAAATGGTATATAGCTAACTTTTTAGCAAAAGAAAAGACAATGCCCCTAGAACGTGTTCGCATGAATACTTTCTAGGGGCATTTTTATTTCGGCTAAGACTTTTCTATCTATATCATTTTGAATGAACAGGTAATTTCTCGGGATTCATTGTTATATAGATTTCGTTAATGATGTCCTTTCGGATATCAAAACTAAGGATACTTTGAAGTTTGCCATTCATGTATATGATAATGGCTGGCTGGCAATTAACGCCTTTCACTTCAAAATAAAAGTCCTCAGGGGCTTTTTTTATGACTCCGTATAATAAGGCTAAAACATTTGGAACGGATATAACTGGACGGACAGCAGCATGGACTTTCCCGCCGCCATCAGAGTATAGCTTGACATTTTCAGATAATAGTTCTAATAAGACATCCATGTTTTGTGTTTGAAACGCTTGGATAAAGCGAGTAATCATAGACTTATTCTTTTCGTA
This sequence comes from Cytobacillus sp., assembly GCF_032154635.1. Taxonomy (GTDB): domain Bacteria; phylum Bacillota; class Bacilli; order Bacillales; family Cytobacillaceae; genus Cytobacillus. Next base: position 59,213 of record NZ_JALDXW010000010.1, on the reverse strand, counting down.
GTTTAAGCTTTCCCCTTCTACAAGAGAGATTTTTTGCTTCGCTCTGCTAAAAACCTTTCTGCAATTTTCTTCCTTCTTTTCAATAATGGCAGCAATCTCGGAGTATGGAAAATCGAGTACCTCTCTTAAAAGAAGGACTGCACGTTCATCAGGTGTTAAATGCTCCATCATTCGTAAATAGGCGATACTTAATCCTTCTTTTTGAATAATCAATTCTGATGGATCGAAGGCGTGTAACTTCTCAAGTAATAATGGTTCGGGGTTCCATGGGCCGACATATTGTTCTCTTTTGTATCTTGCAGATTTTAATAAGTCAAGACAGAGGTTGGTCATCATTTTGCAGAGATAGGCCTTTTTATTTTTAATGTCGTCCTCATTTATTTGGTAGGCTTTGAGAAATGTTTCTTGAACAAGATCTTCTGCTTCCGTTATGGAACCTAACATCCGATAACCTAATGAAAATAACAATGGTTTAAATAGCTGGTATTCTTCCGTTGAAATTTGCATAGTTTTTCCTCTCTTCGTTTAAAATGATTTCTTCCGCCGCCTGTTTGCCGCTGCTGACAGCTCCATCTGCTAATATCGAGTGGGGGCAAGCCCAATCTCCTGCTATATATAACCCTAGAATTTCTGTTTTAGAACGTTGCAGCATTAGCTCATCTCCTATTTGTGGTAAGCGTTGATTGACCGTAATGTCAGGGATAAAACGCCTTGAAATAACATATTGCTGCCAGCCTGGCTGCAGTCTATCTAAAAGTTGTTCAAGCTCGTTTTTAACACTACTTCCATCAATATGTTCTTTTGGATGATGATATTTAAATACATGAAGAATAGCATTCTTTGTAAGGTCGGAGAGGCAGGCATAGGTTGAATGAACAGAATAATAGAGGGGTTCTGTGATCCCAAGTGCGAACAATTTCTTTGGATTAGGAAGATGTGACAAAGCAACGTCTAATGTCGCCCCCTTTACAGGTGTTATTTGAGCAAAAAAATCTCTAATTGGAAGGCTCGCTTTTTTCCCTAGCATATGAATAAGTTCCTGTGGACCAGATGTACAAATCACATATTTCCCAAGGATCTCTTCGCCACTCGATAGAACGAACTTAAATGGATCCTCTTGGTGATCACGCTCAATTTGCTTAACAAGCGTCTGTGATTGAACATGAACACCTGAGACAATTGCTTTATTGTGAAGCTGGTCAATGATCGTTTGCCAGCCGCCATCTAGATAAAGTACACCTCCCATTGCATTTTTTAAGTGCAATGCCATTACTTTTGCCCCCATTCTTTCAGGTGCATGACAATAGGTTGCTAGTCTGCCTAGAGTATACAGGAGGGACGCAATGGTTTTAGATTGGGTAATTTGATTAACCCATTGTTGGAAAGTTTGCTTTGCTAACTTTTCAGGATCAACACTCAAGATTTTTAATAAAACGGCAATCCACTCCATCCGTTCTCTTGGATGTAAAAATTTGGTGGTAAATAGTTCGAAAGGAGAAAATGGTGCAGCGTATTCAACATTGTTTTCAATTAATGTCCCGCTTAATTTAGGTGATTTCCCATTAAGATGGACCCCTAAATCTTCGAGAATGTACCTGGCTTTTCCTTTTTTATAAAGGGCATGTGGACCAAGATTGAAATACTGTCCATTCATCTTGTTTGTTCTAGCCCTTCCGCCAACAATTTTTCCTTTTTCTAAAATTAAAATAGATAAATTGGTATTTGTTAAATAATTGGCTGCTACATAGCCTGCTAATCCTCCGCCAACAATGACAATATCCCATGTTTGTTTCATAAGATAACCCCCCACTGAATGTTTTTCATATCTCAAGACGAATATGGCAGAAGAGTTGTGACAGCATTTTATGAATATCTTTTAAAATAACCATTGATTATTTTATTGACACAGTGTATATAACTTCACAAAATAGATACATTTATGTATAATAACATTATCCTAGGTAATCATTTTATAATGAATTTTTTGAAAAATAAGTATATGAATTTCTATAAGAAAGGGAGATTATAATGGGACGTTTATCTGGTAAAGTAGCAATTATTACGGGTGCAGCATTAGGGATGGGAGCAGCTGAGGCGAAGCTTTTTGCAAAAGAAGGAGCGAAGGTTGTTGCGACGGATATTAAAGATGATGTACTGCAGGAAGTGATTAATGAAATTAAAGCTAGTGGCGGTGAAGCTATCGGATTGAAACACAATGTTGTTTCCGAAGAAGAGTGGAAGAACGTTATTCAAACAGCGGTTGATACGTACGGTAAAGTGGATATATTAGTTAATAATGCTGGAATTGCAAGTCCAAAAACAATGACACAAATGGATATGGCTGAGTGGAATAAGGTTATGGATATTAACTTAAACGGTTGTGTCCTTGGCATGAAGTACGTAATTCCAGAAATGCAAAAAGCCGGCGGCGGTTCCTTAATTAATATTTCTTCAATCGGAGGAATTGTTGGAATGGCTGGATCAAGTCCATATACTGCTGCAAAAGGTGCGTTACGCGCATTATCGAAATCAGCTGCTGTAGAATATGGAAAGGATAAGATTAGAGTGAATTCAGTTCACCCTGGAATTATTGAAACACCAATGACAGCTGACACTTTCACTGACGCACTGCCGTTCTATAAAACGTTTACACAACTTCCTTATTTCGGACAACCCGAAGATGTTGCGTACGGTGTATTATTCCTTGCATCGGATGAATCACGCTTTATGACAGGGGCAGAGCTTGTTATTGATGGCGGTTGGACAGCGTTATAATGATCGAATAAGAAAAATCCTCTCAAAAAGCTGAGAGGATTTTTCTTCATAAGAGATTAAGCTCTGCCCTTCATCGGATTCTGAATATATGGTCCTTTAATGGATAGATTCATTAATTGAAAGGCCATTTCTTTTTCTGATAGATGCATCCCTTTCTCTATCCACCAAATGATTACTTCTAAAAAGGCAGATTCCACATATTTAATAATTAATTCTCGATTGGCTGTAAGGTTATGATCGTTAGGTTCTATTTGATTTATTCCATCAGAGACAAACTCATGGATAAATGCCAATAGCCCTGAGGTCAATGAAGGGATACGATTAGTAACGAGTAATGCTCTGTAGAAAGAATAATTTTCACCTATTTGATGAAATAATTGAACAAAACTAGGATGAGGCTGATCTTCTAGGAAATCAAAATTATTTATAAATGATACTTGCTTACTCACCTTTTCATGCAGGTCATGTAAGGTTTCATCTATACAATGATTCATCAAATCGGTTTTATCCTTATAATGAAGATAGAAAGTCGCCCGTTTCACGGTGGCACGCTCTGAAATATCCGCAACAGTTATTTGTTCAAATTCCCTTTCCTCCATTAACTCAATAAAAGCACGCTTCAATAAACTTTGTGTTCGAACCGCGCGAGGATCTTTTCTTTGTGTAGACATGAAATACTTTCCTTTACAAAAAAGTTTTATATAAGATTTCTTATTTAGTTTATCATTTATTATAGTTGGAAAGAAGCGAAACTCTTGTTATAGGAAATTAAAGAATAAACTTGCATCTAAATGGCGAAGCATGAGGGATCGTTGCCTGTAGCTGAAGGAGGAAATTGCCAAAATGACACCTTTACCTATTTAGGCTATAATGATAAAGTTCTAATCACCTTTCAAACAGTGGAAAGGGGTTTTTTATGATTCATTTACATAAGGTTAGTAAAAGTTTTTCACAGTTTCAAGTCATTCAATCGGTATCCTTAACGATCGATAAAGGTGAGATCTATGGGATTATTGGAGCAAGTGGAGCGGGAAAATCGACGTTGCTGCGGTTAATGAATTTATTGGAAATACCTGATGAAGGGGAAGTGGAAGTGAATGGTCAAGATTTGACCAAATTGAACAGCAAAAAACTTCGACAAGCCCGGCAATCGATAGGGATGATTTTTCAACATTTTAATCTAGTAGCAAATAAAACGGTTTACGACAATGTGGCTGTCCCTTTAGAATTGGCAAAAGTGCCAAAAAACCTACGCCATAACCGAGTAGTGGAGTGTCTACAATTTGTTGGATTAGAGACTCTATCGGATAAATATCCTGCAGAGTTGAGCGGGGGACAGAAGCAGCGTGTGGCTATTGCAAGAGCATTAGCGAATCATCCACAAGTTTTATTATGTGATGAGCCTACCTCTTCTCTTGACCCTAATACAACAGCTGAAATATTAGGTGTATTAGAAAATATAAACAAAAGTCTCGGTGTGACGATTGTCATCGTCAGCCATGAGATGGAAGTCATAAAAAGCATATGTACACGCGTAACTGTCATGGCAAATGGTGAAATCCATGAAACAATATCCATTGAACCAGAGGGGATCAAACAATTAAGTAATCATCCAAGTTGGTTTGTTGAACAATTAATGAAGGATGGTGAAAAAAGCCATGCCTGAGATTTTAGTTCAGTATGAAGCCGAGATATGGAAAGCCATTATCGAAACGTTTGTAATGGTGGGTGTCTCTATTGCTGCCGCTGTCCTAATAGGACTCCCAGTAGGGACGCTGCTGTTCTTATGCAGGAAGGGAAAGATACTTGAGAATCCATTCGTTTTTTCAGTTTTAAATTTATTAGTAAATACAATCCGTTCTTTTCCTTTTTTGCTGCTTGTTGTTTTTTTAATCCCGTTTACAAGATTCATTATCGGGACGGCAATTGGTACAGCCGCTGCAACTGTACCATTATCGATTATTGCGATTGCTCATTATTCACGTTTAGTCGAACAATCTTTATTGGACGTACCAAAAGGTGTAATGGAAGCGGCCATTTCAATGGGTGCGTCTGTTAAGGAAATTATTTTTAAATTTCTTTATGTTGAAGCTCGTTCTGGCCTTATTCTTGGGCTAACTACATCCATTATTAGCTTTATTTCTTATTCAACGATCATGGGCGTTGTCGGAGGTGGCGGGATAGGAGATTTTGCCATTCGGTACGGCTACCAGCAATTTAAAACAGATTTAATGATTTATATGATCGTTATTATGGTAATATTAGTACAGCTTATTCAATTTACTGGTACAACCATATCCAGAATGATTGATAAAAGATAAATAGTAAGGAGAAAGAGGAAATGAAAAAATTAGTATTACTTGTCACCATGTTTCTATTTGTTTTGGCTGGTTGCGGTCAAAGTAATGATGAAACAAAAGATAAGAGCAGTGAAAAAACTGCACCCAAAAAAGAAGAAGTAACATTAAAAGTAGCTTCATTAATTCCGCCAATGACGGAAATCCTTGATCTTGTTAAGCCTAAACTAGCTAAAGAAGGCATTCATTTAGAAATGGTTGTATTAGGTGATAATGTACAGCCTAATACGGCACTAGCAGCAAAAGAAGTAGATGCAAACTTCTTCCAGCATGTTCCGTATATGGAGGAATTCAATAGAAACAATGATGCAGAGCTCGTTCCAATTGTTCCTATTTATTTTGCTAATTATGGGGTATATGCAAAAGAATACAAGTCGATGGATGAACTGCCTGAGGGTTCTGTTATTGCCATTGCGAATGATGTTTCCAATATTGATCGCTCTTTATCTTTGCTGGCTCAGCATGGGGTTATTACTTTAAAAGAAAAAACAGGACCATATTATACACAAGCAGATATTACTGAGAATCCTAAGAATTATAAATTCGAAGAAGTAGATTTGCTAATGCTGGCGAGAATGTATGATGACGCAGATGCAGTTGTTATGACGCCTGCTTATGCTGCACCGCTTGGATTAACACCTAAAAGCGATGCACTTCTAACAGAAGGAGTAGAGAATGATTTTGCTATTACTCTTGTCGCACGAAAAGATAATGCGGACTCCGAGCCAATTCAGAAGCTCGCTGAAGCAATGACAAGTCCAGAGGTACGCGAATTCTTAGAAAAAAATTATGATGAAACAGCTATTCCAGCGTTTTAATTAAGAGACGAAAGAGACCATTCAAGTTGTTGTACAACGGGGAATGGTCTTTTTTTATATGAAATCATTGCTCCGAAACCTTAAGAATATCTTAAGGTTTCTATTAAACTTTTCTTATGTTTTTGTATGTATAGTAAAACGCAGAGAAGTTTTCTTGAGACTTTTTGAGGAGGCTAATGATGACAGAAAAAAAGGTGTTTATTCTCTTAACAAATACGGGTTCAGTTTTAACAAGGCTAATAAAGCTATATACCAAAAAGCCATATAATCATGCATCCATTGCCTTTGGCCCTGATTTATCAGAGGTTTATAGCTTTGGGAGAAAAACGGCGCGGAATCCATTTATCGGAGGATTTGTAAAAGAAGATGTGACAGCGGGTCTATTTAAACAAGCGGACTGTGCCATCTATTCATTTACTGTAACGGATATTCAATTTCAAAGAATGAATCACTATTTACAAAAATTTAAAACACAAAAACACCTTTATCGCTATAATTTTATAGGTCTATTTGGTGTGATGTTTAATAAACCAATAACAAGAACAAAAGCTTTCTTCTGTTCACAATTTGTTGCATCTGTACTAGAGGAATGCAATATCCATCATTTTGAGAAGCCGCTATCACTAATAACCCCACCTGACTTACAAGCAGTTGATACATTTCGATTAGTATACGAAGGGAAGCTGAAGAATTACCATAATCAATACAAAACGAATAAGATTTGTATTCAATGGCCTTGTATTCCTGTTTAAATGATATGCCGTTCAAGCGGAATTTTAGAGCAGTGTAGTGCTATCAATATGTTTCGGCTTTTGTATAATCGTGCGTACTTCCCTTCGTTGGCCTTTAATATTTTCAGGTTAGTAGGGTTTAGAGAAAGTACATTTGAAAATTAAAAGAACCTTATGTCTTTCTTAAAAAAAACTTTAAAATCCTCAAATATACTCGGGACATAGGTTTAAGTAATCGTTGATCATGCTTAAACCTTAGTGAATTCTTCAAAATGGAGGGAATAGTAATGAGTAAAAACAAAGCCGGAAAAGGGTCATTCAAAAATATGAAAAGGGGCATGCTAACTGCGGCGGCAGTACTTGTAATAGGTACTTCTACTACTGTTGCTGCTGCCCAGAATACGGATTATTTTAAGATGTTTTTTAGTGTGAAAGAGATGAGCAATAAAACAATAGATCAAGTAACTATTGTATCAGGGATTAAAATGAAGGTAGAAGAAAGTATGAGTGGAGGAAAAAGTGCGATTATCATTGCCTCCTTTGAGAAAGCAGACGGGTCTATATTTCCTAAAGACGCAGCGATTCCTACTTTAGAATTAGATGTAAAAAATGGAGCAAGTTACATGGTTGATCAGCGAGTAACAGAAGATGGAAGGAAGCTTATTGCCATGTTTGACGTAGATGCATCAAGCAGCTTAAATGGTGAAAAAGTGACTGTAAGGGCAGATGCAATTACGAATGGGGAAACGGATGAGATCGTTGCAGAGGGGCCATTTAAACATACGTTTATAGTACAAGATCATTCCAATCGAATGGATATTGATTTAACCATTAAACAGCAAAACGAGGCAGCGGTGTTAAAAACGGTATATGTTTCACCGATTGGAATTGGCGTTGAGGGGAAACGTGTAGACGGAAAAACGGACTTCCTGCCTGAACACGCCCCGATTGTTAAGGTAATAGCGAAAGATAATGCAATCATTGAATTAAATACAAGCTCAACAAGCACTACTGACATTGGCTTCAAATGGCAATACAGTTTGGATCAAGATGGAAATCGCGTCTTTTTAGAAAAATCAAAGATTAAAGCGATTATGATCAATGACCAAATGATAAGTGTGAATGAATAAAAACAAAATACTAAGAAACGTATATTCGATTTTGAGTATACGTTTTTTTCATTAAGAAATCATTTTTCTTTTCTTTAAAAAAACTTTAGATTTACCCAATATACTGAAGCTATTAAATTGAAGCTAGGAGGAAAATTTTATGGAAAAATCAATCATGTTTACAATTGATTCATCGTATATCGTAGTTCCAGTATTTCTCATTTTTTTACTATATATTGTTTTTGCGTTTTTAAGATATAAGTTCAGTTTAGGGCAAACGGTCCTATTAACTTCTTATGCCATTTACTTCTTATGCATGATTCATTTAGTATTTTTCCCAATTGAAGTAAACATCGGAAAATATGCAAACTTGACTCCATGGTATAAGTCGATTAATTTCATTCCAATATTAACAATTGATATCGAAACCTTTCTTTTAAATATTATCATGATGCTGCCTTTGGGCATGTATTTGCCATTACTGAATAGAAAGTATCATTCATTTAAAAAAGCAGCTTATATGGGGTTTTTAGTCAGTTTATCTTTTGAGATCATTCAATTGATTATAAGGGTCATTCTTGGGAATGGGAGAAGTACAGACATCAACGACTTAATTGCCAATACATTAGGTGCTGTGGTAGGGTTTTTACTAATCAAAAAACTCTCACATGTCACGATCATTAGCCGCATTCTTCATAAAGTAAGCTTAGAAAAAGGAATGTAAGGACGCACATGTTTTTAAGGAGGCAATTTTATTGAGTAATACAATCTTAATTGTTGATGATGATAAAGAAATTGCAAAGCTTGTTGAAGTATACCTAAGAAATGAGGGGTTTCAGATCCTTCAAGCACAGGATGGAATTGAAGCATTAAAGGTACTTTCATTGAACCCAGTGGATTTAATTGTTTTAGATGTCATGATGCCTAACATGGATGGGCTGGAATTATGTAAGCAGATAAGGATCGATAATCAGGTGCCCATCCTCATGCTAAGTGCCAAAGTACAGGATATGGATAAAATTATGGGTTTAATGACAGGTGCCGATGATTATATGAGTAAGCCTTTTAATCCGTTAGAATTGACGGCTAGAGTAAAAGCATTATTGCGGAGAGCCAATTACAATCCCGCTAAAAATACGGAAGCTATTCAAATTAATACATTAGAAATTGATAAGCAAAGTCATCAGGTGACCGCAGGCGGAAAGGAAATTAAATTAACATCCATTGAATTCGATATTTTATATTTATTAGCTAAAAATCAAGGAAGGGTATTCAGCTCGGAGGAGATTTTTGAAAGGGTCTGGGGGGAAGAAAATATCGGTTCAAATAAAACCGTAATGGTTCATATTAAAAATATCCGCGATAAAATAGAAGCGGCGATACCAGGAGAATCAGTTATTCAAACCGTCTGGGGAGTGGGGTATAAAATTGAAAAAAGTCATCCTGTTTATTCCTAAATGGAAATTTCCTTTATATATTCTCCTTTCAGCCATTTTAACTAGTTTTACGGCCGTTTCGTTCCTTCCGACAATCAGGTATTTAGATACGCAGTCCTCACGAATATCAGATTTAATTGAACTTGTTGGCTCTTTCGGTTTAGCACCGATAATAATCATTTTTAGTTTGATTTTTATTTTCTATTTATTTCTTTTTTTCCTATATGAAAGAAATAGATATCATGAGCATCTATTTAATAAAATGATCGAAGAAGTCCAGCATATTTCAGAAGGTCATTTTGATCAAAAGGTAACCTTTGAGAACGAACAGCGTATAGGTGAATTAGGTAGTGCAATTAACAATATTATTCTTCAAGCAGAAAAGGCAATAGAGGATCAAAAAAAATCTGCACAAATAAAAAACGACTTGGTTACGAATGTGGCCCATGATTTGCGGTCGCCGCTAACTTCCATTGTTGGTTATTTGGACCTAATAAATGGTGATCAATATAAAGATGAGGTGGAATTGCGCCATTACATTCAAATTGTTCATAACAAGGTAGAGAGTCTTCATCATCTAATTAATGATTTATTTGAATATACGTTCGTTCAAAACAGAGAAGCTCTTTTGAATGAAGTACCAATTAATATCGAAGAAATGTTAAATCAGCTGATCGTTCAGTATCAATACCAGGTTCAAAATGCAGGAATGGAAATGAGACTATTCCTCTCTGCTAGAGAGAATCCTGTAATCTTGGGAGATGGAAACAAATTAGCAAGAGTATTTGAAAACCTTTTGCAAAATGCGCTTCGGTATGGCAAAGACGGAAAGTATATTGATATAAAGTTGATTGAATCGGATGAAGTGATTGAGATTGACATAACGAATTATGGTCAAGCTATTCCAGATGTCGATATCCCGCATATATTTGAAAGGTTTTACAGAGTAGAAAAATCTCGATCAGAATTTACAGGGGGTTCGGGTTTAGGTCTGGCTATTGTAAAAAGTATTGTAGAATTACATGGTGGGCAAATTGGAGTGAAGAGTTCAGCAGGGAGAACATCGTTTACTGTGAAGCTTTGGAAAAATTATAAAACGTGATATAGGCGAAACATGATAAAATTTGACTGCAAAGCCCTACTTTCTATTGAAAAGTAGGGCTTCGTTGGCATTGTTGAAGTTGTTAAAAAAGGGACATTCCACGAAGGTTGTGGGAAAAGAATCCTGTCCCCCTTTATAGTGCCCGCAGTACAGCGCGTACTGGGCTGGCGTCTGCACCTACAATAGAGAGCGGTAGGGCGATGAGTTCGTAATCGCCTGGTTTGATCGTTGTTAGGACGATATTCTCCAATATATAGATCCCGTTCTGATTTAACGAGTGGTGTGCGGTTAATGATTTACTGTCAACTGGATCCACAGAGGGGCTATCCGTACCAAGCAAGCGAATTCCTTTTTCTTTGAGGAACGTGCCGATATTTTCCCGCAAGACTGTAAATCTTTCAGGGAAATGTTTTACATCCCTAGCTGCACTTGTTTTTAGTAAGAGCCGTTCTACGCCTTCTAAGTCATATTGATCCAGCTCCTCTTTCCCGATTATTGCATGGCCAGTAACATCGATGATCCGCGCTTTTCCAACATATAAATTTATGTCTAGTTCATGCACTTTCTTGCCGTGCTCATCGAAATGATAGGGTGCATCGATATGTGTCCCTGTATGAACACCTGTATGGATTTGCCCAATATTTACGGATCCAGTTTGCTCCTTTGTCACACTTATTTTGAATGTAAATGGAAGATCTCCTGGCCAAACGGCTATGTCATTTGTTAAAGGCTGTGTAATGTCAATCCATTTTCCTTCTTTCACAAAAAGCACCACCTATGAGTTAATATATTGCAGATTGAGGAACTGTACACACGTCTTATGATTCAGATAAGGCCGAGCGTATTTAAAAATACAATAATGATGGTAATGGGGGCTACAACTATCATCAGAAAGCGCCAAGCAGGATATAGCCTTGGTGCTGCAGTGCTGTTTAATTCGAATTCATTTTTAACGAGTGATTTATCCGCTCGATAGATGATGAAAAATGATATCAGCAGACTGCCGAAAGGAAGCATGATATTGCTGACAAGGAAATCTGTTGCATCAAAGATGGTTTTTCCAAAAATCATAAAGTCGCTTAGGCTGCTAGAAGATAAGGCAGCTGGAATGGCTGCTAGGAAGATGATGAGTCCAGAAATCCATGTCACCTTGCTTCTTGACCTTTTTGCATTGGCCGTAAACGCAGACACAATGATCTCATACAAGCTAAAGGATGATGTCAACGTAGCAAATAAGAATAGCAGCAGGAACAGGCATAAGAATACTTCACCAAATGGCAGCTGTGAAAAAACAGCTGGCAATACGATAAACAGCAAGCCAGGACCTTCTGCAGGCTCATATCCAAAAGCAAATACGACTGGGAAGATGGCAAGTCCAGCCAATAACGAAACAAATATATTCATGCCAACAACTGCACTAGCAGAAGACGTTAAGCTTACATCTTTTTTTAGATAAGAGCTGTAGGTAACCATACAGGAAAATCCAACTGCTAGTGAGAAAAATGATTGTCCTAACGCATATAAAATGGATTTGCCTGTTATTTTCGAGAAGTCAGGCGCCAGGAAGAACTTGACTCCTTCCAATGCACCATCAAGTGTCAATGCACGCACAACTAGAATAATAAAAAAGATAAATAATAGCGGCATCATATATTTATTAGCTTTTTCAATGCCATTTGAGACACCAAGCGAAATGACAAGAATGTTTATTAATGAAAAAATCAGCAAGCCTAAAATCGTAATCCAGGGTGTCCCAATAATTGAGCCAAATAAATCAGGATAGCTTGCTCCTTCTGCAATAATCTTTCCAGAGATAGAAAGTCCACTATACACAAGAACCCATCCGCCAACGACACTGTAAAAGGATAGGAGCAAAAAGCATCCGAGAACGCCGATTCGGCCAACTCCTACCCATAGGCTGTTTGGAGCTAATTTTTTATAGGCGCTGATCGCCTCTTTCCCTGATCCCCTGCCAATAATAAATTCAGAAATGAGCAGAGGCAAGCCGATCAGTAAAGTAAATGCCACAAATATGAGGAAGAATGCCCCCCCACCACTCATTCCGGTTACATAAGGAAATTTCCATATAGCACCGAGACCTATAGCTGCTCCAGCAGACGCCAAGATAAATCCAATCTTGGATGTCCATTGATCTTTAACATCCATTTCACGCCCCCCTTTTCTTACTTTTCTAAATCCATTATTGGAAATATCGCCGGTCCATCTCCGGACCGGCGATAGAAAATAAGTTTATCATAGAATCATGTAACCGATTAGAAAAACTGTACGATTGGAAGCTTCGCTCTAAAGTTCAGTGCGTAAATCCCAGAGTTCAGGGAAGAATCGGTGATCGAGCACCTGCTTTAAATAATTAACCCCTGAAGAACCTCCAGTTCCTACTTTGAACCCAATAATTCGTTCTACCGTCTTCATATGGCGGAAACGCCATTGCTGGAGCCAATCTTCAATATCTACGAGCTTTTCAGCCAATTCATATAGGTCCCAGTATTGATCGACATTGCGGTAAACCTCCCGCCAGGCTGCTGCTACACTTGGGTCCCCTGCATATACTTTTGAGAAGTCCCGATCAAGCAGATCTGGGTTAATGTCGAAGCCTGCACGGGCTAATGCTTTAATCGAGACATCATAAATGCTCGGTGCTTGAAAGGCAGTTTGAAGAGCTGCATGGATAACTGGGTCCTTCTCATAGATTTTTAGAATGTGAGTGGACTTATAGCCTAGAGCAAATTCGATCATTCTGTATTGGAAAGATTGGAAGCCAGAAGCCTTTCCAAGTGTGTCGCGGAATTGCAAATACTCAGCAGGTGTCAATGTTGATAGAACATCCCATGCTTGAATGATTTGCGTTTGGGTTTTAGAGACCCGCGCAAGCTTTTTGAATGCAGAGTGCAGTTCATCCTGTTCAATTTCCTTTATAGCTGAGGAAAGCTCGTGCAAAATCAGCTTCATCCAAAGCTCGCTTACCTGGTGGATAATGATAAACAGCATTTCATCATGATGGTTTGACAGTCGATTTTGACTTGTAAGAACTTTATCGAGATTTAAATATTCCCCATAAGTCATAGTCTCTTTAAAATCCGTATAAATTCCTTTTTCTTTTTCCAGATTTTTATAAAGGTCTGAAATGGATTTTGACATGGTATTCTCCCCCTTAGAGTTAGCTGTCCTGTATCTGCCTTTTAGATATTCTTTGCCGAGGAATCCGCTAGAGAAAGCGCTCTCTTTTTAAGCGACAACATCACGCTTATTTTCAAATTTTTTATACTGTTCTTCTTTCATGATCTTTTTCAAAATCTGCACAACTTCCCAAACTTCTTCAAACGTATTATATAAGGCAACTGGAGCAAGCCGAATCCCGTTTGGTGTGCGGAAGTCAGGAATAACTCCGTTTTCTTTTAACGCTTTACAGATTCTGGCTGCCTCTTCATGCTCAAGAAATACATGACCGCCCCTCTGTACTGAATCAAGCGGATTTCCAATCTTAAATCCAAAATCGCCTAATTCTAAGTTAATCAGGTCAATCATATAATCCGTTAACTTTAAGGACTTTTTGCGAATTCTATCTATTCCAGCCTCTGCGAACATAGATAGAGAGCCTAGAAGCGGTGCTGCACTCAGTAAATTTGGCGTGCCCATTTGCATCGCTCCTGCATTTGGTGCAGGCGTTAAGTCATGCTCCATGTCAAACTGCTTGTTTTTATCTGAACTGAACCAGCCAGCAAGCCCAGGGCTTGCACTAAAATGTTTCTCATTTACATACATGCCTGCTACTGCTCCTGGTCCGCCGTTTAAATGCTTGTAAGAGCACCAAAAGGCATAATCAACTCCCCAATCACTTAAAGAATGCGGAATGGCTCCAATTGAATGGCATAAATCAAACGCAACCAAAATGCCCCTTTTATGTGCCTCCTCCGTGATCCGCTTCATATCTAGTATCTGGCCACTCCGGTACAGAACACCTGCTAGGACAATGAGTGCTACGTCATCCGTCATGGCTTCGATAATATCCTCTTGGTCAAGCGTTAATCCATCTCTGCTTTTCACTTGAACTAAATGTTCTTCTGGATGGAGTCCACGAATTTTTAACTGGCTTTTAAGCGCGTAAATGTCAGTTGGGAAATTTAACTCATCCGCAAGAATTTTTGTTCTCTTTCCTTCTGGTTTATAGAAGGTGGAGACAATTTGATGTAAATTAACCGTCGTGGAACCAGTTACAATTACTTCTGAAGGCTTTGCGCCGATTAGTGGAGCTGTCATCTTGCCAAGTTTTTCAGGGAAATAGAACCAAGGATTCTCTCCTTTAAGCCAGCCATCAATGCCATAGGTCTTCCACGATTCAATGACGGTATGGAGTGCTTGCTCTGCTCTCTTTGAAAGGAGTCCAAGGGAGTTCCCGTCAAAGTAAATGGTTCCTGGCTGCAGGTAAAATTCTTTACGATACGATCTCAGTTCGTCATCTGAATCAAGTGTCTGGGCAAAGGTCTTATTTAATAAATCCTTTTTACTCATCTGTCGCAACTCCCTCTATTATGTGAATTTTCTTTATAAAATGTGTGTGAATTGTTTAATTGATATTATGTCAATGATATAATATCAATTAATACATTGTAAAGAAAATACTTAAAATTTTGAATATATGATAAATGCGAAGAATAGAGGTGAAATTAGTGAGCAAAGAGGACGTTTTATCCAAGAGACAGCTGAAGGCATTGCAAACCCGGTTAAATTTATTACATGCAGGTAAAGTGATTTTTCTAAAAGAAGGTTTTCAAAAAGCAACAATGACTGAGATTAATAAAAGAGCTAAGACTGGCTATGGCACTGCCTATGTATATTTTAAAAATAAAGACGAGCTCTTTGCTGAGCTAATGGACAATATAGTTGAGAAAATGTATGGTGTTGCAAGCCTTCCCTTTGAACCGAAAACAAATGAAGAGGCGTATACACAAATAAAGACACAGGTTAGATTGTTCATCCAGGCTGCCTTAGATGAACAAGAAATGATGAAGGTTATAAAAGAGGCAATTGGTGTTTCTGACATTGTAGCGGGGAAATGGAGCCAAATCCGTGCCCGGTTTATCGCAGGTATTTCAAAGGATATTACATACGTTCAGGAAGCAGGAATGGCCAACAAGGATATCGAAGCTTCTTTAATTGCTAGAGGCTGGTATTATATGAATGAGCAGCTGATGTGGGATATTGTGCTTGGGGAGGTTGTGGAAGATCTGAATAAAGTAGCTGAAAATCTTGCATTACTCTATACAAGAGGCCTCTACAAAGCTAGGTAATCTATAAGAGTTTAAAAGAGCCTTATCAGGACATCCTGATAGGGCTCTATTCCTTTAATCCTATTATTTTCTACCAGCCGTCCAATTCATCCCCCATTTATACGCACGATCCATTTGCTTATGTCCATCATAGTATTCTACGAGCCTTTTAACATTAAAGGTTTTGTTTTGGACATTTTCAATCATGGCGATGGCACACATAATTTTGCCATTTCGGTGTTCATCCATTTGGACAACAATGTCTTGGCCATTTTGATATTTAAGGGTTACGACGCCATCAACTTGACTCCAGTTGGCAGCCCCCTCATAGATAAAAGCGTATACGAGGATTCTTTTGATTTCGGATAATTGATTGCCATTAATTCGAATGTTTTCTCCACCGACGGATGCGCCTGTTCGATCATCATGATCCAACTGGATGTAAGGGGCATATTGTAAGTTGCCGAATGCATTTCCTAAGGCTTGTACACAACCTTTTTCTCCATTATGTAATTCATAAAGACAGCCTAAATCTAGATCAGCTTGTTTAGAGCCGCCGCCAAAAAGGGTCGAAAAAAATCCGCCGGATGCCTGAGGTTTCTGGTTCCAATTCAAGTTTACTAGAATTTCACCAAATAAGGCATTCGTATCTTTTGATAAGTTAATGGACTCGCCTTTTTTTGTTAACTGAATCATTTTACCACTCCTTATTCAAATTTTTCATTGACAGGGTACATACACAATTGTTCCTAAGTAAGACTTTCAGTAGGTATATTTGATGCAAAGGACGTGGTGTTCTTAGTTACGGGGTGTAAGAAAATTGCAGTTACCACCATCTTACAAAAAATCAGAAAAAATAGATACCCTTCGTGAGAAAACTTCTCTAGTTAGGATGTATCAGTCAGTTTATTTATATTTAATTGGCGGTTGTGCTGGGGAAAAAAGATTGTGAAAACAAAATGTAATCGAGCGTTTTATATAAAGTGAACCTCTGAAAAGCAGAAAGGAAACAACAAGTGACACAGGAATGCTTAAAGCGACTGGAAGATCAATGCCCAGTCCAATACTCATTTTTATTTGTTCGAAACCAATTGTTCGTAATATCCCGGCCAGTAAGGAGATTAGTGCACTTAAGATCAGTCCCAGGTAAAGGACAGACAGGACAGGGATTGTTAACGACAATAAGAAGGAAAAGATTAGTTTTTTTATTTTCATCGATCTTCACTCCTTATAATCTGTTGCACTTTAGCATTTGGAGAGATGGTACAGCTTTCTGAATAAGTAAGCGTTTCAATATGGCACTGGCTGCCAACATGCACAACATCCCCCTCAACGAATTTTGCATCTGTATAGGCAAGCTGCAATTGTTTTCCTTTAATTAGATGACAAACTAGTTTTTTCTTAAATGAAATAGACCTTCTATCCTTTTCTATAAGTGCTTCATCCACAATTAATCGGTTGATCCTGCTCTCTCCAGATAATTTTAGCTGAAAGTGTTTTGTGTGAATTTCTTTTGCGGCAATGATCCCAATAGACTCAAAATGTTCTGAATGAAGTGTTTGCTCAATGGTAAGTTTTCCTGAACTGTGGAGCTTCTTTGCACGAACATTCTTCATTTTTAAATTTCCTGCATTGATGATCTCTTTTATCTCGCAATTGCCCTTTATGGTACATGAGCCAGAGCTTTTTAACAGTTCCGCCGCAACACGTGAATGAAAGGTACTAAAGCCATGAGTGGAGATCTCTTTGAGGTGAATTTCTTGGTGTATCGAAACAGAACCACGTATGTTCAATCGTTCGCAGTCTTTAGCTATTTCCTTGTTATGGCCGCTTGTCAGTGTGATGCTTTGGGGGTTTTTTGCCCGTTCATTTTTCATCCTTTACACCGTCCTGTTTTAATTAATATATATTTTAATAATTAAAATATATATTAATTAAAGTATAATGATGAATGATTTGTCAAGAATGAATCCAATTTTTTATCTATTCCATCTGCTGTATGGGGAAAAGCGTTCAACATAATTGGACAATAAAAAAAGGACTTCAATATAAATGAAATCCTTAAAAAATTGCACTCATTAATGTATTGACTTCTTTTAATATTTTTTCCATTTCTGATAGTTTCTCTGATGGGAATTTTAAAAAGATGGCACGAACTTTCTCTTCCCCCATCCTAGTAAGGACCATTTTTACAACCCTGCGATCTTCACTTTCTCTTACACGGTGAACCAAATTTAACTTTTCCAGTTTATCGCACATAGATGTAACAGCCCCAGGGGTAACATTGAAAAAATCAGCAATTTCTGTTGCTTTCATTCCGCTATTGATCTTTAGTTGGAGCAGAAGGATAAGCTGGTTCTGGGAAAGGGACTCCCCTTCTGATAATAAATGAACAAACATTTTAGATTTTTGCTGTATTTCAATCATTTCCCTCATTATGACTTCTACATTGTGCATCTGTTCCTTTTTCGCCATTATTGTCTCACAGCCTAATCTAGTATTTTACTTATTAAAATATATGGTAAGTATATAATTTATTTTTGTCGATGCCAACATAGCTTTCATTGAATGGCACCAACTGACCAAATAACGGCATTGTCCCCTTCTTATATATTCGAAACCGCTTCCCCACTTTGATCACCTTTCATATAGAAGGGAGCCCACTCCATATAGGAGGAACAACATTCATCATCGATTGGATATCTCCTTTTGTAGAACCAATCCCCTTATTGCGGATGAGATCGGGCGACATAAAGTGTCGATAAGGTAGATGCGACATAGAAAGTATTACATAAAATTACTATTTGACGTTTTCCGCGGCATTCTATATTATGTTGGAGAGAATACCCGAACTTGATCGGGAGAGGTTCATAGCTTATACCCTCTATAAAAAACTATGGATACATGACAATATGCCATGTCCATAATAGGACATGGCTTTTTTGTTTGATCCTGTTTGTTTGCAATAGAATGGTTGAACGTGCCTCTTTTGAAAAGTGTTGGGAAACATTTTTACAGGAGGTTTTTTTATGTCTGGACGGAAGATGGAAGAAGGATTAAAGGATTTAACACTGTTAGGCAATCAGCAAACACAATATCGATCCGATTATGCACCAGAGGTATTAGAAGCGGTTGATAGTCTACATTCTAATCGGGATTATTTCGTGAAATTTAATTGCCCGGAGTTTACAAGCTTATGCCCGATTACAGGTCAGCCAGATTTTGCAACAATGTATATCTCATACATCCCAGATAAGAAAATTGTGGAGAGTAAATCTCTGAAATTATATTTATTCAGTTTTAGAAATCATGGGGATTTCCATGAGGACTGTGTGAATATTATTATGAACGATTTAATTAAATTACTGGATCCACGTTATATTGAGGTTTGGGGGAAATTTACACCGCGCGGGGGCATATCGATTGATCCATGGTGCAATTTTGGGAGACCAGGCACAAAATATGAAGAGATGGCGAATCATCGGCTGATGAACCATGATCTCTATCCGGAAAAAGTAGATAATCGATAAGGCAGGTAGACGAAATGATTTTATATTTAAATGGTATCTATGTCGGACTTTTAATTTTAGCAAATATTGTGGCTGTTAAGCTATTTAGTATTGGTGACTTTGCGATCTTACCCGCTGCTGTGATTATCTATATTTTTACGTATCCAATCATTGATGTGATTGTTGAGGTTTATGGAAAAAAAGAAGGGCAGAAGACCGTGTATGCTGGTTTAATCATGCAAGTTTTAGCGGTTCTATTTATTATAATTGCGGTTCATTTGCCAGCTGCTCCCGTATTTAGAAACCAGGAGTCATTCGAAACCATCTTAAACGGAAGCTTTCGCGTGATTATCGCGTCTTTACTTTCTTATGCAATTAGTCAAAATCTAGATGTTTTTGTTTTTAATCGTTTAAAGAGCAAGCATGGGCAGAAAAAACTATGGCTGCGCAATAATGCTTCTACCATGCTGAGCCAATTGGTCGATACAACCATTTTTATTGCGATTGCTTTCTATGGTACAATGCCTGTTGCTGTACTTGGAGGCTTGATATTGACCCAGTATATTTTTAAATTTTTTGCATCGATTCTTGTTACTCCGCTCGTATATTTATTCGTTCATCTAATTAGGAGACAAGAACCGGCCCCTATTGTTCAAAAGGAAATGTAACATGTTTCGTGTGAAATTATAAGTGCTAAAAAATAGTCCAGCCCCCATTCGGGTGGACTATTTCTTTATTATGATTGATATAGCAGATTTGGTCCTGTTCCACTGGGACAATGAACCTGTCCCCATGTCC
The DNA here is from genome assembly GCF_032154635.1 of Cytobacillus sp. Classification (GTDB taxonomy): domain Bacteria; phylum Bacillota; class Bacilli; order Bacillales; family Cytobacillaceae; genus Cytobacillus. Next base: position 39,290 of record NZ_JALDXW010000010.1, on the reverse strand, counting down.
CTACCATTCTGTATGAAAGATTCCAGGACGGTCTTTTCGTTCGTATGTGTGTGCGCCGAAGTAGTCGCGCTGTGCTTGCAATAAGCTGGCATTGGATGTGCCTGTGCGGTAGCTGTCATAGTAAGTGAGTGAGGCGCTTAAGCAAGGGAATGAGATTCCGGAGTTAATGCCTTCAGAGACCACTTTTCGCAATCCTGTTTGGTATGCCTTCACTTTTTCAGCAAAATACGGGGCAATTAACATATTAGATAAATTTGGCTGATCCTGATATATTTTGCTTATTACGTTTAAAAAGTCTGCACGTATAATGCAGCCGCCGCGGAAAATAAGCGCAATATCCTTCAAAGGCAAATTCCAGCCATACCGTTCAGAAGTCACCTTATATTGTGTGAACCCTTGCGTGTAGGCACAAACCTTTCCCATATATAATGCTTGTCTGATATACTCAATCCACAAATCTTTATCTAAAGGCTGCTGATCCATATTTGGGCCAGCTAGGATGCTTTCTGCTGTTACTCGTTCCTCTTTTAAAGAGGATAAGTATCTTGCAAATAATGACTCTGTAATTATGGATGAAGGGATTCCGTTATTGATCGCTTGAACACTCGTCCACTTTCCTGTTCCTTTTTGTCCTGCTTTATCTAGAATAGCATGGATGAGAGGCAATCCTGTTAATTCGTCTTTTTTTCTTAAAATATCTGCTGTAATTTGGATTAAATAACTATTTAGTTCTCCTTGATTCCATATGTCGAAGATGTCTGCAATTTCATGGACACTCAAATGGAGTCTGTCTTTTAAAAAAGTATAGGCTTCTGTAATTAACTGCATATCTGCATACTCGATCCCGTTGTGTACCATTTTTACAAAGTGGCCAGCCCCTTTCGGACCCATATAAACACAGCATGGGCTGTTATCCACTTGTGCGGCTATTTTCGTAAGAATGGGTGCAACTTTTTCATATGCTTCTTTATCCCCGCCAGGCATGATAGATGGTCCCTTTAAAGCACCGACTTCACCGCCAGAAATCCCAATTCCTAAATAGTTAATTCCTTTGGACTTCAGCTCAGCGTATCTGCGTTCCGTATCCTCATAATGAGAGTTCCCGCCGTCCATAATGATATCGCCTTTTTCAAGGACAGGCATTAAGGCATGTATCATGGAATCAATCGGTTTGCCTGCTGTAACCATAAGAAAGATTTTTCTTGGTGTTTCTAATGACTGAACAAAGTCTTGGATTTCATAGTATGGATGAATCGCCAGTCCTTCACTTTTTTGAACGAGCTGATCGGTTAAATCCCTCGTATAGTTATAAACGGCTACTTGTTCTCCTTTGCTTGCCATGTTTAAAGCGAGATTACGGCCCATTACGCCTAAACCAATCATACCGATTGTATTAAACATTCTTCCTGCTCCTTTTACCTTAGATTAATAGGCAGCAAAACGGTTCAACCGAAATTTTACTGCCTAGAAAGGATACATGTATGTTGCCATTAGAAAAGGATTATACGAATAAACTAAGTAGTAGAATGAATCCTAATCCAGCTACTGAAATAATCGTCTCAAGTAATGTCCATGTTGCAAATGTTTCCTTCATGCTTAATCCGAAATATTCTTTAAACATCCAAAAACCAGCATCATTTACGTGAGAAGCAATTAAGCTGCCCGCGCCCGTTGCAAGTACAACTAAAGCAAGGTTCGCATCAGATTGTCCTAACATTGGAATAACTAACCCTGCGGTTGTTAAAGCTGCAACGGTTGCAGATCCTAAAGAAATTCGCAAGATGGCTGCAATGATCCAAGCAAGTAAAATAGGTGATAGGGAAGTATCATTGAATAATTCAGCTACATAGTCACCTACACCGCCATCAATTAAAACTTGTTTAAAGGCGCCGCCGCCCCCAATAATTAAGAGCATCATCCCAATTTGTGTGATAGCTGTCGTACATGATTCCATGACTGTTTTGATGGGAATTTTTCTTGCCAGACCCATGGTATATATGGCAACCAATAGAGAAATCAGCATGGCGGTACCAGCTTCGCCAATAAATCGGATTGCAGCTAAGATGCTATTGTCATCAAAGCCCATAGTCTTTTGCAGCATCGTAATTACGGTAGCAATCGACATAAGGATAACCGGAAGGATAGCTGTAAAAACACTAATGCCAAACCCAGGAGTATCCTCTAGCTTGAAGGATTTTTGCTCCCCTAATGAAGCAATATTGCCTGTTTTGGTAAATGATGCAGGGACCATTTTTTTAGCAAGCTTCGTAAAGATAGGTCCAGCGATAATGACCGTTGGGATAGCAATAATAAATCCGTAAAGCAACACTTCACCAATGTTTGCCCCATATTCACCAGCAATAACAGTTGGTCCTGGATGCGGAGGCAAAAATCCATGGGTGACAGATAAAGCAGCAGTCATTGGTATACCAAGATATAGAATCGATACCTTTAGTTCTCTTGAGATGGCGAAAACAATGGGAATTAATAATACTAATCCAACCTCGAAAAATAGTGCAATCCCAATAATAAATGAGGCAAATACGACAGCCCACTGAATATTTCTTTCACCAAATTTGTTGACAAGAGTCATCGCAATTCGCTGAGCCCCGCCAGAATCAGCGATCAATTTTCCTAACATGGCACCGAGACCAAAGATTAACGCTAAATGACCAAGTGTTCCTCCTAAACCGGCTTCAATCGTTTTAACAATTCCATCTAGAGGCATGCCGAGAGATAATGCAACGCCAAAAGATACGATTAGTAATGATATAAAAGTGTTTAGTTTGAGTCCCATTATTAAGATCAGTAAAACAATGATCCCGATGGCTACAATGAATAATGGCATGTTTATCCCTCCTAATTATTTATTTGAGTCGATTAAGCCGCGCTGATAGCTGGCTATTTGTGTATATTCATTGGTTAATGCTCGAGATAGATTGATAAAAATCGGCAATAACTGTCGATATTCTTTAACCGCTTCATCTCTTGGTGTGTGCTTAAAGGTACTGCCAATCATGTCAGAGGCTATTTCAAATGAATCGATTTTGCCTGTTGCGTAGAGCCCCAAAATGCAAGCACCTAAACAAGAGCTTTCATAGCTTTCAGGAACGACTACTTCAGATTCAAAGATATCGGACATCATCTGTCTCCAAACTTCAGATCTAGCAAAGCCTCCAGTTGCTTGAATACGGGTAACAGGACTATTCATGCATTCCATTAAAGCCAAAAAGACGGTATATAAATTGTAAATGACACCCTCTAATGCTGCGCGTATCATATGTTCTTTCTTATGTGAAAGTGTGAGGCCGAAGAATGATCCTCGCACATTGGGATTCCAAAGAGGCGCGCGTTCACCTGCTAGGTAAGGATGAAACAATAGTCCATCAGCACCTGGCCTTACACGCTGAGCAATCTTCGTTAATACCTCATAAGGATCAATGCCAAGTCTTTTTGCTGTTTCAATTTCAGAAGAGGCAAACTCATCTCTTATCCACCGAAGGATCATCCCGCCATTATTGACCGGCCCGCCAATTACCCAATGATTTTCGGTGAGGCAATAGCAAAATATTCTGCCCTTTTCATCTGTTTGCGGTTTATCAATAATTGTGCGAATAGCACCGCTTGTCCCTATTGTTACCGCAATCTCGCCTTTTCTTATTGCATTTACACCAAGATTAGAAAGTACACCATCGCTTGCCCCAATAATAAAAGGGGTTAGCGGATTGATTCCAATCTGTTTTGCTAAATCAGGGTGACAGTTCTTAAAGATAGCGGTTGTCGGTACGAGCTTAGATAATTGGGTGCGTGTTACACCAGCAATGGCTAAAGCTTCCTCATCCCAATCCAATGTTTTAAGATTCATCATCCCCATTGCTGAAGCAAGGGAGTAATCGACAACATATTGGTCAAAGAATTGCTTAAAGATATATTCTTTAATTCCAATATATTTTTTAGCTTTGCTAGCGATTTCAGGACGTTCATTCACAAGCCAGGTAATTTTTGTTAATGGTGACATGGGATGTATAGGTGTGCCTGTACGTTTGTATATTTCATGTCCATTCCGCTCATCTTTTATTTGATGTGCCCATGCTTCACTGCGATTATCTGCCCAAGTAATACAAGGGGTCAGTGGCTGGTCATGTTCATCCATCGCAATCAGACTATGCATCGCACTGCTGAATGATATAAATGATAGCGTTTTTTGCGGATGATCCGTCGTTATATTCGAAATCGCTTTCAGGACAGCCTGGAAAATTTCCTTAGGATCTTGTTCAGCGGTAGAAATATCCGGTGTGTAAAGGGGGTAGCCAATATTCTCCTGTTGGATAACCTCGCCCTCTTCAGTAAATAAAACCGCTTTCGTACTTGTCGTGCCAATGTCTATGCCTAACATATAGCTATTCATTTTCTAGCTCGACTCCTTTAGATAGCATCTGTTGGGACATCCATAAATCCTCTACCTTTCCTTGAACATCATCAAAATTTTGGTGTAAGGATTTAATCATAAGCGTTCGATCTTTTTTCTTTATTGCTTCAATATAAAGCTCATGATTTTCTACAATTCGTGTGAAGTCCTCATATTTTTCTTTAAAACGAACACGCATTGATAAGAGGATTAAGGATTCCATTACTGGTTTTAGATTGTTCCAGATCATTAGAATATATGAATGATTAATTGAACGAATAATTGTTTCATGAAATAAGACATCTTGAAAAGAAAACTCATCAGCATCTTGGAATTTGATAGCTACTTTCATCATTTCGAGGATTTTGCTTAGCTCCTTTACCAACTCATGAATGTCCATATTAACAAGTCGTTCAAACACAAACGTTTCTATAAGTAAACGTACATCGTAAATTTCTTCAATTTCTTTTTCAGCTAAGCCAACAACGACGGCGCCCATTCTTTCTAATCGGATGATATTTTCGGAAGCAAGTATTTTTAATGCTTCACGAACGGGTGAGCGGCTCACAGTAAAATCTGCAGCTAATTTATTTTCAGATAGAATGGTACCGCTTTCAATCAAGCCGGAAATAATTCGCATTCGAAGTTCACATGCTACACGATCCCCAGCTGCAGCTTTGGAAAGCCATTTTTCTGGATAGAGGAATTCTTTATGTTCAGTCAAAAAATCACCTTCTTCAATTAGTGAAGTATACTTGTATACAAGTATATAACCGAGATGCTTAACAGTGCAAGCGCTTTGATTTAAGAGCATCTATGTATATTTTGGGAAATTAATTGTATCTAATGGTTGTTGACGGATTTTGATTATGTAGGGGGGCAGCCTAAAATACTAATGGATGTTTTCGTTTTATATTGGAGAAAATACCTAAACGGAACATCCCCATCTGCCATGTTCATTTGGACATGGCAGATGGGGATGTTCCTGCAATTATCTAATATAAGGGAGAAGTTATTTAAGCTCCTAATTACGATTAATTGAATGGATGTCACATATACATAGGCTTCATTTCTTTAGGATAGGAAAGCATAAATCCATTATGATCATGTTTTCTTCATCTTCATTTTCAGAGTAAATTTCCAAACCATAAGTATCCGCTAAACTGTATTCAGACTCCTCAATCCAATTATACAAGGCGTCATAAATATGCCCGGCTTCACCCTTTGGCCCTTTGTAGGTTGTGATGGCATAAAGGTTTTCTGGAAATTCATAACCGGCCATATTTTCTGGCACTTCGGATAGATTGTCTACTTCAACACCAGCAACCCAGGTAAATTCATCCGTTTCATATTGATAATTTGGCGGGTCGATAAAAATGCCGTAAACGAATGTAGGACTCTTTTTTGCTTTAATTTCGTGAATCCGTTTATCAAATTGGTCATGTAATTTAGTAATAAGTTTATGTTTACGTTCAACTTGAAGCAGCACCGATAAAGTCATGCCAATAATTTTAAGAGATGGTTTTCTTTCCATACGCACGTCCATGAATATTCCCCCTTATTTTTTCTGAACTGCAATAAAGAGATCAAATGATAACCAATACTTGAAAGGCGTCTTTCTTTTATACTTTAGGTTCCGTCATGTGAAAAGAACTCTCCTTTTATTATAGTGATTAATCCTAACTAGCTTTACATGCCTGTGGTATTAATTCTGTAAAGGGGATTCTTTTGTGGAGTCTAAGAGGTGAAATTTAAAAAGCGGTTACCATAAGATTAACTTCTCTATTTATTTGTTTTTCCCTCCCAAAAATGGAAAATATGGATTTAAAATCATTTTGAAAGTAACTATGAGAGACACCTAAGGTCAGAGTCGAAGTTTTATAAAGAATATTTAAGCGAAAATAGAGATGCTATAATAACTAAAATAATGCAATCAGGAGATTTTTATGTCTTTTTCAAAAAAATACTTAAGTAAGCATTTTTATCAATCGGAGGGATTTATAGTAGCTATTACCGCTTTACTGACGGCGGTTCTGAGTGAAGTGAAGGTAGTACCATTCGATGGGGAGGCTTTTCGTTTTGGTCTTGGAAGCATTACTTTTTTTCTGCTTATTCTTATTTGGCAGCCGTCATCGCTTATACGTACAGGAATTGTCACAGGGGTAACTGTTGTTGTCTTTCGCTTAATTGAGGATTATTTCTTTAGGGATATACCTATTTCGGTAAGTTATCATAGCCATTTGCCGGCGCTAATCTTTTATTTTATCTTTGCTCTTGGATTACATACAATTAAAATCGAACAGTACAAAACATTTCCGCTCATTTTGGGAGCCTGGGCTTCCTTGTTTGAATTGATCGGAAACGTTTTAGAAAACGTCATGCGGCACGGGTTGCTGCATCAAACGAATGATTTCAAGGATTGGGTACTATTATTTGGGGTGGCATTGTTCCGCAGCTATTTTGCGGTAGGATTATACAGCTCTATTACAGTTTCAGAACAAAAGAAAAGAATGCAAGAGATGCTTAAGGTAGGATCAGAATTATATGGAGAAGTACTCTACTTACAGAAATCAATGAATCATATGGAGCAGATTACTGCGGAGGGCTTTGATTTATATCGAAAATTAAAAAAGCTTGGGCAGCGTCCATTAAATGTTCAGGCTCTTCGCATTGCACAAGAAATTCATGAAGTGAAAAAGGATTCGCAAAGGATTTTGGCCGGGCTTTTAAAAGTAACTGGAAGAAAACATAGTGATACTCTTTTTCTAGCAGATGTGCTGAACCTTGTCGTAAGGGCAAATGAAAAATATAGTGAGATGTTAAAGAAAAAGGTCACCTTTTATGTGAATTTAACTGCTGATTTTGAAACCAATCAGCTCATTCCGCTTCTTGCTTTATTAAATAATCTGACTGCTAATGCAGTTGAATCGATATCTGAGAACGGGGAAATTCATTTTGATATAAAGGATGAGTCTCCGCATATTTGTTTTGTCATTAAGGATTCTGGCAAAGGAATTGCAGAAGAGGATGTATCGATTATTTTTGAGCCGGGGTATACGACAAAATTTAATGATGAGGGTGTTGCTGCAACTGGGATTGGGCTATCCCATGTTAGCGAAATTGTCCAAAAGCTAGAAGGGCAAATCCATGTGGAGACGTCTAATAAAGGAACGGTTTTTCACATTCGCATTCCAGTTAAAAATATACGAAAGTGAGTTGAATGATCCTGCGTTATTTCATTGTAGATGATGATCCGGCAAGCAGAACGATGCTGAAAAATATAATATTAGATGGGGATTTGGGAGTGGTCATTGGTGAAGCAGAAAGCGGTGCATCTGGATTACAGACCATCCTTACGGTCAATCCGGATGTTGTCTTAATAGACTTATTAATGCCAGAGCTAGATGGAATTGAAACGATTGAGCTTTTAAAGATGAAGGGATTTCGGGGCCAATTTATTATGATTTCCCAAATTGAAAATAAAGAAATGGTTGGGGAGGCATATGAAAAGGGAATCGAGTTTTTTATTCATAAGCCAATCAATCGTGTGGAAGTACAAAGCATCTTAAAAAAAACAGCGGAACAATTCCGATTAAGAGGTTCATTGTTAACAATACAGGAATCATTAGCCAATATCGGGTTGACGAATCAAATGAAAAGGCGGCCAAGCGTAAAGGACATTGTTTTAACGATATTAAATGATATGGGAATCATTGGGGAGGCAGGAAGTGATGATATTATAGCCATCATTGAATGTCTGATGAGTCAGGAACATGAGGTTGCTCAATTGCCCTCTTTGAAAGATTTATATGAGGCGGTTGCGAGAAAACAAGGATATCATGATTCAGATATAAATAAGGAAAGTAAAGCGATGGAGCAGCGAATTCGCAGAACACTTCTTACGGCAACAAATAATTTGGCTTCATTAGGGGCTATTGATTATACGAATCATGAGTTTGAATATTATGCTCCCAGGTACTTTGACTTTCAGGAAATTAGAAAACAAATGATATGTATTCAAGAAGGAAAAGAGGAGCAAGTAAGGATAAAAATTAACAGCAAAAAGTTTCTGCAAGTACTTTATCTTGAAACACTGGAAAAATACAGCCACAGTTAGTTAAATAATGGCTCATTTTAAAATTATTAAAAAATATAATTGTCGGATTTTGTCGGATCGAGTAAGTCACCCGTAAAATTATTTCAATAAGCTATCTCAGCTAGAGAAAGCGTTTTCATTCGTATAAAAGAGGTGACTTCTTGATGAAGAAAAAGTTTAAATTTTCTTTGGCCTATCAAATTCTTACCGGTCTTGTGCTCGGGATTATTATTGGAGCCATTTTCTACGGGAATCCAGCAATAGAAACTTATTTACAGCCTATAGGTACGATTTTCCTTAATATGATAAAGATGATTGTTGTGCCAATCATTATTTCTACTTTAATTCTAGGTGTTGCTGGAACGGGAGATATCAAACAGTTAGGGAAACTTGGCGGGAAAACACTAATATACTTTGAGATCGTTACAACGATTGCGATTATTGTCGGTCTATTGGCAGCGAATATTTTCCAGCCTGGCCACGGGATAGACATGTCTTCACTTTCTAAGGGGAACATAGATCAATATGTTAAAACGACGGAAGAAGTGCAAAGTGAAAGCCATGGAGTTTTGGATATCCTTGTCGACATCGTTCCAAGTAATGTGATTAAATCAATGTCTGAAGGCGATATGCTTCCGATTATTTTCTTTTCCGTGTTATTCGGTTTAGGGATTGCAGCCATTGGAGAAAAAGGAAAACCCGTTCTTGCTTTCTTCGAGGGGATGGCAGAGGCGATGTTCTGGGTGACAAACATGATTATGAAGTTTGCTCCATTTGGCGTTTTTGCCTTAATTGGGGTAACGGTTTCAAAGTTTGGATTAGAATCTTTGCTCCCATTAGGAAAATTAATGATTCTCGTTTATGCAACGATGGCCTTCTTTATTGTTGTCGTGCTCGGCGGGATTGCGAAACTGGTCGGGATTAACATTTTCCATCTAATCAAAGTATTGAAAGATGAATTGCTTTTAGCCTATTCAACTTCTAGTTCGGAGACTGTCTTGCCTAAAGTGATACAAAAGATGGAGAAATTCGGCTGTCCGAAAGATATTGTTTCTTTTGTTGTGCCAACAGGCTATTCCTTTAACCTCGATGGGTCTACACTATATCAAGCGCTAGCGGCATTATTTATTGCGCAAATGTATAATATTGATTTAAGTATTACGCAGCAAATTACATTAGTATTAGTATTGATGGTTACATCAAAAGGAATCGCTGGGGTGCCAGGAGTATCCTTTGTTGTTTTACTGGCAACGCTCGGAACGGTAGGCATTCCTTTAGAAGGTCTTGCATTTATTGCGGGGATTGACAGACTCCTAGATATGGCACGTACAGTCGTAAACGTAATCGGCAACGCACTGGCTACGGTTGTCATGTCCAAATGGGAAGGCCGATTTGACTCAAAGAAAAAAGCGGAATACTACTCATCTATTAATCAAGCCGTGTAGGTGGGACAGGGGGACAGGAACCTTGTCCCTTCTTTTTCAAGGATTATAGGATGCTATTTATTACTATTAACATAGTAAAATGTTGTCATTGACAATAAGAGTAGTTTCCTGCAATAATAAAGTCAATTAAATATTGGTACCTTTAATTCAGTCCAGAGAGGCTGACAAGGACAGCGGAAGTTAACGATCATTCATGGGCGTGCGTATATAGGCATCCTGTGTTTATTGTGAACGAAAGGGGTTTGTTGTCAGATATGGCGATAAACCCCTTTTTGTTTTGTCCGAGCTTATTCGAGGACCAATTTCAACACAAAATTGGAGGAATATGCATGGAAAAGATAGATTTAGAGTTTTCATTACAGCCCGTACCAAAGGAACATCGAACAGGGTTTTGGAAGATCCTCGCTGTCATGCTCGGTTTTACATTTTTCTCTGCAAGCATGTGGTCTGGAGGAACATTAGGGAACGGTCTATCATTTAGCAATTTTATTCTGATTGTATTAGCAGGGAATCTAATTCTAGGAGTCTATACAGGAGCGTTAGCACATATTGCGGCAAAAACAGGATTATCGACACATTTGCTGACTAAATATGCTTTTGGGGAAAAAGGTTCCTATTTATCCTCTCTTTTGCTAGGAGTTACGCAAGTAGGATGGTTTGGTGTAGGTGTGGCGATGTTTGCTGTGCCGGTTCAAAAGGCAACAGGGCTCAATGTGTACTTGTTAATAATTTTATCTGGAATTTTAATGACGGTTACGGCAATATATGGAATAAAGGCGCTTGCTATACTAGGAGTTGTTGCTGTTCCGTCTATAGCCATTTTAGGAAGCTACTCTGTTTTAGAGGCGACTGAAACAGCCGGCGGATTTCAAGGACTATTCGATTATCAGCCGCTTGAAGCAATGGGAATGGCAACAGCGATAACCATTTGCATCGGTTCATTTATTAGTGGGGGAACACTTACTCCCGATTTTGCCCGGTTTGCCAAGACTGCTCGTTCTGGAGTCGTTTCAACGGTTATTGCTTTCTTCCTCGGAAATTCATTAATGTTTTTATTTGGGGCAGTAGGAGCAATTGTCTATAACAAATCAGATATATCAGATGTGATGTTTTTACAAGGATTAATTATACCGGCTATTATTGTGCTCGGTTTAAATATATGGACGACAAATGAAAATGCTTTATATGCTTCGAGTTTAGGATTTGCCAACATTACAAAAATCTCTAAAAAGAAGATCGTTGTATTTAACGGGACAGTTGGAACAATCACAGCGATGTGGCTATACAATCACTTTGTCGGGTTTTTGACTCTACTAGGATCTACACTGCCTTCGATTGGGGCGATCGTATTAGTCGACTATTTCTTGTTAAAGCGTGGAAAGTACAAGCCATTTAATGAAATGAAATTTAAAGCGGTGAATTGGCTTGCAATCGTTGCATGGGTAGGCGGAGTGGCGGCTGCTAACTTTATTCCAGGCATTCCGCCGATTAATGGGCTAGTAGGAACAGCCATTCTTTACGCTGTTTTAATGAAGTGCATTCCACAGCGAGACGAAGTGGTTAATCATTTGGATATTAGAAAAGGCGGGGAAATAAATGATTATTAAACAGGCAAAGCTTAGAGGAAAAGATGGATTGTGGAATATCGTTGTTCAAGATGGAAAGATCAGCCGTGTAACACAAACCTTGGAAGAGGTTTCTGGCCATGAAATCATTGATGTCGGCGGGGCTCTTGTACTCCCTCCTTTTATTGAACCGCATATTCACCTAGATACGACTTTAACTGCCGGTGAACCGGAGTGGAATCAAAGCGGTACCTTGTTTGAGGGGATTCAAAGATGGGCACAAAGAAAAGAGACGCTAACATTTGAAGATGTAAAGACGCGATCGAAAACAGCCCTAAAATGGCAAATTGCTCAAGGAATTCAGCATGTCCGTACACACGTAGATGTAACAGATCCAAAGCTTACAGCTTTAAAAGCCATGCTTGAAGTGAAGGAAGAGATGGCTCCTTATGTAGATATTCAACTAGTTGCTTTTCCGCAGGAGGGAATCCTCTCCTATCCGAATGGGGTCGAACTGTTAGAAGAATCTTTAAAGATGGGGGCAGATGTAGTCGGTGGCATCCCGCATTTTGAATTTACTCGTGAATATGGTGTGGACTCGTTAAAAACCGCATTTGACCTTGCAGAAAAATATGATCGATTAGTGGATATTCACTGTGATGAAATCGATGATGAACAATCCCGTTTTGTTGAAGTAGTAGCAAAAGAGGCCTATGAGCGTGGAATAGGTGCGCGTACAACTGCTAGCCATACAACAGCCATGGGTTCATATAATGATGCATACACTTACAAGCTGTTCCGATTATTAAAGCTTTCGTCTATTAATTTTGTATCGAATCCGCTAGTTAATATTCATCTACAAGGACGATTTGATACGTACCCGAAAAGAAGAGGTTTAACGAGAGTCAAAGAACTTCAAGAGGCAGGATTAAATATTTGTTTCGGTCATGATGATATTTTTGATCCGTGGTATCCGCTTGGAACAGGCAATATGCTTCAAGTCCTGCATATGGGGATCCACGCTTCACAATTAATGGGTTATGATCAAATTGTACATTCGATTGATTTAATTACGAGCAATAGTGCGAAAACACTGCAAATCGAAGCTGTATACGGAATAGAGGAAGGAAAACCAGCGAACTTTATTGTTTTATCTGCTGAAAACGAATATGAAGCCATTCGCAAGCAGGCATCCGTACGATATTCCATCCGAAACGGCAAAATAATCGCAGAAACAAAACCAAGCGAAACAACCATAACACTCAGCCAATCAAAAGAAAGCATCAATTTTAATAGATAATGGGACAGAGGGACAGGTTCATTGTCCCAGCACGGAGCATCACCCTTTTAGCCATTCCTATTGAAAAGCGACTTCCTAATCCATAAATAGATATAACCCCGCAATTTGGTATGGGCTTAATACAGCTGAATACCAGATTGGGGGTTTTTTAGATGTTTTAGACTATAAGAGCAAGATTGAGGATGCATTGGATGCTGCTGCATTGATAAAATAGAAGTAATTGAAAAGAGCCTTCATACTTGTCTGGAAAGGGAAAGGAGATCTATGGTGACGACTATCTGTCTTTCGTTTGATGAAATGTGGGAGAAAATTATGGCTTGTGATCGTAAATATGACGGATTATTTTATACAGCTGTGAAAACAACCAAGATCTATTGCCGCCCTTCTTGCAGATCTAGAAAGCCGAAGAAAATGAATGTAGCATTTTATTTTGATATCAATGAGGTCGAACAGGCTGGTTTTCGAGCATGTAAAAGATGTCAGCCAGAAGTGGAGCATTCACCGCATATTGGTTTGGTTCGAACAACCATTTCCTTTTTGGTAAACCATTATAGACAACAGCTTGCATTACAGGATATTGCCGACCATGCAGGGATAAGCCCTTATTATCTTGAACGGGTTTTTAAACAGGAAATAGATGAAACCCCAAGAACCTATTTAGAAAAAATACGTGTTGATAAGGCAGCATACCTTCTTACAAGCACAGACCGAACAAACCTAGAGATTTGCTATGATGTAGGCTTCCAAAGCCCGTCTAATTTTTACCGGGTCTTTCGGCGGTTAAAAAATTGTTCCCCCAGTGAATATAGAAATCTTGATAAGGGGATGGAATCATGAATTGGACGGATTGCGAAACTTATCTTGAAATTTACCCGCCGCATGAGTTCGGCTTTGAAGAATGTTTAGTGTTTTTAACCAGGTCTGACCAAGAGATATTGCATCAACTGATTGACGGTTTCTTATATAAGCTCATTGAAGTTGAGAAAGAGTTTATTTTATTAAAAATAGCGCATACTCCACATGCAATAAAAGTTGAATTCCCAATTAATTTGCCTGCGGCGAGTGTCCGTAAAGCAGCGGCAGCATATGTATGGGAATGGTTTGATATGGGACAGGATTTGTCATCCTTTTATAAAACAGCTTGTCAAAGTGAACTTTTGCAGCGGCTTGTTCATAAATATGAGGGGCTGCGGATGGTATGTATGCCGGATTTATTTGAAGCCCTTGTTTGGGCGATCATCGGGCAGCAGATTAATTTAACTTTTGCGTATACGTTAAAAAAGCGATTTGTGGAACAATTCGGAGAGTGTATTTCCTTTAAAGGAAAGCAATTTTGGTTATTTCCGTCGTTTGAAAAAATTGCCGAACTAGATATATCGAAATTGCAGCAGCTTCAATTTACTGTTAGGAAGGCAGAATATATCATTGGCGTTGCCAAGGCAATGTCGAAGGGGGAAATAAAAAAGGAACTCATGCTTCAGAAAAATAATTATCAGCAAGCAAAACAAGCATTAATGGCGATTAGAGGTGTAGGCGCATGGACAGCGGATTATGTGCTGATGAAATGCCTACATTACACATGTGCCTTTCCAATTGCAGATGTCGGTCTGCACAATGCACTAAAGAAGCAAATGGGGCTTGAAAAAAAGCCGACAATAGAAGAAATTAATCATATAGCAGCAAACTGGGAAGGCTGGCAAGCATACGCAACATTTTATCTATGGAGGTCCTTATATGAATAATCAGCAAGCGGGACAGAGGGACAGGTTCCTTGTCCCAGGAAGATCCGCTGGGACAAGGAACCTGTCCCAGCGTCCCACATATAAATTAGATTATGTATCACCTGTTGGCGTCCTTGAAATAATAGGTACGGATGAGGCGATCTGTTCCATTTTATTTTCTGATGTGGATACACCCGTAAATGTTAAGAAAGATGATACACCAAACGTATTGCTGGATTGTTATGAGCAGCTAGATGAATATTTTAAAGGAAAGCGCCATGAATTTACTTTTCCTTATATATTTGTGGGAACAGCCTTCCAAAAAGATGTGTGGAATGCATTAACGACCATATCTTATGGGGAAACAGGTTCTTATAAAGATATAGCGGTTGCTATTGGAAATGAAAAAGCAATTAGAGCTGTAGGAAGTGCGAATGGAAAAAACAAATTAAGCATTGTCATTCCTTGCCATCGCATTATCGGCTCAAATGGGAAATTAACCGGCTATGCAGGAGGGTTATGGAGAAAAGAATGGCTGCTCAAGCATGAAAAGTCATTTAAGAAATAGTCAATCGGCGGGACAGAGGGACAGGTCCCGCGTCCTTAATTAAATGGAAGAAGGGACAGTGAACCTGTCCCCCTGTCCCATTTATGGTAAAATAGTAAGATTGAAAATTTTATTGAGGGTTAATGTGAATGGAGGGCGGGAGCATCATTGGATATTAAACATATGCAGTATTTTATGGAGGTTACGCGTACGGGCAGCTTTACGAAAGCAGCAGAAAACCTGTACATTACTCAGCCCGCCTTGAGTAGAATCATCAAATCATTAGAGGCCGATGTTGGTGCCACGCTTTTCATTCGCTCCCGGAAAAGCCTGATTCTAACGGATGCCGGAAATGTACTATATAAGCATGCGCAAGTAATCGAAAAGCAGCTGCAGCTACTGGAAACGGAGCTTGCCAGTATGATTACTATGAGAAAAGGCCATATCCGCATAGGACTGCCGACGATTGTCAACTCTTTCTTTTTTTCTAAGCTAATAGCAAGCTTTCATCAAGAATATCCTGAGGTTACATTCCAGTTAGAAGAGGACGGATCCAAGCGGATTGAAGAAAAGATTATGAATGGCAAACTGGATTTTGGTGTGGTTGTTTTGTCTGACAAAAACGATCAGCTAGATGAATATACATTTGTTAATGAGAAGCTGACACTTGTCGTCCCCTCATCCCATCATTTAATTGAGAAGCAGGAAGTAGCCTTGCAAGAGTTAAAGGACGAAGCGTTTATTATGTTTAATCAAGATTTTGAGCTGAGAAATCTAATTCTAAAGGCGTGCAAAGAGGCTAATTTCCAGCCAAGAATTATTTCAGAAACCTCACAACTGGATTTTATTGAAGAATTGGTTGCCTCTAACTTGGGCATTACGCTTCTGCCAGAAAGTACGAGCAAGGAACTGACAGCAGACGTTCAAACCATCGCGGTAACGAATCCTGTGATTGAATGGAACCTTGCTATTATTTGGAAAAGGGATGAATATTTATCCCAAATGAATAAGGAATTTATTAGTTTTGCCAGAGATAAGCTATCACACATCAAGAACAACATTTGATAGTAGAATAGTCATCAGATAATGGTCTTCTCCCATTTAGGAGAAGGCTATTTTTGTTTGGTGAATTGCGTGCGCTTACATAACATTTTCTTATAAAAGGTATGTCTGATTGGCATTGTACTTCGATCGAACAGGGGTACTATAATGGTCTCTGTGATAAAAATGATTGCACAAAGGCTCATTCTTCAAAAATGCAAGATAGACAAGGAGATGGATGTATGGAGCCAAAAAAAATTAAAGACACTCGTGTTGTTCAAACAGATCAGGTACTTATTAATGATTTAAATAATTATCATACATTATTCGGCGGCGTTCTTATGAAAAAGATGGATGCATGTGCGACTCTTTCTGCCAGAAGACACTCAAGAATAAAGGAATGTGTAACGGCATCAACAGACTCCGTGAACTTTATTGAACCAATTCGGCAGAGTGATTCCGTTTGTATTGAGTCATTTGTTACGCATACGGGAAAAAGCTCGATGGAGATCTTCTGCAAGGTGATTGCTGAGGATTTAGATACAGGTATTCGCAGGTTGGCTGCCACTGCCTTCCTTACCTTTGTTGCCTTGGATGAAAACAAAAGGCCAGTGGAAGTAGCGAAAGTCGTTCCGGAATCTGAGGAAGAAAAATATCTTTTTGAAACTGGAAAAGAACGGGCAAAAATAAGCAAATTGAAAAGACAGCAAAATAATGAGCTTATCTCTAAACTTTCATTACAAAAGCCTTGGGATTAAGAGTAAAAGGAGAGATTTATATGCTGATCGCATCAAGCATTAATGAACTGCAACGTGCAAAAGGGGCGATCGAAACATTAAAATCGACAGAGCCGGCACTATTTCAAAAGTTTATGAATTCCATTCGTTTAACACATCAATTACAGTTTGGATTTCAATATATGGGCTGCCTCATTACAGAAGAGGACCCAAGCAGTTTCCGTCCGGCGTCTCAGGATGAGTATGTACTATCTGTCTATCAGAGAGAAATAAAAGAACTAAAGGCAGATAGTAAATTTCACGATTTGAAGCAGCTGCTAGCAAATTATAAACAAATTAGCTATGCAAATATTTGTAAACTTGCAATGGGAATCGATCCGAAATCGTTGGTTGGTCCAACGTTCATTCGGTAAGAGATTGTATATATAAAGAAGAACTGCCTCCCTTTTAAAAGAGAGGCAGTTTTTTTATAGATATCCCTATATATAATTTAATACGATTCCACTCCTATTAACATATAAGTGTGTTTAATCAGGTGTAAAATCAATAAGTTTATCTTATTGATTTTTATAAAAACTATTAAATTTATTTATGTCACTTATGAGAATATACTTTAGCTAAGGGGGTGTGAATTTGGAATATCTGCTTATTTTCTTTATCGGTATATGTGCAACAACTGTTGGTACGCTTGCTGGCGGTGGGGGTCTAATCAGTCTACCGGCCATGCTGTTAATGGGAATGCCCGTCCATTCTGCAATCGGTGCAAACAAAGTGTCGAATACGGTCAGTTCCTTTTCGAGCTTTTTCCATCTATACAAAAAGGGGGATATTTCACTTAAAGAGTCATTATGGATTATCCCGGTAAGTGTTGGCGGCGGTATAAGCGGTGGGTTTATTGCATCAAGAATTTCAGAAGGAAATATGTATATCGTAGCTATACTCTTACTTGTATTTGCTTTTATCACTTCATTTATCGGAAAAAGGGATTTCTCGGGAGATGCCCAATTGAAAATGAATAAATTAAGTATTCCGGGTCTTTACGGAATTGGTATTTACGATGGTCTCTTCGGTCCTGGTCAAGGAACGTTAATGCTTTATTTATTTGGGTATCTACAAATCTCTTATATTCGAGCGGTTGGTTTTGTCCGTCTTGCAACTTTTTCAAGCTGTTTTGGTGCAGCTATTACTTATATTGCAACAGGTAAAATCATTTGGCCATTAACATTAGCGCTTCTTTTTGGGTCTGTAGCAGGTGCGCAAATTGGGGTACGTATAGCTAAAAAGCTAAGACCGCAATATGTTAAACCTATTTTGCGTTTGGTTACCATAGCTCTTATCATACAGATATTTGTAAATAATGTTCTTTAGGGACAGATAGAAAGAGCATCTACCTATTTAATAATAGAAGATGCTCTTTCTATTTAATGAATGTTAATCAGTAAAATCATTTATTGAACGGAAGAATTCTATCCTGAAATATCCATTATAACTATTAGAATCAGCTATATGGCCGATAATCTACTTCGACCTTGTCTTTTTCCTGGAAGGGGGAAAGCATAAATGCTGCTTTGAAGTCAGATGTGCCTTTGTTTATGAGATAGTGAACTTTCTTTGGCTCTACATGGATTAGATCGCCTTTTTTACAATGGAATATCTCATTTTCGATATGAATTTCGAGTTCTCCTTCGAGAATGAAGAAGTTTTCTTCCATAATGTTGTGATAATGAGCTGGAAAATCCTGACCGGGTTTCAAGACGACTATACCGAAGTTCATGCGTGGGCCGCGTAATAAATATTTGGGACCGTTGTCTCCAAATCGATATTCTTTTTCTTTTT
This sequence comes from Cytobacillus sp., assembly GCF_032154635.1. Lineage (GTDB taxonomy): Bacteria > Bacillota > Bacilli > Bacillales > Cytobacillaceae > Cytobacillus. The sequence goes on along the minus strand of NZ_JALDXW010000010.1, from coordinate 20,594 downwards.
CATTCACAATTGTCATGAGCTTCACTCCGTCTCTATTATTTTAATCCAGGGGCAATCCACATATTGTCTGTAAGCTTCTTGTCTGCTAATTCAAGTTGCTTTTTGTAGACCTCCTTCCATTTCAAAAAAAGCTCTTCATATACTTCATTATTTTCGGGATCTGGATGATAGGTTTTTTCGAATGTAATTACTTTTGAGATAGCATCATCGAAACTTTGGTAAACCTTGGCACCTACACCCGCGCAGATTGCGGCTCCTAAAGCGGTCGATTCTCTTATGACTGGGATTTTTAATGGAATGTTTAGGACATCGCAAACGATTTGGCACCAGAGATCGCTTTTAGAAGCGCCGCCAGCAAATACAATGGATTCAGGAGATGTACTAGTAATGCTGTTAACCAAATCGATATTTCCTTTTGTGACAAAGGCTGCATTCTCCATAATTGCTCTGTAGAAGCTTGCTTTGTTAAATTTATCGGGGTCTAGTTTGAAGTTGATAAAGCTTGGAGCTGCATGTTTCCAAGATTTATAATTCATGATGTCGGAAAAAGTACATAGCATACCATAGCTGCCGACTGGAATGTTACGCGCGCGTTTTTCCATTTGGGAATAAATGCTTTCACCTGTTTGAGTCTGGATGTATTGTTCAAGGTCACAAAAACTATCCCGAAACCACCTCATAACTAAGCCGGGGAAGAAAGAGATCGCTTCATATTGCCAAGTATTCGGAACTGCGTGGCAGTTAATTCGAACTCTGCATTCTTCATCAATTTGTACATGATTGGTTGTATATTCATATTGCCAGAAGCTGCCGCCAAATACGGCAGCATCTCCTTCATTTATCACTCCTGCGCCGATACAGCCCAGTTGAGCATCTCCACCACCAGCTACAACTAATGTACTTGTACTCAGTCCTGTAAGCGCTGACATTTTTTCGGTCACGTTGCCAATTACTGTTCCGCTTTCATGGACTACTGGGAAAATATCATTTCTAAGATTTACTTGGCTTGCGATGTCAGGGTCCCACACTCTTTTCTTCAGATCGAAAAGACCAGTGGTACATCCGTTTGAAGGCTCTACTGAAATTACACCGGATAAGCGGTATGTAATCCAGTCGTTCAGCATGGAGACATACTTAATTTTATGATAGGTCTCAGGGAGGTTGTTTTTTATCCAGAGGATTCTAGGAATCGCTCCTAAAGAAAAGGTTTGACCTGAAATTTTATAAAGATTCGTTTCTAGTGTATCACTCATGTTATATAAATGATTAACTTCATTGTTGGAACGTGAATCTACGTTCGCACATGCCCATAATTCGTTTCCGTTTTCATCGTATAATACGATTGCTTCTCTCATGCTTGTGGTAGATAAGGCGATTATCTCTTTTGGATCTATGTTGCATGTTGCAATTATTTCTTTGATCAGATTTATAATGATGTTAATGTTTTGAATAATATCGAAATCCATAGAACCAGGATATCTTGGATCCTCTTTATGTGTCCATTCAGATTGCGCTACACCTAATTCCTGCCCCAAAGTATTAAATAAGATTACTCTTACACTGCCGGTTCCGGCATCAATAGCCATTAGGTATTTATCCATCATTATCTACCTTTCGTATGTTTTTTTGAAAAAAGCATCGGAGAAAAAATAACACAATAGCGAACATGCGAAACGATTAGTATGCAGAACTAGGGGCGTGAGTCATGCACATGTCCGGTAGGTTAATCAATCCCCGCAAAAAACGAAAAGCTTCTTAAATCAAACTCTGAGCGACTATTTCATCTGTAATCAATACATCAATGTATCCCCCTTTTAGCGCACCGATGATGGCATCCTTTTTGGCTAAACCACCCGCAACGGCAACAACATTATGAAGTGATTTCAGTACATCTATATCCGTACTAATTAGCATATTATGAAAATCCAAATCCAAAATATTCCCATTAATATCATAAAACTGGCTTAATAGGTCACCAACAGCCCCCTTTGACTTTAAAATTTCAAAATCATTGGTATCCATGTAACCTTCTTTAATTAAAGTTGCGCGATCATTTAAGGCACCAATTCCGATAACAGTAATATTGGAATACGGAATCATATCCAATATTTTTTTTACTTGCTTTTCCTCTAGCAGGTGACTAGCAATTTCTTTAGAGGACACAAGTAATGGGGAAGGTACAATATAGTGATTGTAATTTGGATTTGTGTAATAGTCTGATCTTGTATCAATTGCTGTTGGCATATAGAACTTCACACCGCCAGATAAGGATACGAAGGTGACATTATATTTAGTAGAAATCCGTAAGTGTCCCAATGTCTTTGAAACGGCCTCTCCGTAACCAATGCTAATCATTGTGTCGCTTGTAATGCGATCTTCAATGTATTGAGCAGCAGCGATGGGGAGACTGTCTGTATTTGTATCATGGGAGGTTGGGACAATATAAATGTCCTTTAAGCTGTATTTTTCTTTAATTTTATTTTGAAGCTCAATATTATCGAGCTTTTCTAAGTTGATTTTAAATTGAATGACATTATTGGTTTTTGCCTTTTCAAGGTACTTTATAACCTTCATTCTTGAAAGATTTAAAGATTCAGAGATTTCATTTTGCGTTTTCCCTTCAATATAATACTGCCACGCAATTTTTACGATTAAATCATTTTCATACATCATCATAATCACTCTTTGTATTAAATTTGCTTTACAAAATATTTATAGTAAAACATTTGTTGGTTATTGGGATTACTATACCAACGAATGATTTGTTCGTCAATATCTATCCGCTTTAATTTTTATTATTTAACAAACCTAAGGAAATCCCTTAAATAATAGTGTTTGTACTTATAATAATATTTGCGGTTGCTATATTTTATGAAGAGATTATTATTATTTATTGAATAATTGGAATTATCAAAATAAAAATAAAATGATGCTTGATTAATAAAATGTTTTAAATTATAATTTTGTATCAAAGAGAGAAAGCGTTTTCAAAAATTCTGCATACATAGATAAAAGTACAAGTATGGAGGGTGTTTTATGGGGGATGTGAAACAATTAGTAAAGTTAGCTCAAATTGAGAAGTCATTTAACCAAAATAAGGTATTAAAAGGTATTACGCTGGAAATGAACCAGTCTGAAGTAATCTCAATTATTGGTGGGAATGGGGCTGGGAAAAGTACGCTGATGAAAATTCTTACAGGCGTTTATAAAGCAGATGAAGGCAGCATCGAAATTAATGGAGAAAAGATAACGAATTATAATCCATCCATCGCTCATGAAAAAGGTATTTATCTAGTCCCTCAAGAACCTTTACTATTCCCTAATATGACGATTGAACAAAACCTAACAATTGGTTTTCATAAGAAAAAACAGGAAGTTAGAGAGTCAGCGAAAAAACTAATTGAACAACTAGGCTGGACGATTGATTTAAATCGATACGCCATTTCGTTATCAATTGCTGAGCAGCAGCAGATCGAAATTATTAAAGGACTCCTAAGGGATTCGAAGGTTTTAATTTTAGATGAACCTACATCTTCTTTAACATTTGCAGAAACCGAGTCCTTATTTAAGCTCATTGGACAATTAAAGACTGCTGGGGTTGGTATTTTTTATATTACACATCGATTAGATGAAGTGTTTCAAATCTCGACACATGCAGTGATATTAAGAGACGGAAAAGTCACGCTAAAAGGAAAGATAAATGAGTTTACTAAGGAAATGCTGATCCAGGGACTCTTACCAATAGATAGTGAAAAAGATGGTAGTTATTCGTATGAGAAGAGATACTTGGATCGAACGAAGGAAAACAAAATTTTACAAGTGCAAGATTTGTGCGGGGACGGCTTCAAGAATATTAGCTTTGATGTGTATAAAGGAGAAGTTGTTGGATTAGCAGGTCTTGTAGGAGCTGGGAGAACAGAGATAGCAGAGGCTATTTATGGGGTTAATCAAGTAAAGAGCGGGAAAGTCATCTTAAACGGAAAAGACATCACCCATCTTCGTGTTAAGGAAACAATTGAAAGCGGATTGGCCTATATTCCTGAGGATCGTTTTTTGAATGGGATTTTCTCGATCAGCTCGATAAGCAGTAATATAACAGCCCAGGTCATAAAGAAACACAAGTATTTTATTGATAAACAATTTGAGAATCAGATTACAGATGAGTATGTTAACAAATTAAGTATTAAAATTAGCAGCCGTGATGATGAGATTCGATCATTATCGGGGGGGAATCAGCAAAAGGTCGTGATTTCAAGAATACTATCAACAAATCCGCAGCTGATTATTATGGATGAACCTACTAGAGGAATTGATGCCGCTGCAAGAAGTGATATTTATAACATCATTACTCAATTAAAGGAACAGGGGTATTCCATATTACTTATTTCATCCGACTTAGAAGAGATTGAGCGGATAAGTGATCGAATCTATGTCATTTACCGCGGGACTTGTCATGTATGTCTCGATTTTGAAGAGATTAATGCAACAAACGTGATGAGAGCGGCCTTTGGCACACATAAAGGAAGTGAAAATGATGTATAGGCTTATTAGCTTCACGAAGCATCGAGAAATTAGGACGATACTCTTCTTGATTTTGCTATTTCTACTAGTAGGAGTGGTTAATCCGGATTTTATAACTGCCTCCAATATGGAGAATGCTGTGAAAAATAGCTTGCTGTATATCGTTTTAGCAGTTGGGGTGACGTTTGTTTTACTTACAGGCGAGATTGATATATCGGTTGGTGGGACACTAGGTTTGAGTGCTGCCGTAAGCGGCATGATTTTGCGGGATGGTGGAAATATTTTATTAGCCATTCTTATTGCGATTGTAATTGGTGGCGTGATTGGTTTAATAAATGGCTTAGGGGTTACAAAGTTAAGAATTTCTTCCTTTATTATGACTTTAGGGATGCTGGAGATTGCTAGGGTTGTTCAAGTTATTTATACAGATGGGAAATGGGTTGAGAATCTACCAAAAACGTTTAAGCAATTATCACAGAGTAGTATTTTAGGTATTAACACGCTCGCAATTATTGTCATTATCGCAGTTATCCTCATTCATTTTTTCTTGGTGAATAGTAGAAATGGCAGGTATTTCGCTGCCATTGGCGATAATCAGGATGGTGCTGTATTAATAGGAATACCCGTAAAGCGATACAAGATTTTTGCTTTTATTATTTCCGGTATTTGTGCTGCTGTCGCAGGGCTGATCTTTGCTAGTCAAATAGGATTTATTTCTACAACGGCTGGGGTAGGGATCGAGATGACTGTTATCGCAGCAGCGGTTCTAGGAGGCGTATCCTTAAGTGGAGGAATAGGCTCTGTTATTGGCGCATCGATTGGAGCGATTATTATGAGTTCGATCAATTCAGCTCTCGTATTTTTAAAGGTTCCTGCATTTTGGAATTCAGCGATTTCAGGCTTACTCTTAATAATGATCGTTGTAGCAGATGTCCTAATTGTGCGTCGAGCAAACAAAAGGGCAAACAAAGAACGATTAAATGCAAGAATTTTAAACTATCAGGAAGGGGCGTAGGAATGAGATGCTACAAAAAATACCTAAATGGAATCTCGTACTCTTCCTTATTTTGGTCACAGAAATAATCCTTTTTGGTTTATTGAACCCTAGATTTTGGAACATACATGTCCTTTTAAATAGTTTTAATGATTTTATCGGAATCGCCATTATTGCCTTTTTTGTTACGTTTGTCATTATTACAGGCGGGATTGATATTTCGGGTGGAGCGATTATCGGTTTAACCTCTGTTGTTGTGGGGATATTATCTCAAGTGGCAGGATTAAATATTTGGATTGCAGTTCTTTTAGCAATACTAGTTGGTGGTCTTTGTGGCTTGTTGAATGGCATTCTTATTGCTTATGCGAGAGTGCAAGCGATGGTTATTACTCTCGGCGGAATGCTTCTATACAGCGGTGCTGCCCTCGTGTTGGTTGGACTGTCTGGGGCTAGTACGTATGAAGGAATTTCAGGCTTTTCTCAAGGGTTTATTAATCTAGCAAATGGGAAGCTCTTTGGAATTCCACATTCCGTTTTCATTTTCTTCCTATTGTTGTTAGGTGCATATATTCTACTCCATCGTACGAGATATGGAAGATACATTTATTTAACTGGGATTAACCAAAATTCAGCAGAATACTCGGGGATTGATACGAGAAAAATGATTGCGAGTACGTATGTATTATCGGGGCTAAGTGCAGGTATCGCGGGGGTAATTCTAACCTCGTATCTGGGCAGTGCGCGTGCGGATTTTGGTGCGGAATATTTAATGCCCATCCTCACTGCTGTTGTATTAGGGGGAACATTAATAACTGGAGGTAAAGGGGGTGTTGTCGGTACTGCTCTTGCAAGCATCATCGTCGGTTTTTTAAAGCTCGGTTTACAAATGGGGGGCATACAAACACAATATATCGGATTGGCTACAGGGTTACTTTTGATTATTTCCGTTGCATTCTTAGGCGTTCCAGAATTCAAGTCCAATGTGAAGCGATTCGTTACGTTTAAAAAGGATAGAGGGGGCAAACTAAATGCGTAAATCAAAGTTTTTTAAAATATTAACCGGTGTGGCACTTTCAACTCTTGTTTTAGCAGCTTGTAATAGTGAGGATGCTGGAAAGAAGGCAGAAAAAGATCCTAGTGATATTGAAGTAGTATTTATCCCCAAAATGACAGGAAATGCGTTTTTTGAGTCTGGGAATGATGGTGCCCAGGAAATGGCCGAAAAAATAGGATTCAAGGTTAAATATGATGGAGCACCTGAGGGGACAGTTGCCAATCAAGTACAAATCATTAATAGTGCTGTAAATAGCGGTGCAGATGCAATTGCCATTTCATCGGTATCCTCGGACGGTCTCAATCAAGCATTACAAAAAGCATTAGATGCTGGTATGAAAGTGGTTACATGGGATTCTGACGTAGATCCGAAATATCGATCTGTATATATCAATCAAGGCACACCTGATATTCTAGGTTCCATGCTCGTAGATATGGCTGCAGAACAGCTTGAAAATCCTGACGATGCGCAAAAGGTCGCATGGTTCTACTCAAGTCCCACGGTTCCTGACCAAAATTCATGGGTTGAATATGCTAATAAGTATATGAAAGAAAAGTATCCAAAGTGGGAAGTGGTTACAACCCAATTTGGTGAAGGGAATGAGCAAAAATCTTTACAAGTAGGAGAGAGTATCCTTGATACGTATCAAGACATTGATGTCATTATTTGCCCTGACTCCACTGCCCTGCCTGCAATGGCGCAAGCAGCGCAAAATAAAGGGTTGGATAAAAATGATGTAGTGATTACAGGATTTGCATCACCGAATTCAATGAGACAGTATTTAGAAAACGATACAATTGAAAATCATGGTTTATGGGATGTAAAAGATCAAGGAGCTCTAGCGGTATACATTGCCTACCATCTAGCATTAGGGAATAAACTGAAGGTTGGCGGTAGTGTAGATGTACCGGAGCTTGGTGAAGTGAAGGTTGAGCCAAACTCTGTTCAGGGCTATGACTACGAGGCAGAGGATTCAGGAATTATCGTACTGCCTGAACGAATTGTATTCACGAAAGCAAATACGGGAGAATATGATTTCTGATGATCACCCTCCCGTTATATAAATTATATAGTTTACTAGATCATTAACTAGGGAAAGGAAGTATAACGATGGCAGATATTATTGGAAACAAAGCAGCGAAAAATTTCGCAGAGAGTATTCCTTTTGCAAATAATGGGGACTTCCATGTAAAGGGTGCGGCAAATGTAGATTGGGGAATGAAAGACAGACTATCAAGAATTTTTAACCCGAAAAGTGGGAAGACGGTCATGCTTGCATTTGACCATGGCTACTTCATGGGACCAACATCAGGGTTAGAGCGTTTAGATATTCTAATTCCTAAACTAGCAAACTATGCAGACTGCTTAATGGGGACTAGAGGTGCGATTCGAACGTGCGTACCGCCAAGCTTTAATAAATCCATTGCCCTTAGAGCTTCTTCTGGTTCAAGTATTTTACAAGATGATTTAAGCCGTGAATCGATGGTTGTGGACATTGAGGATGCCATTCGAATGAATGCAAGTGCAATAGCGATCCAAACATTCATTGGTGCAGTGGGGCAAAAAGAAACGATTGAACAATTGAATAAGGCGGTAAACCTTGGAACAAGATACTCGATTCCGACAATGGGTGTCGTAGCGGTAGGGAAGGAAATGGAGCGTACAACTCAATTCTTCTTATTAGCAACAAGAATGCTTGCTGAATTTGGAGCTTCCATCGTTAAAACATACTATTGTGATGATTTTGAAAAAGTTGCTTCAGCTTGCCCAGTTCCTCTAGTAGTTGCAGGCGGAAAGAAAATTCATGAAAAGGATGCGTTAACGCTAGCGTACAGATCTGTTCAAGGCGGTGCAGCAGGGGTTGATATGGGAAGAAACATATTCCAATCTGAATTCCCAGAAGAAATGATTCAAGCCGTTACAAAGGTTGTACATGAAGGATACACAGACATAGAAGCATATGAATTTTTCTTAGATCTAACAAATTAGGGACAGGGGGACAGGTCCCTTGTCCCGCCTCATTCTCATCAAGCTTCTACTGGAATAAGGTAGAAGCTTCAATGTTTTAATCAAGTTAAAACGATGAATGGAGGGATTCAAAATGGCAAAAGTTGCATTTTTACTAGCGCCGGATTTTGAAGACTCAGAAATGAAAAACCCTTATGAAGAATTGAAAAAAGAGGGTCATGAAACGATTATTATCGGGAATGAAAAAGGAGTTGAATGCACGGGCAAGAAAAAGACCGTAACGTACGTAACAGAAGCCGCTTCTTCTGAAGTAAACGCAGATGAGTTAGATGCTATCGTCATCCCCGGCGGGAGTGCGCCTGAAGAATTGAGAATAAATCCGAATACCATTCAACTTGTAAAACGTTTACATGAAAGGTCAAAAGTTATTGCCGGAATCTGCCACGGTCCGCAAGTGATGATCAGTGCCGATATCCTTAAAGGAAAGGAAAGCACCAGCTATATTGGTATCCGTGCCGATGTCATTAATAGTGGAGCGACCTATCTTGATGAAGAAGTCGTTGTAAGTGGAAACATCATTACCTCTAGAACCCCAAAGGATGAACCTGCTTTTATTCGAGAAATATTAAATAAATTACCGTAAGAAATGTAAAAATTAATATCCATGCTAATAGGATAGAGATCATTATTGCAGGGGCCCTAGTTTTGTTTCTATCGGCGGTAACCTACTTTTCACCTTTCTGAATTAAATCATGTTAGTATACAATTAAAAAGATAGGGTAAATGGGGCAATGGTTTTTCGGGCAATCAGCCAGGGCGGTAAGCTTGTCCCTTATCAGAGAAAGGTGGATTTTGGTGGCAAAAACAATTGTAGAAAAACTAAATCTGCAAAAGTATAAAAAGGCAGCTGTTTTGAACTTACCGGAAGGTGCGGATTACTTAGCTGAGTTAGCAGATTATGACAAAGAGCTTACTGATACATATGATCTCATCTTTGCATTTGTACTGGATATGGAGTCTTTGCAAGGTGTTGTAAACGACGTCATTAAAAATAATTACTTGAATAAAAATGGCTACATTTTCTTAGCTTATCCGAAAAAGGGCAACAAAGTTTACCCGACTTTTATTCATCGCGATGATTTGCTAGCAGGGCTAGGGGCAAATGAAGATGGGTATGTGGGCACAAGTAATATTAAATTTGCCCGCATGGTCGGGTTGGATGATGTTTTTACGGTTGTCGGCTTAAAAGAAGATTCCAAGGGTAAAAATAGTGTATCGACAAAAGCAAGCCAATGTGTTGACGATTATATTGAGATGATTCCTGCAATAGAAAAGGATTTACAAGATCGTCCCGATTTACTTGCCTTCTATCAATCACTCACCCCCGGGTATCGAAAAGACTGGGCTCGCTATGTATATAGTGCGAAACAAGATGCAACGAAAGCAAAACGCCGTGAGGAAATGAAGCAAATTATAGAACAGGGCTATAAAAGCAGGGACTTATATCGAGCACATAAAAAGTAACTCATGGAACAGGTTCAATGGTCCGCGAAGATAAGCAGGGACAATGAACCTGTCCCCTATGAGGTTGCTTTAAGATTCCTTAAGAGGAAGTTTTTTACCTCTTCTATGGATAATCCTAAACGTTTAGCTTCTAGTATCAGTTTTACCCATTCTTGATCTAACAATTATTTCACTCCTTATTCCTGCGCATAGATATAATTTTGAAGAGATAGATTAGATATTCTTACTTTATCTTGATAAGGTTAAAATTAAGTTAAAATATGATAAATATCACAAAATAAAGACTATAGACAATAATCCGTCAAATTAAGCGAAATATAAAAGCCGCTAACATTAGCGGAACGTATTCCACTCATGTTGGCGGCTTTTCGTCTTTATAGAATGAGGAGTTGAAAATTTGTAGCCAAATCCCCGTACGGTTTGGATATATTTTGGTTTTCTGGGGTCATCTTCAATTTTTTTCCTTAAAGTGCTTAAATGTACAAGAACCGTTTTTAACTCTGCATCCGAATCAATTCCCCAGATCGAATCGTATAGTTGTTCAGCACTAATTACTTGATTCGCATGTTCTGCTAATAAGAAAAGTAACATCCGTTCTTTTGTAAAAAGCTCAATTTTTTCCCCGTTCTTATGCACGCTTTTATCTAAAAAGTTTATAGATAAATCTCCAGCATGCAGCACTTTAGAAGAAGTAATGCTGCTTCTTCTTAAATTAGCTTTAATTCTAGCCATTAATTCTGGAAGGTCAAACGGTTTCGTTATATAGTCATCACAGCCAATTTCAAAACCTTGGATAATGGAATCTTTTGTTCTTTCTCCTGTAAGGAAAATAAGGATTCCATCAGAAATTTCACGGTATTTATAGGCTAATTCAAACCCATTTTTATCTGGCAAATGGATATCTAATAAAACGATATCTGGTTTTACTTCTTCCATTAATCGTAGCCCATCCGCTGCATTCAATGATGAAAAAACTGTATAGCCTTCTTTTTCAAGATAAAGACGCAAAATATTTATGATCGCATATTCATCCTCAATGATTAGAAGTTTAATTGAATGCACACTGTGAGGCCCCCTTTATTGAAAAAAGTTCCAATTTATCTTAACTATATCATATTGAAAGCGACATTTTCTATGCATATCCTTTCCTTTTGCCCTATATATATAGGTTTATTGTAATTTTCAGAAAAAATATTTCTAAATCAATACATATTGATAGTATGATAAGGAAAAAGGTGTAGATATCGAATTAAAGGGTGTAAATGATGAAAGCAATGAGCTGTAAGATTCTCATAGTCCTAGCCCTTATTGGGGTATTTTTCACAGGCTCTAATGTATTGGCAGGGTTAAATGGGGAAGTGCCAAATGGAATCTATTCTATCAGCCAATTTCCAGACAATAAAATATTACAATTAGACGGAAATTGGGAGTTTTATTGGGATGAATTATATACACCAGAGGATTTCAGGGGGGAAACGGTTCAGCAAACACCCCTAATCGTAGATGTACCCAATACATGGAGTACTTATCTTCTTGGTGGAGAGGAATTGCCGATAATGGGGTATGCAACTTATCGATTGCATCTTGATTTTCCAAAGGAAGAGATTGGTACGACAAAAGCTTTGTACGTTCCTAATATATCGTCTGCCTATACATTATGGATGAATGGGGTAGAGGTATCTAAGAATGGAGTAGTGGGAAAAAGCAGAGATTTGATGGAACCAGTAAATACACCAAAGGTAATACAATTTGAGGTTCAGTCCAATCCGATTGAACTCATTATACAAATATCCAATTATCACCAGAGAAAAGCAGGGATTTTTGATTCGATTTTAATTGGGGAGCCCGAAATGGTTCTTCAATTTAGAGATACAAAGATTATCTATCGATCGGTTATTGTTATGAGTTTGGTTACGATGGGGCTCTATCACCTTGTTTTATATTTATTTAGAAGAAAAGAGCATTCCTTATTCTTTTTTGGAAGTGTATGCTTACTTATTGCTATCCGCGCTACGCTTCTTGAAGAAGGACTAGCCTCATATATTCTCCCATTTTTATCTTGGGAACTCGCAGTAAAGCTTGAATATTTAGGGGCATCACTTGGTGTTTTATTTGTTTCCCTGTTTACCTATACACAATTTGCCAAAGACATGAATCAAAAGCTAAGAGATGCGATAATTGTTGCTATGTCAGTATACAGCCTTTTCGTCATATTGACACCAGCAGTTGTATTTACAAGAACGATGATTCATTTTCAAGTACTCATTATCTTGATTTTTTTATATTTAATTTCTGTTTATCTTACAGCCATTTTAAGAAAACGAGAAAGCTCCCTATTAAATACGGTCGCTATTCTTATGTTATTTGGGACAGTGATCAATGATATTCTGTTTTTTAACAATATCGTAAAAACAACTGAACTAACCTCTGTTGGTCTATTATTCTTTTTATTTACTCAATCCATTATCCTGTCAAAGCAATATTCCATGTCTTTTATGAGAACGGAAAAGCTATCACAGGATTTAGCCATTCTTAATGCATCATTGGAGCAGCAAGTGCATGAACGGACGACGGAGCTGCAGCATACGAATAAAGAGCTTCAGGCTGCAAATCAAAAGTTAAAGGAGGCACATCAATCAAGAAGCAAATGGATTCATAATATTTCTCATGAAATTTCAAGCCCCTTAACAAATATTCGCGCATATACAAAGGGGATGCTAGATGGGGTCATTCAAAGTGACAAAAACTATATTGAGTTAGTCTACGAACAGAGCTTGTATTTATCTCGAATGCTGCATGATTTACATGATATGACTGATATGGAAAATAGGCAGATCAGATTTGATATGAAAAGAGTTGATATTCAGGAATACATCTATAAGGTATATCAAAAATATAAATGGGATTTGGAGAAGCAGGGTATAGATTTTGAATGTAAGAATTTCCTTTCCGATCAAATAGAAAATCGATTTGTTCATATTGACGAGGTCCGGATTGAACAAGTGATTGTAAATTTATTAAATAATGCACAAAGATTTGTTCCTGAGAATGGGAAAATAGTTTTGGAGCTAACCAATGACCAAGATAAGAAAGTTAAGATTAAAGTAAGGGACAATGGGCTAGGGATTGAGGAGCAAGAACTTAAGCTAGTATTTAATCGCTTTTATAAGAATGGAAATCAAGGAAAAGCACATAGGGGATCGGGGCTAGGGCTAGCGATATCCAAGGAAATAGTCGAATATCATAACGGAACCATGGGCGTAACAAGTAAAAAAGGAAAAGGCAGCAGCTTCTACTTTACACTTCCATTTGGGACAGAGGGACAGGATCGTCGTCCCGATTGAAGCAGTGGGGACAAGGGACCTGTCCCAGGTGGTTCAATGCGACTTCCCAACTGAAATTGCGTGGTTTTCCCACATGATATTTTCTATGAACGAAAATTGACTATTACTACATTGAATAATGACGGCAACTTCAGGTTGTTTTTTCGTTGTCCTCAATTTGAGTTTGTTTTTATTTGGAAAAAAGTACAAGGCGTAACCTATGGCGAATCCAATAACTGCACCAAGAAGTCCACAAACAATGGGTCCTAAATACAATATATATCCGACACTGGCACCAATAACTGCACTACCTGTAGCGCTTGCCATGCCAATTTCAAAAGCGTTTGAATGGATATTTTGTGTTCTTCCTGGAATCTGAATAGGAGAAGGTTTTCCATCCAAAAATACGACTAGGATCTGATCCTTTGAAATAGAACTATGCTCTAATACAGTTAATGCTTGCTCTATTCAATGGATTGTTCAAATGTTCCAACAATGATCATATAAATCACACCTGCTTATTGAAGATAAGAAAATTATCTTCTTTCCCATAGCGTTTTGTTAGATACTGACGTTGTGCCATACGGTAAAGCTTATTGTGTTCAATGACTGTAACATAGGCATGATAGATGGCTCCACCCATAACAGATGGCATAAATAAAAACCAATGCTGCTGTAGAATCAAGCTTGACGCTTGAAGATTCCCAAGCACTAATTGTAAAAGAGACTCATGCAGCCTGGACAAGTATAGATAAATCTACCACCAAATAATGGTATAAAAGGATAATCCAAACCGGTAAACATACAGCTGGCCTAAACCTGGAAAAAGAAAAGAGTAAATAGCGCCAACACTCGGCTTTTTCCTATCAATAAATTGAATTTCAGAAGGGAAAATACCTATGCGCTGGATGGGTTCATTTTTTAAATATGTTAAATCATATAGTTTATTTTGGTAAGTAGCCAAGCGGTAACTATCCCAAATGGATAGCATATAAATAATGAGATAACCAAAGGCCCATTTAGGTTGAACAACCGATTGTGCGAGTTCAAACTTCCCGCAAAAAGAGTAAATCATTGCATCATTAATGTGAGCAAAGGTATTAATGGAAACCTCAGATAGCGTTAAAAAAGTTGCTCTTATATAGTGATTAAGTAAGTAATGACCTAAACCAGGGAAAACAGCAGACCACCATGCAACCATATTGGGGCTTTGTTTTTGAAGGTGAGTAATACCAAATACACTTATTCTTGCAAGAGAAGGAAGAAATGGATTGATCATATGGCAGCACCTCTTCGACTGTGGTTTTCCCTGAAGATATAAACCTTCCGATAGCATTTGTTAAAAATTAACATTTTATTCAAGGGCGATTTTTGGACAATCTTCTATCTATGATTCCTGTAAGAAGAATAAGGAATAATGATAAACAAACATAATATATTCGATCCCACCAGACTAAGCTATGAAGTAGATCCATATTGATTAGCATTTGATCTACTGTGTACATGAGTACACCTGTTAATGCATATTTTATCCATTTCATTTTCCAGTTGACTCTAATTATTAAACAATAATATACAGTTGCACATACATAGAATATTGCTGCTAAAGCAATGGAATCCCTTCCTAGATCTTCAAACCAGCCAGGTGTATACACTCGATTGGATAAAAAGATAATTGGAAGAATATGAAGACTGCAAGATATGGATCCCATAATTAAATAGAGTAGCAAATAATGCTTAACTCTATTTACAGGATGTTCAATCCAATTTCGGAATAGATATGCAGTTGCAAAGTAAAAAGGTAGCCCAAATCCCGTATATGCTAAACGCCACCAGTTGTGTGAATAAATATTCAATTTTAAAAATAACCATTCAATCCCAACGAATAGTCCGGAAAATAGGAATAGCCAGATCCAGCTTAAGTGAAAGGTTGCTATCAAAGTGGCAATAACAGGCAAGGCAAAAGCGTTTGATGCAAATGCACCTAGATTATTATCATAAAAGGAATTATGTTTTATAAAGTTTGGGTTATAATTATAGCTTCCTAAAAAATTAAATATGACGGTTTCAATAATAAAACCAAACCCAATCATTGTTAATAACAGGAAAAGGGACTCAGTATTTCTTTTTTTTGATAAAATAAAACAAAACGTGATAAGGCTTGAAATAATAAGTGCTAGAAACCAATATGAATTATACACACTGATCACTCCGATAAAACGAGAATATATTTAATTTGTACCAATGTTGGGATAGTATTCAGCTTTTCGGAAATAACTGCTAGTTATGTTGAGTTGACAGAATAGGCTTACTACTGTAGGATAATGAATATAATTTAATAAGACCTCATCTTTACTGATGAGGTAGAGGCGCGGTATTTAATAGTCTTTAGTGGAGCTTGAGAAGCGAGGATGCTAGAGAGAAGGAAATATCGCCGAAGCTTGTAATATTCTCAGTATTACTTGCTGGGTCTGCAGTTAAGAGCTGCAGGACTGTCTCAATGAACGTACCCGGTTTGTTGAGTTGTGCTATCTCATTTAGGGAAAGAAGAGGGATTTTGGGGCAAACTATAAACGTTGCGACCTGAGTTCATCTCAGGTCGCTTTTTGTTTTTAGTAAAATGCCTAAATGCAAGAGGTCAAGCATATATTAGACTATTAAATCAAATAAATAGGGGGAAAATAGCATGAAGAAAAAACTATCATTATTTTTAGCGATATCTCTTTCAGCCATTATTTTATTAGCGGGCTGTGGAACAAGCGGTGATTCAGATAAGAAGACAGAAGGGTCGGGATCATCCTCGGAAAAAGACACCTTTAAAGTAGGATTGGAAGCAGGCTATGCACCATTTAACTGGACACAAATGGATGATTCAAATGGTGGCGTTAAAATCGATGGCAACGCGGAGTATGCTGGTGGATACGATGTAGAAATCGCCAAGAAGATTGCTGAAGGCTTAGGAAAAGAGCTAGTGATTGTGAAAACAGAATGGGATGGACTTGTACCGTCACTAACTTCAGGGAAAATTGATGCGATTATTGCGGGAATGTCACCGACAGCAGAACGTAAAGAAACGATTGATTTCTCAGATAACTACTACAAATCGGATTTAATTATGGTTGTCAAAAAAGGCGGGAAGTATGAGGGCGCAACATCAATCCAAGATTTCAAAGGTGCAAAGGTTACGGCTCAATTAAATACATTCCACTACTCGGTCATTGATCAAATTGATGGAGTGGAAAAAAGACCAGCAATGGATAACTTCCCAGCTATGAGGGTAGCGCTTGAATCAGGCGTGATTGATGGATATGTATCTGAGCGTCCGGAAGGTGTTAGTGCATCCGCTGCGAATGATAACTTTGCGATGGTTGAATTCACTGAAGGATTTAAGACGTCTGAGGATGATACGGCTATTGCAGTTGGTGTTGCAAAAGATAGTGAGTTAACAGCAAAAATAAACGAAATATTAGCTGGTATTTCTGAGGAAGAACGCATCAGTATTATGGATGCCGCCATTAAAAATCAGCCAGCAGCAGAATAATGGTTTGTGAAGCCGGCTGCATCAGCAATGTAGTCGGCTTCCATGTTTAAGGAGAGGATACGAATGGATTTGAGTTTAGAATGGATGATAAAAATTATTGAAACAAACTGGCCAATGTTTCTGCGCGGGGCTGGCGTAACCCTCTTAATTGCATTGATCGGAACCATTTTTGGGGCATTGATCGGGTTATTGGCAGGCATCATTCGTACCATTCCAATCCCTGAGAGGGGTGCAAAGAAGGGCCTCTTAAAATTCATTAATATTATTCTATCCGTATATATTGAGTTTTTCCGTGGGACACCAATGATTGTACAAGCGATGGTCATCTATTATGGATCTGCGGCAGCATTTGGCTGGCAAATGAATCCAATCATTGCAGGGGTCGTTATTGTAGCAATTAATACCGGTGCATATATGGCTGAGATTGTCCGAGGAGGGATTATTTCAGTTGATGCAGGACAATATGAAGCAGCCCAAGCCATTGGCATGGACCATGTCCAAACAATGACTCATGTTGTAATGCCACAGGTTATCCGCAATATTTTACCGGCAACAGGCAATCAATTTATCATTAATATAAAAGATACAGCCGTTTTAAGTGTGATTTCCGTTACTGAATTATTCTTCCAAACGAAAACAGTAGCGGGCAATAACTTCAGGTATTTTGAAGCATTCTTTATTGTATGTATCATTTATTTTATTTTGACATATGCAGTAACATTAGTTCTTCGCTACTTTGAAAGAAAGCTAGATGGACCAGATAATTATACAGTTGTAGGCAATCACGCTCAGATTGAAGCTGAAGGACATAAAGGGCTTAGGCAATAATGAAGAAGGAGGGAAATGGCATGGACACCGTCATTGATATTCAACGATTAAGTAAATCCTTTGGAAACCATGAAGTATTAAAAGATATCCATTTCTCAGTGAACAAAGGGGAAGTTGTCTGCATCATTGGTTCTTCTGGTTCAGGGAAATCCACTCTTCTTCGCTGTGTCAATCTATTAGAAAAACCGAGCGGCGGTAAAATTATTTATAACGGAGAAAATATTCTGGATGATAAGCATGATATTCATGCTTATCGAACAAGATTAGGAATGGTATTCCAACAATTTAACTTATTTAATAATCATAATGTACTGGGCAATTGTGTGGTCGGACAAATGAAGGTATTAAAGCGCTCGAGGGAAGAAGCGGAAAAGGTAGCGATGAAATACTTGAAAGTAGTTGGGATGGACAGGTTTGTGAATGCGAAGCCTAGACAGCTGTCTGGTGGTCAAAAGCAGCGGGTCGCTATCGCAAGAGCCCTTTCAATGGAACCAGACGTTCTGCTGTTCGATGAACCAACTTCTGCACTAGATCCTGAAATGGTAGGAGAAGTTCTTAAGGTTATGAAAGAGCTTGCAGAGTCGGGGCTTACGATGCTAATCGTTACCCATGAAATGGAATTTGCCAAGGAAGTATCGGACAGAGTGGTGTTTATGGACAAAGGGGTTATAGCAGAGGAAGGGAGTCCTGATCAGATTTTTAACCACCCGACTGGTGAGCGAACGAGGGAGTTTTTAAAACGTACATTAAGGGAAATCTAAGTTTTGAATAACTTAGATAAACTATGTCAAATAACGCCGATAGTAGGAGAAGGAAAGTCATCTTGTATGGATGGTTTTCCTTCTTTTTTTATGAACTTAAACACTTTAGGTGAAGAACGTGTAAATGAGAAAAGTCATAGTAAAATAGAAGGAATTGCGGTAAGATTTAGTATTATCATAAACTATAAAAAATAGGTGATTGAATTGAGAAAATTAAAATTAGGCATGAAGATAAATTTGATGGTTCTGGCCATTCTCCTTGCGTTATCAGCGATTATCGGCGTTGTAGTAAACCAGGAAATAAGAAAAGGAATTAAGGAATTTGCGATTGAAAAGGCAAAAGCAGATCTGACTTTAGCGTATAAATATATAGATATAAAATATCCTGGAGAGTGGTCAATTAAGGATGGACAGCTTTACAAGGGAACGACTCTTATAAATGAAAATAATGACATGGTCGATGAAATCGGCCAGGACACTGGAGACACAGTGACGATTTTTCAAGATGACACACGTGTGTCGACTAATGTTATTAAAGATGGGAATCGTGCAATTGGCACACAAGTATCGCAAGAGGTCTCAGAGGTTGTTCTGAAAAACGGGGAACATTTCTATGGAGAAGCGAATGCTGCAGGACATATTTATCAGGCCGCTTATATGCCAATTAAAAATGCCTCCGGTAAGATTATAGGTATTTTTTACGTGGGTGCTTCTCAAGACATAATTGAAAGTATCTTATCAAGTTTCTTAATAAAATTTATTACTATTCTATGTTTAGTCATTGTCATGGCAGGTATGGCTACCTACTGGTTTACAAAAAGAATGAAGAAAAGGCTAGCAAAAATTACATCAGCTCTTGAGTTAGCAAGAGATGGGGACTTCACCTCTCAAATTACTGATAATGCAGGAGATGAATTAAACGATCTTGCTATAAGCTTCAATAGGATGGCTGACAATCTTAGAGAAATGATGAATGAAGTGAATGTGGCTTCTGATCAAGTTGCTGCTTCTTCAGAAGAATTAACGGCTAGTGCAGAGCAAACGAGCCAGGCAACAGAAATAATTACTGATACCATACAGCATGTGGCACAAGGTGCGGAGCAGTCAACAATTAGTGTACAAGAAAGTGCAGCAGCTTTGGAGGAGGTTTCAAAAGGGGTACAGTCTATTGCGGAAACAGCCTCCCTTATATCTGAAGCAAGTTCTCAGGCAACCCAAAAGGCGAAGGACGGTGGAGTGTTTGTAGACAGGACGGTTAAACAAATCAATGCAATCAGCCATTCAGTCAGCGAAAGTGGGGAAGTCTTTCAATCATTAGATCAGCGCTCAAAGGAAATCGGAGAAATTACAAAGGTGATCTCCGATATTGCGGATCAAACCAACCTGTTAGCATTAAATGCGGCGATTGAAGCTGCCAGAGCAGGAGAACATGGAAAGGGATTTGCCGTCGTTGCTGATGAAGTTCGGAAATTAGCAGAGCAATCTCAGCAATCCTCTTCTCAAATTTCTAGCTTAATTGTTGAGATTCAACGGGATATGGTCTATTCCAATCAATCTATTGAACAAGTAACAAAGGATGTTCAGGCAGGACTGAATATTGTTGGGCAAACGGAAGATAGCTTTAAAGGGATTCTTCATTTTATGAACAACCTAGCAGAGAAGATTCATGATTTGGCTGCTACAGCAGAACAGGTCTCAGCAAGTATTGAAGAAGTATCTGCAACGGTATCCAGCATCACACAAATATCTTCAGGAACTGCTGATCATTCCAAAAATGTGGCTGCATCAGCTGAAGAACAGCTCGCGTCTATGAAAGAAATATCTATATCCGCCCAATCATTATCCAAATTAGCAGAAGACTTACAGATATTAATTGGAAAGTTCAAAGTCTAGTAGAAAGAAATAATAAAGTTGTGATTAGCTATCTATTATAGTTAAAGGGTAAGAAATATTCCTATTCCAAGAGGGGAAGAAGACACCAAAGTTTGGTGAAATTCTTCTTCTTTTTTTATGGGAAAATATAAATGGTCGGTCTGATTAATTAAGCAGACCGACATTTACATACTTGGTTGTGTGCAGA
>NZ_JALDXW010000036.1:0-36466 GCF_032154635.1 Cytobacillus sp. | reverse complement strand
TATCCGACGATTAAACCATCAGTGATGGCTTCGTTGTCGGAACTATTGAATATAAATCTTACTGTGCAGGATGTGATGTTCCGGTTATTAACTAGTTTGAAAAATAGGTGCAATCATTTATTCACTGGCAGCCTAACAGAAGAAGAACGCAACTTATATGAAGCTTATTACGAGCGTGTCTTCCAGCGGAATGAAAAAATGCTCGGTGACAGTTGCTAACGAAAAGCCGTACCTCAAATGGGTTACGGCTTTTCTTAATCGAGGGCATGCTGCCTTCTTTCTCCTATTCTTGTCTAAGTCGGCCACGTAATAAGTGGATGACCTCTCTATCGCATTACTCAGCAACCTTTTCTAAATTTCCGTTTCGATCCATTTTGAATTTAGTGGCGGGTCTTTCTTCTTCATCAAAGAGTACAAGTTTGCGAGCGCGGTTCATGATTTTCATTAACGTCTCGTAATCTTCTTGAATGGTTACGGTATTTTGTTCTAACTGGCCAATTTTTCCCTCCAGCTCTTCGTTGCGGCTTTTAATCTGAGCATTTTCACGCTTTAATCTTTCATTCTCATTTCTTAAAATATCCAATTGAATACTCGAATGTTTTAAAGATTGTAAGTATGAAATAACTCGATCGAGATTGATCTCTGAACTGACAGGATAACTTTGGACTTCCTTATAGACTGGAGTCGGCATTGATTCAATTATTTCTTCAGCATTCTCTTCCTTAAAGTCCTCACTTGCTAAAATTGGCTCTGGCAATGGAATAGTAGTAGTTTCAATTTCGTTTAATTCTGGTATTGGCGGTGAATATAGAAGCTTTTTCTTTCCGCCCTGATCTTTTCCAAGAATTCGCTGTCTTTGCTTTCGCTGCTTCTTAGCAAGCTGGAGAGCTTTCTCGTATTGATGCCTAACGACTGCGTTCCAGCGGAATCCGCAGGCTGCAGAAGTGCGATCAAGCTTGTCGCCAACCTCCTCAAAGGCATTTAGCTGCGTACTGCCCTCTCTTACATGCCTCAACACCGTTTCGGCTAGTAATAAATCATTTTCATCTGTCCATGCATCTTGACGAACTTTCATTTCCTCAACTCCTAAATTAATTTTGCAATTTTTTAAAACCTTAGTTAAAGGATGGACAACTTTGGGTGAATTTATACAAATTGGTTTAAAAGGATAGTAGATTTTTATAAAAACAATAGATAAGTATGATAAAATAGAACGGGTTGCGTGCTGTGAAATGCGTTAGAAAATAGATAAATTTCCATATTGCTAGTGGGGTTAAACGGCTTGCAAAGAAAAAGCATTAGCTGTAAAATACAGCATGAGTCAAGTGAATAAGAATAACTAGCATCGGCAAAACTTGGATATAAATATGCTAGACCGGAGAAAGGGTTGTATTATAGATGGCAAACGAATTTCGTGTTTGCGATGATTGTCTAGGCGTGAACTTAAAAACGTTAATTCCTCTTTTGAAAGAAATAGATCCAGAGGCGAAGATTGAAATAGGTTGTCAATCCTATTGTGGGCCAGGCAGAAAGAAAACATTCGCATTTGTAAATAATCGTCCGCTAGCCGGTTTAACGGAAGATGAATTAAAGGAAAAAATTAATAAAAAGCTGAAAAAGTAAAAATCACCTTTGAAGAGTGTCCTTAGGTGATTTTTTGTTTTTAGGAAATTTTTATGGCTTGCCTATGCCGAAAATTAGGGGCGGCGATGATCAAGGCGTTTGCGCTTTTCATTTTTGTCGAATCTAGCTGAAATATCAGAAAATGTGTAGTGATTTGCGTTTTAAATCGAGATATAATAGAGAGAAGTTGGAAAATCGGAGGTAAAAGATGGCCTATTCGATGGAGAAGCTGCGTGAAGAAAAGGTATTTAAAGATCCTGTTCATCGATATATTCATGTGAGGGATCGGGTAATCTGGGATTTAATTGGCACGAAGGAATTTCAGCGGCTAAGAAGAATTAAGCAGCTTGGAACAACCTATTTAACCTTTCATGGCGCCGAACATAGCCGTTTTAATCATTCGCTCGGTGTATACGAGATTGTCCGGCGGATTGCTGATGATGTCTTTAATGGAAGACCGGAATGGAATGAAGACGACCGCCTCCTCTCTTTGTGTGCTGCCCTCCTTCATGATTTAGGACATGGACCATTTTCTCATTCCTTTGAGAAAGTCTTCGATTTGGATCATGAATATTTTACAAGAGCGATCATCCTTGGTGAAACGGAAGTTAACCAAGTATTATCAAGGGTAGGAAAGGATTTTCCTATTAAAGTAGCTGAGGTTATCGCGAAAACTTCAAAAAATAAACTTGTCGTCAGTCTCATATCCAGTCAGATTGATGCGGACCGGATGGATTATCTGCAAAGAGATGCCTATTTTACAGGGGTTAGCTACGGCCACTTTGACATGGAGCGAATTCTGCGCGTCATGCGGCCGAAAGAGGACCAAGTGGTCATTAAACAAAGCGGCATGCATGCCGTTGAGGACTACATAATGAGCCGATATCAAATGTATTGGCAAGTTTATTTTCATCCAGTTACACGAAGTGCAGAAGTTATTTTGACGAAAATTTTGCATCGGGCCAAATACCTGCATGGATTTGGATATTCCTTTAAATCACAGCCGATTCATTTTTATTCTATGTTTAATGGGGAACTAACATTAGAGGATTATATTAAGCTTGATGAAGCCATTATTCTTTATTACTTTCAAATGTGGCAGGAGGAAGAGGATTCTATTCTTCGGGACCTGTGCTGCCGCTTTATGAACCGTAATTTATATAAGTACGCGGAATTTGAGCCTGCAAAAGAGTATAAGAAGCTTGCAGAGCTTTCTGCCTTATTTGAGCAAGCTGGGATTGATCCTGACTATTATCTTGTTGTTGATTCGTCATCAGACTTGCCATATGATTTTTACCGGCCAGGTGAAGAGGAAGAAAGGCTGCCGATTCAATTATTAATGAAAAACAAGGAAATCCGAGAGCTTTCCAGAGAATCAGAGATTGTAGATGCCATCTCTGGAAAAAGAAGAACCGATCATAAATTGTATTATCCAGCGGATTTTCTGCAAGATGATTCTTCCGAGCCGGTAATTAAAAAGCAAATTCGAAAGCTATTGGATATGGAATAGAGATTATTAAAGTTAAGTAATGGGATTAAACGGAGTAGGAGATGAAGAGCTTGTTAAAAGATCATGCCAAAATCATTCATGCAATTGCCGCTTCGGAGGAAATTATCGGACGAAAAAAGCTGCAGAAGATGGTCTATATCGCAAAAAAACTGGCTTTCCCTTTTCAGGAGCGATTTCAATTTCATTTTTACGGCCCTTATTCAGAGGAATTAACATTAAGAGTGGAAGAGCTTTGTAATATGGGTTTTTTAGATGAATTGAAAGAAAAAAAAGGCGGATATTACCAATACCGATATACACTAACGGAAAATGGCAAAGAGTTTTTAAGCTTGAATGAAGTGTCTATGCCAAATCTTAAAGAGTGTTTAACAGATATGAACAGCCAAAATGCCAGATTTCTTGAGCTCGTTTCAACAGTGTTATATTTTGATACCCTTCCGAAAGAAGAAGTGAAAGAAAAGATATTTACGTTAAAAAGCAAGCAGCGCTATACTGATGAAGAAGTAGAAGCTGCTTATCAATATATTGCCAATTTAAGAGAAAAAGCCGGGCATTAATGCTCGGCTTTATTTATCACTCAAACGTTCTCCGCCTACAGCGTAATGGTTCTTTGTCATTTCCTCAATAAAGACAACGATATTTTCCTTTGGTGCACCAGTTGTCTCATTCACTGCTGCTGTTACCTTTTCAACAAGCGCTTTTTTTTGTTCTTCCGTACGTCCTTCTAGCATTTTTACTGTTACATATGGCATGAACAACATCTCCTTTTTCATTTTCTTTAAAATAGGAACTTTTCTTTGCTAAGGCTATTTTCAAAAGTTTGGTTAACTGGAGCGGAAAGCGAGCAACCTGAAGCGGAAGTTAACCTCAGCCATGATGTTTTAAAACTAGCCTTGCTGTAATGTCATCTGTAGTTTTTCATATTTCGGAAAAATGCGCAAGTAGTGGCGAGGTTGTCCATCTTTCACTTTCAGAGCAAAGTCGTGTATACTTTTAACTAATACATAAGGGGAATTTTATTCTCTAGATAGGATCTCCAGTTTGAAAGAGGGGTTTGGTGTGTTTGGAACAATTTCTAGCCTTTTCACTTAGAGAAATTCCATATGTTGCGATTACGTTAATGATCGCTTTCACGGTTCATGAGTTTGCCCATGCGTTTGTAGCTTATAAATTTGGCGATTCAACTGCACAAAAGCAGGGGCGATTGACGTTAAATCCAATACAGCATCTGGACCCAATCGGGACAATACTAATCTTTATAGCGGGCTTCGGGTGGGCAAGGCCAGTCCCAGTTAATCGCTTTTTCTTTAAGAATCCAAGATTAGCCGGAATCCTCGTTTCGATCGCAGGACCGATAAGTAATTTGCTAATGGCCATTTTAGGCTACCTAGTATTGTTTGCGCTGCTTGGAATGGGTGCTGCCGCTAATCTGCCGACGTCTGTACCAGAATTTTTGGAAATATTCATCTCTCTTAACTTAGTTTTATTTGTTTTTAATTTGCTGCCGTTCCCGCCATTGGACGGATATCGAATAGTCGAGGACTTGGCACCGGCGCACATACGTCCAAAACTTACCCAATTTGAAGCATACGGCTCTGTCATTTTTCTTATCCTTGTGATTACACCGCTTGACCAATACACGATACAGCCAATTTTTAGGACCGTTTTGCCAATTTTATCTGATGGAATAGGCAATTTCTTTTATCAAATATTTATCGCAGATTAACGGTCTGTAAGTCCCTTGCCTTAAGAAGGAGATGGAAAATTCTCAGCAGGGGAACGAACAGCCTGTAAATGCTTGATGGCGTTTCACTTTATGTAAGGGAGGAATACCTGTGGAAGAGAAAAAAAAGAAAGACATTGGGTTTAATATTATAAAGAATGATCCAACTGAGGGACATGGAGGATTTGGTTCAGGCTCATTAAGCCTAGACAATGTTTCTCCTGTCATAATTGATGTGGATGCTGGGGTGGCGTCAATTGAAGTTGGGGCAATGCATGCGCGCAGCCCTGTAGAAAAGGGGATAAAATTTTTAAAAAGCAAGGAAGAGGTTCCGAATGGTAAACCTTATTGGCTTGTTTGGGTGACGATTGATCGTAAGGAAGAGGGCCCATACTATGCAGGTGTGACAGCTTGTGAGATGACTGTAGACAGGGAAATTCGCAGAGGATATAAATCCTTGCCAGAGCATGTAAACCGGATGGATAAGTCTATTAAAAGACATATTATTGTTGATCATATGGATGCGAAGTCAAAAGCAGTACTTGCTGAGTTTCTGCAAAATCATAATCTTGGAATGTGGGAACGTTCTATACAACAGCTCAAAGACGATTTGCAAGCAAATTAATCTAAAAGGCGAATGAATTTTGACGAAATTGTGACAGTTTACTGACTTAAATTTTTAACTACTTGCCCAATTCCAATAAAATCAGTAAACTTATAAACAGTGTGCAGACACTTTATAAAAACTAGGACACGAAAAAACTCGGGGGAATTCCTCCGAGTTTTTTTCATATATAGGGGTAGGGATACTATATCTGTATAGTCATTTGGGAAGTGGATGTCCATTCCAGAAAGACAAATATCACCGATTTGTCCACGAACGGTGCCAGGCACCGTTACCAGTCAAATAGTTTTTTGTACCATGGTTTTTTTGGCTGTTTTGCTTTTTTGCTTGGTTTTTCCTCTGTGTATTGCAGATGGTCTGTACAATATTCCGTCGGTTCTGTGCCGCTCACAAAGTACGTAAATCGTTTGATTGGACAATTGTCTGTTGCGAGCTTGCCATTCGCAGGATTCACATAAACTCCAACAGTTCCTTTCGGCTGCTTAAAGCCCTTGGATGGCTTTCCTTTATGAACATCCTCCATGAAGCGCGCCCAAATATTCTTTGCGTATGATTTGTCTGCTGAAAGTGTAATAGGCTTTCCTTTATCATATCCTGTCCAAACAGCAGAGACGAGCTGAGGAGAAAAGCCAATCATCCAGCTATCCGTGTCTGTCGTTCCTGATTTCCCTGCATACGTACGTGTAATATCATTAATGATTGTACTTCCTGTAACACTCGTATAGCCATTTAGTTTCGGGTCAAAAATACCTGTCATCATTTGCGTCATTACATAGGCTAATTGAGGTTTTAAAATCGGAATGGACGGATGGTCATGCTCATAAATCACTTTTCCTCGATGATCCTCCACTCTTGTGATCATAACAGGTGAAACCTTTTTCCCGCCGTTTGCTAGGATGCTATAGGCACTCGCCATCTCAATCACTCTTACACCAGACGTTCCTAACGCTAATGATGGGACGTCAGCCATTTTTGTCGTGAGACCGAACTTTTTTGCTGTATCGACGAGCGTATTTTCGCCTAAAAATAAATGTGTTTTCACAGCAAAGATATTATCGGATAAAGCAAGTGCTTGAGCCATTGTAATATCATCATTCGCATACTGACTATTAAAGTTTTTCGGTGAGTAGTCAGACTTTCCATCATCAAAACGAAAGGTTGTCTGCTCACTGCGCATAACCGTGGAAGGAGTAAACCCCTTCTCAAGAGCCGCGTAATATAAAAGTGGCTTTAAGGTGGAACCAGGCTGGCGAACCGCTTGGACAGCCCGATTAAAGGGGCTTTCCTCGTAACTTCTTCCGCCAACCATTGCTTTGACATCACCGTTTTTTGGATCCATCGCGACCAGTCCTGCTTGAATGTCTGATTCTTTAGAGATCAATCTTTCCACTGTTTGCTCAGCAATTTCCTGCTGTTTTAAATCGATAGTTGTATATACCTTTAAACCGCCAAGCTCAATCACTCGATCATCTAAATTCAGCTCTGTTTTTAATAGATGCCGAACAGTATCCTGAAAATAGGGAGCAATTTTTGTTTTTGTGTGAAGGTGCTTTCCGACAAATGTGAGCTGTTCATTAAAAGCATCATCCACTACATTTTTGTGAATGAGTTTGTTTTCAACCATTGTTTGTAAAATAAGCTTTTGGCGGCCCTTGGCATTATCCATTGAGTTGAAAGGAGAGTAAACCCCAGCCCCCTTTGGAATACCAGCAAGCATGGCGGCCTCGCCTAGAGTTAAATCGGAAGCGTTTTTTCCAAAATAGAATTGGCTGGCGGCTTCCGCTCCATAAGCACCATGTCCATAATAAATTGTATTTAAATAGCCTTCTAAAATTTCTTTCTTTGTATAGTTCATTTCAAGTCGAATCGTATAAAAGGCCTCCAGCATTTTTCGCTTCCATGTTTTTTCGTGTGCCAGGAATAAATTTCTGGCGTATTGCTGACTAATGGTGCTAGCGCCTTGAACCTTTGCCATTGCTTTGATATCTGCAAGCAAGGCACCAACTATTCGTTTATAATCAAACCCATGGTGGGAATAAAATTTGCGATCCTCTATCGAGATGGTGGCATCGATTAAATGGGGGCTGATTTGATCAAGCTCCACCCAATACCGCTTTTGCCCATTATGGCTTTCTCCAATTACTGTCCCATCATCGGAATAAAATAGTGTTGATTGTGGAACAGCAAGCGGTGGGGGACCAAGTATTTTTGCATAAAGCAAAATGCCTGCACCAATAAGCACGGCTAATGCGAGTCCAATTATGCTAATAATAAAGAAGGCGCGAAAATACTTTCCTGCTTTCCTGAATCGCTGATTTGTTATAATCTCCATTTCGGTGCTTCCCCCTTTCTAGGCAAAAGAAATTTTGGCAAGATTTCCGGAAAATCACATCTATTTATCTAGTATTGAAAAAATAGCGGGATTTTAAACATTTTTATCAAATACATGTAACTTTTTCTTGCATTTTCGCTAGATTCATCTATACTTTTTCTCATGTTTGTAATTATGGCGTTAGGGAATTATAAGAAAAGCGGAAGTACCTTGA
The DNA here is from genome assembly GCF_032154635.1 of Cytobacillus sp. Lineage (GTDB taxonomy): Bacteria > Bacillota > Bacilli > Bacillales > Cytobacillaceae > Cytobacillus. The sequence continues at coordinate 28,439 of NZ_JALDXW010000036.1, read as the reverse complement.
TTATTGCCGTACAAACTGGAGGAGACTTAAGTTTTGATAGGTGATAGTCCGCTTGCGCTAGAAATTCTTATTAAATACATGTCATTTTTTAATAGAAGGGATGATTTTAAAATGGGCCTATGGTTTACTGAGAAACAGACAGAAAATTTCGGAATTACAATGAAAGTTAAGCAGACTTTACATACAGAGCAAACAGATTTTCAAATGCTTGAAATGGTTGAAACAGAAGAATGGGGAAATATGCTTTTGCTTGATGGCATGGTTATGACTTCTGTGAAAGATGAATTCGTCTACCACGAAATGGTGGCGCATGTGCCATTATTCACGCACCCTAATCCTGAGAATGTCCTCGTAGTTGGTGGAGGAGACGGCGGTGTGATTCGTGAGGTGCTTAAGCACCCTAGCGTAAAAAAGGCAACACTCGTTGATATCGATGGAAAAGTAATTGAGTATTCCAAGAAGTTTTTGCCGGAAATTGCTGGCATGCTGGATGATCCGCGTGTAGATGTTCAAGTCGGAGACGGCTTCATGCACATTGCTGAAAGTGAAAATGAATACGATGTCATTATGGTTGATTCTACTGAGCCTGTAGGTCCTGCAGTGAACCTGTTTACAAAAGGATTTTACGCAGGGATTTCTAAAGCGTTAAAGGAAGACGGGATCTTCGTCGCTCAATCGGACAACCCTTGGTTTAAGGCAGACTTAATCCGCAATGTTCAAAAAGATGTGAAGGAAATTTTCCCAATTACCAATCTATATGTAGCAAACATTCCAACTTACCCAAGCGGCATGTGGGCATTTACAATCGGTTCCAAGAAATATGATCCGTTAGCAGTTAGTGAAGAACGCTTCCATGAGATTGAAACAAAGTATTACACGAAGGAACTTCATAAAGCAGCGTTCGTCTTGCCAAAATTTGTGCAAGATTTAGTGAAGTAAAGAAGATTTGCAAAAATAATTCATTTTTCTGCAAAAAAACTGAAAGGAGCTTCATGCTCCAAATATAGATGAACGAGGGATGACACGCATGCGTTTTGATGAAGCATACTCAGGCAATGTTTTTATAAAAAGCCATCCGAATTACGAAGAAAGTGAAGCCGTTTTATATGGAATGCCAATGGACTGGACGGTAAGCTATCGTCCGGGATCCCGTTTTGGCCCTGCACGTATCCGTGAAGTGTCCATTGGGCTTGAAGAGTACAGTGCTTATTTAGATCGTGAATTAGAAGAAGTTAAATATTTTGATGCAGGCGATATTCCGCTTCCGTTCGGAAATCCGCAAAGAAGTCTGGACTTAATTGAGGAATTTGTTGATAAGCTTTTAGCAGAAAATAAATTTCCATTAGGAATGGGCGGAGAACATTTAGTTTCTTGGCCTGTTATGAAAGCGATGTATAAAAAATATCCAGATCTTGCAATTATCCATATGGATGCTCACACAGACCTGCGTGAGAATTATGAAGGGGAGCCGTTATCCCACTCAACACCTATTCGCAAAGTAGCTGAATTAATTGGACCTCAGAATGTGTATTCATTCGGCATCCGCTCTGGCATGAAGGAAGAGTTCCAGTGGGCAAAGGAAGTGGGCATGCATATCTCAAAGTTTGAAGTGCTTGAGCCGCTAAAAGAAGTGCTGCCAAAATTAGCCGGACGTCCTGTTTATGTCACGATCGACATTGATGTACTCGATCCTGCGCATGCACCAGGTACGGGAACAGTTGATGCAGGAGGCATTACCTCTAAAGAACTGCTAGCTTCCATCCATGAAATTGCCCGGTCAGAAATTAATGTAGTTGGGGCTGACCTTGTCGAAGTCGCGCCAATTTATGACCCGTCAGAACAAACGGCCAATACAGCAAGCAAGCTCATTCGCGAAATGATCCTTGGCTGGATAAAATAATATAGCGCATCTGAAAGATTGTTGTAAAAAAGGTGGTTGATTGGAGCGTAAGGTACGAGCATCCTGAAGCGGAAATCAACTTTTGCCGACCTATGTGTTATTTTGCAACCATGTTAAAACAAAAAACGGAGACCCGCTGTCTCCGTTTTTTTTTCGTGAAATAAGGAAATGTAGCTTTGGAGTTAGAGAATTGTCTAGCTCCAGCGCCTATCGCCTATAAACTTCAGGCACCCTCCGCAACGATTGAGTCAACATCGGTTCGCTCTCGCTCCCCGTGTTTCCTGTATCTCAGTCGCGGTCCTTCCAGTTTGTACGGCGATGATCGAGGCGCTTGCGCATTTCTAATTCAACTAGCACCTGCTATCGTTTTCTACTATAATGTAATGAAAAGGATGTGTGGCCAACAAGTGGAGCAAGTACCTGTAAAAATTAAGGTGAAGACGGATATACGTGATGGGAGCAGTAAGGACACTTTTGAACTTACAGCTTTTGGACAATACTACAAAAAGGAAAATGCCCGTTTTCTTCAATATAATGAAGTCATGGAAGAAGGCACCGTAAAGACCATTATTAAAATTTCTGATCAGGATGGTGTCATTTTACGCAGCGGCGCGGTAAAAATGAGGCTTCCTTTTCAAATAAATAAAAAGCTTAGGGGCCGCTATGATACGCCATATGGTGTATTTGAAACAGCGACTTTAACCAAAAGGTTTGACTATCATTTTGATGAAAAAACAGATATTGGGTCGATTGAACTTTTATATGAAATGAGCATACAAGGTGCACATTCAGGTACCTATCATCTAGTCATCACATTTCAAAAGGAGGAAGAAAAATGAATAGCGTTGAGCAAATGCAAAGTAAATTAAAACAAGAAATAAAAGATGCTGTTCTAAAAGCGAACTTAGCAGCTGAAGAACAAATTCCAGATGTAATCCTAGAAATCCCAAAAGATAAATCACATGGGGATTATTCGACAAATATGGCGATGCAGTTGGCACGAGTTGCTAAAAAGGCACCTAGACAAATTGCTGAAGCATTAATCGAGCATTTTGATTCTTCCAAAGCGTCTATTAAAAAAATTGAAATTGCTGGACCTGGATTCATTAATTTTCACATGGATAACAGCTATTTAACGAATTTAATTCCAACGATTCTTGAAGCAGGGGATCGCTATGGAGAAACAGATATTGGCGGCAAGCAAAAGGTTCAAGTGGAGTTTGTGTCCGCGAACCCTACCGGTGACCTTCATCTTGGACATGCTCGCGGAGCGGCAGTTGGTGACTCTTTATGCAACATCTTAGCAAAGGCAGGATATGACGTTTCTCGTGAATATTATATTAATGACGCCGGCAACCAGATTAATAATCTAGCATGGTCTGTTGAGGCTCGTTATTTCCAAGCCCTCGGTATAGAAAAAGAAATGCCGGCAGATGGCTACCATGGCGAAGACATTATTGGCATCGGCAAGAAGCTTGCAGAGGAATTCGGCGACAAGTATGTACATGTTGATGAGAAGGAACGCTTTGACTTTTTCCGTGCATACGGATTAAAAGTTGAAATGGCAAAGCTGAAGACGGATCTAGAAGAATTCCGTGTTCCATTTGATGTATGGTATTCTGAAACGTCTCTTTATGAAAACGGAAAAATTGACAAGGCGTTATCAGCATTAAAAGACAATGGCCATATTTATGAAGAAGATGGGGCTACTTGGTTCCGTTCAACAACATTTGGCGATGATAAAGACCGTGTCCTTATTAAAAATGACGGCTCATACACTTATTTAACACCAGATATTGCTTACCACAAGGACAAGCTTGAGCGCGGGTTCGAACAGCTAATCAATATTTGGGGGGCAGACCATCACGGCTACATCCCGCGTATGAAAGCAGCAATTGAGGCACTTGGCTATAATCGTGACGCGTTAGAGGTAGAAATCATCCAGCTTGTGCATTTATATAAAAACGGCGAAAAAATGAAGATGAGCAAACGGACAGGGAAAGCTGTTACAATGCGCGACCTTGTCGAAGAGGTGGGGCTTGATGCAACACGCTATTTCTTTGCCATGAGAAGTGCGGATACACATTTGGATTTTGATTTAGACTTAGCCGTTTCTCAATCCAATGAAAACCCTGTATATTATGCGCAATATGCGCATGCACGTATTTCAAGCATTTTACGTCAAGGGGAAGAGCTAGGAATGACTGTTGATAGCAAGGCTGATTTTTCTCTTGTATATTCAGAAAAGGAAATGGATGTCCTGAAAAAATTAGGCGAATTCCCTCAAGCAGTCGGAGAAGCTGCTGTAAAGCGGTTGCCGCACAGAATTACAAACTATATATTTGAATTAGCATCAACCTTCCACAGCTTCTACAACGCTGAAAAAGTATTAGATGCCGATCATCCTGAACGGACGAAAGCGCGTCTGGGGCTAATCAAAGCAGTTCAAACATCTTTGAAAAATGCTCTTGCGTTAATCGGTGTTTCTGCTCCGGAAAAAATGTAATGAGAAAAAGCTGACTCGCGATAGAGTCAGCTTTTTTTATGTTTTGGTGTTATGAGCATGCTTTTTTGAAAATGAGCGAGTCTGACTTACAAAAGCGGTGCAGCGAGTCTGGCGGCGTACTCTTTAAAGTTCCGTCTACGCTTTAATTCCGATAAAGATATTTGTCTGGAATCCTGAAGATCCTTTTTAATGACAGCCTGTACTTTTTTTATGAAGGGCTGATCATAAATATAACAATTCACTTCATAGTTAATAAAAAGGCTGCGCCTATCAAAGTTTGCTGTGCCAATATCACAAACCTTATTATCGATAATCATTGTTTTAGCATGATAAAAGCCAGTTTGAAATTCATAAACGGTAGCGCCATATTCTAACAGTTTCCTTAAGGCTGGATAGGAAGCTTCTTTTACAAGAATATGATCTGAAATTTTGGGAACAAGGATGGTTAGTGCAATTCCCCTTTCCTGTGCTGCAAGTAGATCATTAAGTAATTTTTCACTAGGGATAAAATAGGGTGTCCCAATAAATATGTTTGTTTTGGCTCTGTTAATTAAAGAGGAAAAGGTGTCTTCCAAAAAGGCACCTTTGGACGGAATAATCTGATGTTGAATGTTCCCAGTATGCAATGCAGGAAAATAAGCGTTCATTCCTAATAAATTAGTGTTCGTTTCTTTATACCAGTCGATTAAAAATTCCTTTTGCAGATCAGCAACACCTTCACCGGCCATTTTTAAATGATAGTCGCGCCAAGGGCTTAATTTTGGATCTAAATTAATATACTCCTTGCCAATATTGAATCCTCCAATATATCCAATTTTCCCATCAATAACCGTGATTTTTCGGTGATTTCTAGCTTGAAGCGTATAAAAAAGAAACGGGAGCTTAGGTGCATGGGCAAAGGAAAAATGAATCCCATGCCTTTTAAGCGATTCAATGGTCTTTCTCTTAATGGGGAAGCTCCCCATTCGATCAAGAAGCAAACGAACTTCTATGCCTTCATCTGCTTTCTCCTTTAATATGCTTAGAAACTCTTTACTAATTGGATCGTCCTTTACAATATAAAAAAGAATGTGAATATGGTGTGTTGCCTTTTTCAGCTCGGAAAAAAAATCAGCAAATAGCTCCGGACCCTGAGTGAAAATATCAATAGTGCTAGCTCGAAAAGGGGAGTTTACACGTTTTAAACCTTTCAATTGTTTTTTTCTCCCGAGAGTGAAATCAAGAGAAAGCCAAAGAGCAATAATTAGTAAAATAACTGCTATTGTCAGTAAGATCTTCATAGCTATATGCTCCCCAGAAATTAGTTTCCAATTATTATCTCCATACAGAGGCATTCTATAATTATTTTTGTATAAAAAGAAAAAACCGGTTGACTGAATGCTCATTCATTATATAATAGATACAAGTAATAATATCTGAAAATTAAATTGTATTAAAAATTTTAGACTAATATGTATATTAGGAATCCAAGAAAGGAGCGCTTTTTATAATGAATGGGTTATTATGGATTAACTTAATCGCATTTCTCCTTGTAACCGCTTACGCGATTAGCTTATTCGTCTATGTAATTAAGACAAGATTGGCGTATATTAAGCTCGGCAAAAAGGTTGAATTCGATAATAATGTGAAAGAGCGGCTCGGAAAAATCTGGGTGAATGTCTTTGGCCAGAAAAAGCTCATGAAGGACAAGAAAAGCGGAGCGATCCATGTGATGTTCTTTTATGGCTTTATTCTTGTTCAATTTGGCGCGATTGATTTTATTATTAAAGGAATCAAGCCAGGAGCTCATTTACCGCTTGGGCCACTATATCCAGGGTTTACTTTTTTTCAGGAAATTGTCACGTTAACGATTTTAGTAGCCGTTGTATGGGCATTTTATCGCCGATACATTGAAAAGCTTGTCCGATTAAAAAGAGGCTTTAAGTCCGGTCTTGTTCTTATATTTATCGGCGGGTTAATGCTATCCGTGTTACTTGGAAACGGAATGAGTATGATCTGGCACGGACATGAAGGTGTTTGGACAGAGCCGGTGGCATCTTTAATCGCTGGCGCATTCTCCTGGATGGGAGAAACAGCTTCTATCGTTGTTTTCTACATTGCTTGGTGGATTCATTTGCTATTCCTGCTTGCTTTCCTAGTATACGTTCCACAGGGGAAGCATGCCCACCTAATAGCTGGACCAGCAAATGTGTATTTTAATCGTTTGGAGAATCCTGGGAAATTAACGAAGATCGACTTCGAAGATGAATCACAGGAATCTTTCGGCGTTGGGAAAATTGAAGATTTCAACCAGCTGCAAATGATTGACTTCTATGCATGTGTGGAATGCGGACGCTGTACAAATATGTGTCCAGCAACTGGTACAGGCAAGATGCTCTCACCGATGGATTTGATCTTAAAGCTTCGCGATCATTTAACAAACCATGGAGCAGCCGTTACATCTAAACAGCCGTGGGTACCGACATTTGCATTTTCAAATACAACAGGCAACCAGCTTGCTTTAGCAGCATCTGGTAAAGGGGCGCAAGAGGCTGCCGCAGGACTTGCCTACAGCCCAAGCTTAATTGGCGATGTAATTACAGAAGAGGAAATCTGGGCATGTACAACATGCCGAAACTGTGAAGACCAATGTCCGGTTATGAATGAACATGTTGATAAAATAATTGACCTTCGCCGTTATCTTGTTTTAACAGAAGGAAAAATGGATGCAGATGCACAGCGTGCGATGACAAATATTGAACGCCAGGGAAATCCATGGGGACTTAACCGCAAGGAAAAAGAAAACTGGAGAGAAGCACGCGAGGATGTATATGTTCCAACTGTGAAGGAATTGAAAAAATCCGGAGAAGAATTCGAGTACCTCTTCTGGGTTGGTGCGATGGGATCATTTGATAACCGCAGTCAAAAAATTGCTCTTTCCTTTGCAAAATTAATGAATGAAGCAGGCGTTAAGTTTGCGATTTTAGGAAATAAAGAGAAAAACTCTGGCGATACGCCAAGACGTCTTGGAAATGAATTTTTATTCCAAGAGCTAGCAACGAAAAACATCGAAGAGTTTGAAAAAAATGAAGTGAAGAAGATCGTTACAATCGATCCGCATGCATATAATATTTTCAAAAATGAATATCCTGATTTCGGATTAGAAGCCGAAGTGTACCATCATACAGAAATTCTTTACGAACTAGTTAAAGCTGGCAGACTGATGCCTCAGCATGCTGTAAATGAAACGATCACCTTCCATGACTCTTGCTACTTAGGACGCTATAACGAAGTATATGATCCCCCTCGTGAGATCTTAAAAGCGATTCCAGGTGTGAAGCTTGTAGAAATGGAAAGAACCCGTGAAACAGCAATGTGCTGTGGAGCAGGTGGCGGTTTAATGTGGATGGAGGAAGAAACAGGGCACCGCATTAACGTCTCACGGACAGAGCAAGCATTGGCAGTTAACCCCGGTATCATTAGCTCTGGCTGCCCATATTGCTTAACAATGCTTTCCGATGGGACAAAGGCGAAGGAAGTGGAAGAAAAAATTGGTACGTACGACGTAGCTGAAATTCTAGAGAAATCCGTTATTGGTGAACAGCAGTCACTCGTATCATAAGAAGTAAAGTTAGTAATGAGTAGAAATTGAAGCACATCATCATTCATAATTAAATTTTATGAATTTTGGGTAAAGTGTTTCAATTTCTGCTATTTTTAAAGTAAAATAGAATTAAAGGATAAAGCGCTTACAATTATTGAAACAAATCGTTCATTTTTTTTTATATATGTTTCGAGCGAGCGTTCAGTCATTTAACTAGTCCACTAATTGAAACTTCAGCTACGAACAACTACTTAGATATTTTTTCATTTCCATTTTTCTATGCAAAAAGTAAATCGTCGGTCAACGAATGGAACGTGTATTAGACAGGCAGAAACTCCAGAATCAGAGAAGCTGCCGACATTTACACACTTATTTATGAGCAGATCTTCAATAGTAAAATTTAATAAATTAAAGGAGCGATTCGAATGGGGAAGACCGTAATAGTAGGAGGAGCAAGAACGCCCTTCGGAAAATTTGCAGGCGCATTAAGCAGCTTTTCAGCATCTGATCTTGGCGGAATTGCCGTAAAAGAGGCCCTGCATCGTGCGGGTGTAAAGCCTGAAGAAGTGGGCGAAGTCATTCTGGGTACTGTTCTGCAGGGGGGACAAGGTCAAATTCCTTCGCGGCAGGCAGCAAGAAAGGCTGGCTTGCCATGGGAAGTAAAGACAGAAACCGTAAACAAGGTATGTGCCTCAGGTATGCGCAGTGTGACACTCGGTGACCAAATTATTCGCTTAGGGGATGAGGAGGTCATTGTCGCAGGAGGAATGGAATCGATGAGCAATGCACCGTATTTCTTGCCGAATGCCCGCTGGGGATTGCGTATGGGCGATGCACAAGTGAAGGACCTAATGACACATGATGGCCTGAGCTGCAGCTTTACTGGTGTCCATATGGGGACGTACGGAAATGAGGTAGCTGAAGAGCTTGAAATTAGCAGAGAAGAGCAAGATCGCTGGGCATTAAGGAGCCATGAGCGGACAATTGCGGCGATGGAGTCTGGGAAATTGGCAGAGGAGATTGTTCCTGTTGAAGTTCCGCAGCGAAAGGGCGAGCCAATTATAGTAGCGGAGGATGAATCGCCACGAAAGGATACTTCCCTTGAAAAATTGGCGAAGCTTCGTTCAGCTTTTGGCAAAGACGGAACGATCACAGCCGGGAATGCACCAGGAGTGAATGATGGAGCAGCGGCACTCGTATTGATGAGCGAGGAACGTGCAGAGCGTGAAGGAAGAAAGCCAGAAGCGGTTATTCTAGGGCATGCGGCCATTGCAGTGGAAGCAAAGGATTTTCCGAAAACACCAGGGCTAGTGATTAATGAACTTCTTCGGAAAACAGGGAAATCTGTTGAAGAGATCGATTTATTCGAAATCAATGAGGCATTTGCAGCAGTGGCATTAACGAGCGGAAAAATTGCAAACCTAGATGAAAGCAAGGTGAATGTCAACGGCGGTGCAGTTGCCCTTGGCCATCCGATTGGAGCGAGTGGGGCGCGAATCATTCTCACATTAATGCATGAATTAAAAAGGCGCGGCGGCGGGGTCGGCATTGCAGCTATCTGCAGCGGCGGCGGCCAAGGCGATGCGATTATGATTGAAGTGCCAAAACAATAGGCTGTATGACCTGAAATCTATGTATATGGTCTAAATTTCAAATAGATTATTTGTTGGAGGAGCAGAAAGATGAACGTACAAAAAATTATGGTAATCGGTGCTGGACAAATGGGATCAGGAATTGCACAAGTATGTGCCCAAGCAGGATACAATGTTTTATTAAATGATTTGAAACAGGAGTTTGTAGACCGCGGACTTGGTGTTATTAAAAAGAATCTCAATCGCCAAGTAGAAAAAGAACGGATATCAGCGCAGCAAATGGAAGAGGTTTTGAACAATCTTACGCCTTCAACTGAATTAACAGATGCGAAGAATGTTGATCTAATCATTGAGGCTGCAGTTGAAAATATGGAAATCAAAACGAAGATTTTCAGCCAGCTGGATGAAATTGCACCTGTACATGCGATATTAGCAAGCAATACTTCTTCCTTGCCAATTACGGAAATTGCCGCAGCGACAAAGCGCCCTGAAAAAGTGATCGGCATGCATTTTATGAACCCGGTTCCGGTTATGAAGCTTGTTGAAATCATCCGTGGTTTGGCAACCGCTGATGAAGTCTATCAAACAATCGAAGATATCACAAAAACGTTAAAAAAGGTTCCCGTTGAAGTAAATGACTTCCCTGGTTTTGTCTCGAATAGAGTATTAATGCCAATGATCAATGAAGCTATTTTTACCTTATACGAAGGAGTTGCTACGAAGGAAGCAATTGATGAGGTGATGAAGCTTGGCATGAATCATCCAATGGGACCGTTAACCTTGGCGGATTTCATCGGACTTGATACTTGCCTATACATTATGGAAACGCTTCATGAAGGCTTCGGCGATGATAAATATCGCCCATGCCCGCTATTAAGAAAGTATGTGAAAGCAGGCTGGTTAGGCAAGAAAACAGGCAGAGGCTTTTACGAATACGCATAAGAATGGTTGGTTTTTGTCGGATAATTGATATATAGGTTATTTCGTAGATAAGTGAACGATTTTTGTAGATTTCCCAAATTTCGCAGATAAATGCTGCGATCAGAAAAAGCCTGGATATAACACCGAAGAATGAGGTCCGGAGGGGATTTAAATGAACTTAAGATTTACTGAAGAACAAGAAATGATGAAGAAAATGGTGCGTGACTTCGCGCAAGCAGAAATTGCGCCTTTTGTTGAAAAAATGGAGCAGGGGGAGTTCCCGCGTGAAATCTTGCGCAAAATGGGGGAGCTAGGATTGATGGGGATTCCCATCCCTGAGCAATACGGCGGGTCTGAAATGGACTTCACCTCGTACATTATCGCTATTAATGAGCTCTCAAAAGTAAGTGCGACGGTAGGCGTGATTTTATCTGTTCATACATCTGTCGGGACGAATCCAATCGTATACTTCGGAACTGATGCACAAAAGCAAAAATACGTGCCGAAGCTGGCATCAGGTGAATATCTAGGCGCCTTTTGTTTAACAGAACCAAGCGCAGGATCGGATGCAGGGAGTCTAAAATCAAAAGCAAGAAAAGATGGCGACCATTATATTATCAATGGTTCTAAAGTGTTTATTACAAACGGAGGGGAAGCAGATGTTTATATCGTTTTCGCTTCAACTAATCCTGAGCTAGGCAGCAAAGGGATATCAGCCTTCATTGTTGAAAAAGATACGCCTGGTCTTGTGATCGGGAAGGATGAACATAAAATGGGACTGCATGGATCAAGAACACTGCAGCTCAGCTTTGAGGACATGCGTGTTCCGACAGAGAATCTGCTTGGTGAAGAAGGGCAAGGGTTTAAAATTGCTATGGCTAACCTTGACGTCGGCCGCATCGGAATCGCTGCACAGGCGCTTGGAATAGCAGAGGCAGCACTCGAGGCTGCAACAGGGTATGCGAAGGAACGTGTTCAATTTGGCAAGCCAATTGCAGCTCAGCAAGGTATTGGGTTTAAGCTTGCAGATATGGCAACTAGTGTGGAAGCTGCGAAGCTATTAATCTATCGTGCAGCCGACCTCCGCCAAAGAGGGGTCAAATGCGGGAAGGAAGCATCGATGGCCAAGCTTTATGCCTCAAGAACAGCAGTGGAAGTAACGACAGATGCCATTCAGGTATTTGGCGGCTACGGCTATACAGAGGACTACCCGGTTGAACGTTATTTCCGTGATGCAAAAATTACTGAAATCTACGAAGGAACAAGCGAAATTCAACGAATGGTTATTAGCAAACAGCTGTAAAACAAATACCATCATGAATGGAGGATAAATGAGATGAACTTTCAATTAACTGAAGAACATGAAATGATCCGAAAAATGGTACGTGATTTTGCAAAAAATGAAGTCGCTCCGACAGCAGCTGAGCGTGATGAAGAAGAACGGTTTGACCGCGAGATATTCGATAAAATGGCAGAGCTTGGTTTAACCGGAATTCCGTGGCCTGAAGAGTATGGCGGCATTGGCAGCGATTATTTAGCGTATTGTATTGCTGTTGAAGAGCTTTCACGAGTATGTGCTTCAACAGGTGTGACATTGTCCGCACATACTTCTCTTGCAGGCTGGCCCATTTATAAGTTCGGCAGTGAAGAGCAGAAGCAAAAATACTTAAGACCGATGGCACAAGGAGAGAAAATTGGCGGTTACGGCTTGACTGAGCCAGGCAGCGGATCAGATGCAGGGGGAATGAAAACGACCGCTCGTCTTGAAGGGGACCACTATATTTTAAACGGTTCGAAAATTTTTATTACAAATGGCGGAATAGCTGATATTTACGTTGTATTTGCGCTCACAGATCCGTCCTCAAAGCATAAAGGAACAACGGCATTCATTGTTGAAGCCGGCTTCGAAGGCTTCTCAGTGGGCAAGAAAGAGAAAAAGCTAGGCATTCGTTCTTCGCCTACAACAGAAATCATCTTTGACAACTGCAAAGTACCTGTTGAAAATGTGCTGGGTGAAATTGGGGAAGGCTTCAAAATCGCGATGATGACACTTGATGGCGGCCGCAATGGGATTGCCGCACAGGCAGTCGGAATTGCCCAAGGCGCATTAGATGCCTCGATTGAATATGCAAAAGAGCGCGTTCAATTTGGCAAGCCAATTGCCGCACAGCAAGGCATTGGTTTTAAGCTGGCAGATATGGCTACAAGTGTGGAAGCTGCTAGGCTATTAACCTATCAAGCGGCATGGCTTGAATCAGAAGGCTTGCCATATGGGAAAGAGTCAGCAATGTCTAAATTGCTTGCAGGGGATACGGCAATGAAGGTAACGACAGATGCTGTACAAATTTTTGGCGGTTATGGCTATACAAAGGATTACCCGGTTGAGCGCTTTATGCGTGATGCAAAAATCACACAGATATATGAGGGAACACAAGAAATTCAGCGTCTCGTTATATCACGCATGCTGACGAAATAAAGCTTTATATAGTTGAAAGCGGGGTTTCCTCGAGGAGTTAAATCGTCTTAGTCTGCTAAACCTGCTGAAAACTTGCCCTCAAGGCATACTTGAAATTGGGGATAAATAAAGGCGGTAGGTAAAGTGAAAAAACGTGAAGTACAAGCATCAGTGAAGGATGAACGTCTTGTTAAAAAGAGACGGGATCAAATGATAAAAGGTGCGGTCACCCTTTTTATTCAAAAAGGGTTCCACCGTACAACAACAAGGGAAATTGCCAAGGCTTCTGGATTTAGCATCGGCACCTTATATGAGTATATCCGGACGAAGGAAGATGTTTTATATCTTGTATGTGACAGTATTTATGATCAGGTAAGTGAACGCCTGCAGGAGGACCTTGATACAAACCGGGGCACACTTGAAAGCTTAAGAATTGGCATTGCCGGTTATTTTCGGGTGGTTGATGAGATGCAGGATGAGGTTCTCGTCATGTATCAGGAAGTTAAATCCTTATCAAAGGATGCCTTGCCATATGTTCTAAAGAAGGAACTTGAAATGGTTGAAATGTTTGAGCAGGTTATTAAGGGCTGTGTAGAGAATGGAGAATTAGACTTAACGGAGGAGCAAGTCAAAATGATTGCCCATAATATCTTTGTTCAAGGGCAAATGTGGGCCTTCCGCCGCTGGTCATTGAAAAAAATCTATACAATCGATGATTATATTAAGCTGCAAACCGATTTGCTTTTTCAAGGAATCACTCCTGAAAAAACGAAGCAAATATAGGGGGTTGCAAGATAAACTGCGAAATGGCAAAATCAATTAACTGAATTGCTAGAAAAACAGAAAAGTTGCAAAATAAATAAACGAAATGCAAATAAACTGTAAAGCTGCAAGATTAGTCAACAAATTTGCAAGAAACATTGACTCAAAAGGGCCAATCCAGTAGAGGAGGAGTAGAATGAGTAATCCAGAAGTTTATAAGCCAAAGAATCATATTCGTTTTGTGACAGCTTCCAGTCTTTTTGATGGTCATGATGCCTCCATTAATATTATGAGAAGAATTATTCAGGCAAGCGGGGCAGAGGTCATTCATCTTGGCCATAACCGTTCGGTTGAAGAGGTGGTCAATGCAGCCATTCAGGAGGATGTACAGGGGATAGCGATTTCTTCCTACCAAGGAGGACATGTTGAATACTTTAAATATATGTATGATCTTTTAAAGGAAAAAGGCGCGCCGCACATCCGAATTTATGGCGGTGGGGGCGGCGTCATTATTCCGAAAGAAATGAAGGAGCTGCATGACTACGGAATCGCGAGAATCTTTTCTCCTGAAGATGGACGCCAAAATGGGCTTCAAGGCATGATCAATATGATGCTTGAGGAATGTGACTTCCCGACATTCAACACAGAAGCAACGGAGCAAATTGAAAAACTTCAAGATGGACAGGTGAATGCGATTGCCAAGCTTATCACACTTGCTGAGCACCATGTCAGCATGGAGAAAGAAGCAGCCGCTGCACTCGATTCAGTAATGGAAAAAGTAAAAACATTAGAGAAATCTGTTCCGGTTTTAGGGATTACTGGAACGGGTGGAGCAGGAAAAAGCTCATTAACTGACGAATTAATTCGCCGTTTTATTAATGAAATTCCAGAAAAGAAGGTCGCAATCCTATCAGTCGATCCGACAAAACAGAAAACAGGCGGGGCCCTTCTTGGCGACCGCATTCGTATGAATGCCATTTTTAATCCGCGTGTATATATGCGAAGCTTAGCAACAAGACAATCCAAAAGTGAGCTTTCACTTGCCATTAAGGATGCTATTTCTGTCGTTAAAGCAGCGGGCTTTGATCTTATCGTGGTCGAAACGAGCGGAATAGGGCAAGGGGATGCGGAAATAACTGAAATTTGCGACGTTTCAATGTATGTGATGACGAGCGAATTCGGTGCTCCATCCCAGCTTGAAAAAATCGATATGATTGATTATGCCGATTTAATTGTCATTAACAAATTCGAACGAAAAGGCTCAGAGGATGCGAGACGCCAAGTTCAGAAGCAATACCAAAGAAGCCATATGCTGTTTGAAAAAGATATGGATGAAATGCCGGTATATGGAACGATTGCCAGTCAATTTAATGATCCGGGAACAAATGCTGTTTTCGCCGCTTTAATCGAAAAGATTAACGAAAAATCAGGAACAGATTGGAAAACTTCTTTTTCCAAAAAAGCACGTGTTGAAAAACAAAACGTTATTATCCCGAATGAGCAGCGCTACTATTTAAGAGAAGTTTCTGAAACTGTTCGCAATTATCATAAGAAGGCAAATGAACAGGCAGAGCTTGCAAGAAAGCTATTTCAGCTCGAAGGTGCGATACTTGCTGTTCGTGAACAGGATGCAAACGAGGAAGTTCTTGCATCATTAGAAAAGGTGAAAGCAAGCACAGAAGAAAAACTCACACCAGAAACGAAAAAAATTCTTGATAGCTGGGAAGACTTAACGAAAAAGTATACGGGTGAACAATTTGTTACGAAGATACGTGATAAAGAAATCGTAACCATCTTAAAGACAAAGAGCCTGTCAGGTCTATTGATCCCAAAGGTCGCATTGCCGAAATACAAGGATTATGGAGAAATTATCCGCTGGGTGTACAGGGAAAATGTACCAGGATCATTCCCGTATACAGCTGGGGTATTCCCATTTAAGCGCGAGGGAGAGGACCCGAAAAGACAATTTGCTGGCGAAGGTACACCGGAAAGAACGAATCGCCGCTTCCATTATTTATCAAAGGACGATTCAGCTAAGCGTTTAAGCACGGCTTTCGACTCGGTTACCCTTTATGGAGAAGATCCGGACTACCGTCCAGATATTTATGGAAAAGTAGGGGAAAGCGGAGTCAGCATTTGTACGTTAGATGATATGAAAAAGCTTTATGCAGGCTTTGATCTCTGTCATCCGTCAACATCAGTCTCGATGACAATCAATGGTCCAGCGCCAATTATTCTTGCTATGTTCATGAATACGGCCATTGAACAGCAAGTGGAGGCGAAGGAACAAGAGCTTGGCCGGATTTTAACGGAAGCAGAGTTCACAGAAGTACGGGCGCGTACATTACAAACGGTAAGAGGTACGGTTCAAGCAGATATTTTAAAAGAAGACCAAGGTCAGAATACATGTATTTTTTCGACAGAGTTTGCCCTCCGGATGATGGGGGATATTCAGCAATATTTCATTGACCAAAAGGTTCGCAATTATTATTCCGTATCAATCTCGGGATACCATATTGCAGAAGCAGGAGCCAATCCGATTTCACAGCTAGCCTTCACACTGGCAAACGGCTTTACGTATGTGGAGTATTATTTAAGCAGAGGCATGGATATTAATGATTTTGCACCAAATTTATCATTCTTCTTCTCAAACGGACTCGATCCTGAATATACGGTGCTTGGCCGTGTGGCACGCCGCATTTGGGCAACGGTAATGAGAGATAAGTATGGAGCGAATGAACGAAGCCAAAAGCTAAAGTATCATATTCAAACATCCGGCCGCTCGCTTCATGCGCAGGAAATTGATTTCAATGATATTCGTACAACGTTGCAGGCATTAATGGCACTTCACGATAACTGTAATTCCTTGCATACGAATGCGTACGATGAGGCGATTACCACACCAACAGAGGAATCTGTCCGCCGGGCAATGGCGATTCAAATGATTATTACGAAAGAGCACGGGTTAACAAAGAATGAAAACCCGCTGCAAGGGGCATTTATTATTGATGAATTAACAGATCTAGTTGAGGAACAGGTGCTTCAGGAATTCGAACGAATCAATGATCGCGGCGGTGTGCTCGGTGCAATGGAAACACAATACCAGCGCGGAAAAATTCAAGATGAGTCGATGTATTATGAAATGAAAAAACACACCGGTGAGCTTCCGATCATTGGAGTAAACACTTATTTAAATCCAAACCCGCCTTCAGAGGAAGAAATGAACAATATGGAGCTGGCAAGGGCAACGAAAGAAGAAAAGGAAACACAAATTAAGAATTTGCGCAGCTTCCAGGAGCGAAATAAAGAGAAAACAGATGCTGCTTTAAAGCGCTTGAAGGAGACAGCGGTCAGCGGCGGAAATATTTTTGCAGAACTGATGGAGACAGTCAAAGTGGCAAGTCTTGGTCAAATCACAAGGGCTCTTTATGAAGTTGGGGGCCAGTATAGAAGGAATATGTAGCTTAAAATGGAAGATTCGGAGGAAATCGGCGCTGCAGCCGATTTTCTTTTTTCAAAAGGCTATGGTAGTGTTTAATTCTGAAATATACGGATATATCACAAGCGATATAGAGCACCAGCTATTGATTTAACATAAACCTCACAAAAAAATCATTCCTTGCTTATACTTTCCTTTGTGAATCCGATATAATCGAATATAGTTAAGCGTGTACTTCACAGTTTTGATAGAGCAGGGTGTGGAATGAGTGAAACGGATCTTCGTTTTTATAGGACTATTAGGGGTTTGTATTGGAACAGTCTATCTATATCAAAGGCAGTTAGGGGCGATCCCGTTCCTATTAATATCCATTTACTTCTTTGTTTTAGCCTACAAACAGCTCTCAAAAAAGCCGGATCATTGTGATGATGAAGAAAAAGAGGAGAAAAACGACAGATATAGCTAGCATAAACAGAAAAATTTTGTTTATAATGAAGAATATGCATTTTAGAGCATGCTATCGACAGCAAAAAAAACGTTTAAACAGGATGGATTTAAATATTTTTTTGTTTATTTTCCCTTCGGAGGAAAACGCTGAAGGTGTTACATAGAGAAAGGATGTGCGAATATTGAGTTTACAAGAGTACTCGAAAGAACAATTGCAAGAAATGTCTTTAATTGAAATCGCATATGAGTTATTAAAAGGAAGAAAAGAAGCTTTGCCTTTTAAAGTAATCATGGATGAAATAACTAGTCTACTTGAACTTACAGACGAACAAGTCAAAGCAAAAATTGCGCAATTCTATACTGATTTAAATATTGATGGGCGTTTCTTAGGTTTAGGAGATAACACTTGGGGTCTCCGTATTTGGTATCCAATTGATCAAGTGGAAGAAGAAGTGGTAACAGATATTAAACCGAAGAAGAAAAAGGCGAAAAAGGCATCTGATGATGACGATTTAGACCTTGATGATTATGATGAGTTAGATGAAGAAGATATTGATTATGATGATATTGATGACCTAGATGAAGAAGATTTACTCGATGAAGATGATGATGATTTGATTGAAGATGAAGAGGATATCGATGATGATCTTCTTGATAAAGATGAAGAATTTGACCTTGATGATGAAGAGGAAGAACTTGAGGATGATGAGCTTGATATGGATGAAGAGGAAGAAGAAGATTTATAATCTTGACTTTTTCCTGGCAGGCTTGTAGAATCATTTTTGGGCTCCTTTTAAAAAGGAACGATTCATTATACATGTACAGCGCTCCCTTACTTTTAAAAAGTAAGCGGAGCGCTTTTTATTTTTTATTGCATCGCTTGACCCTCTAACATCAAGCCGTGATCCGGTATGAATGATTTCTTTAATTACGTCTTTAAATAAAGGCGAAAATGTACAAACTGATACTTAAGGGGGAATTATGATGACGAAGTATATTTTTGTAACAGGTGGCGTTGTGTCGTCACTAGGAAAGGGTATTGTAGCGGCATCTCTTGGAAGATTGCTGAAAAACCGAGGATTAACGGTAACGATCCAAAAATTTGATCCCTATATAAATGTAGATCCAGGGACAATGAGTCCGTACCAGCATGGGGAGGTTTTCGTAACAGGTGATGGAGCGGAGACAGATTTGGACTTAGGGCACTATGAACGCTTTGTTGACATCAATGTAACAAAATACAGCAGTGTGACAACAGGGAAGATCTATTCAACTGTCCTTCGGAAAGAACGCCGCGGGGATTATAATGGCGGAACGGTTCAGGTGATTCCGCATATTACGAATGAAATTAAAGATCGGGTATTCCGCGCAGGCCATGAAACAAATTCAGATGTTGTCATCACTGAAATTGGCGGTACAGTAGGAGATATCGAATCGCTTCCATTCTTAGAAGCCATCCGTCAAATTAAAAGTGATGTAGGCCGTGAGAATGTGATGTATATTCACTGTACATTGGTGCCGTATATTAAGGCTGCAGGAGAAATGAAAACAAAGCCGACACAGCATAGTGTAAAAGAGCTAAGAAGTCTAGGCATACAGCCGAATGTCATTGTAGTTCGTACAGAAATGCCAATTTCTCAAGATATGAAGGATAAGCTTGCACTATTCTGCGACATTGATAAAGATGCGGTAATCGAGTGCCGTGATGCGGACACATTATACTCCATTCCGTTAGCCCTACAGGATCAAAACCTTGATAAAATTGTCTGCGACCATCTAAAGCTAGACTGCGGAGTAGCAGACATGACAGAATGGAAGCAATTGGTTGAAAAAGTAACTCATTTATCGAAGACAACAAGAATTGCCCTTGTTGGTAAATATGTTGAATTGCAAGATGCGTATATTTCTGTAGTTGAGGCATTGAAGCATGCAGGGTATGCACATGACTCGGATATTGAAGTGGACTGGATTAATGCAGAAGAAGTTAATGAAAGCAATGTTGCAGATTTATTAAAGGATGCAGATGGCATACTTGTACCTGGTGGATTCGGTGATCGAGGAATTGAAGGGAAAATTCTCGCAATCCAATATGCACGTGAACAGAAAAAGCCATTCCTTGGCATTTGCTTGGGTATGCAGCTGGCATCGATTGAGTTTGCAAGAAATGTGTTAAATCTGAAAGGAGCACATTCCGCTGAAATTGATCCATCAACCGAGCATCCGATTATTGACCTTCTTCCGGAGCAAAAGGATGTAGAGGATCTTGGTGGAACGCTGCGACTTGGCTTGCAAGCATGTAAATTAATTGAAGAGACGAAGGCTTACGATGCTTATCAGGATGAAGTTGTATATGAACGCCATCGTCATCGCTATGAGTTTAACAATCATTATCGTCAAGAAATGGAAGAGGCAGGTTTTGTATTCTCTGGGACAAGCCCTGACGGCCGCCTAGTCGAGATTATTGAAATCAAAGACCATCCATGGTTTGTGGCTTCTCAATTCCATCCGGAATTTATTTCAAGACCCAACCGTCCACAGCCACTATTCCGTGAATTTGTCGGTGCTTCCTTACAATTCAGTGAGAAGTAATAGAAAACCCCCGCTAACTTGGCGGGGGTTTCTTCGATGATACATTCTGTATGTCATCCGTAATTCATTAAAAGTAGCCCGTAAAATAGTAAAACCGGCCCGTAAACGTCCAAATATGGTTCAATTCCGGTAAGAACCCTCGCGATCTACTCATTCATATTCTGCAAGAATTTCTTCAATGGTAAATCGGATTCCATAATAAACAAACAAAGCGGCCATTGATGCAGGAAAGCCAAAGCGGTTTCCTTCTTCATCAGGCAGAAGCCCTTTTGTAAGTGATAAATCTATATGGACATCGGCCAGATGAACGAAGCTCTCGTTTTCTTCAGATAAAACAGTGGAGATAGCAACGAATGGAATTCTTTTTTCCGCCAAACGTTTCCCTAGTTTAACAGCTTCTTTATCTGTTGAATATCTGGAAACAATTAAAAATCTATCTGTTTCGGAAATGTTATCAAAGGTATCATCAGCTCTCCAAATGACTCCTTTTCTTAAAGGCTCTTGACTTTCTGTTGCTTCATAAGCAATCGCCTTCATTTCATTTGTTGCCAATATGTATAGCTTTCCGCTTCCGATGACAGCTTGTGCAAGCAGACGTGCACTATCTTCTATTGCTAATTCTTCTTTATCCTGTATTTTTTTAAACAACCCAGAAAGCTGGGTAGAAAACATTTTCAGCATCTTCTCTCTCCTTATAAAATGGTTTCATTTTAAATCATGTCTATTATAAGGGAATGTTAATAAAAAGGTAAAATTATGGTTGGTTTTAAATAAAGAGGCAGGAGTTGGCAGGAATAGAGTAGAATTATAAGAAGGGGAGTAATTAGATAGCCAGCAGGACATCATAGGTAGAAAGAAAGAACAATCGTAATGTACGAAGGGAAGAGGTGGCTTAATGAAGGGGAAAATCTTAATTGTTGACGATCAATTTGGAATTCGGATATTGCTGAATGAGGTACTACAGAAGGAAGGGTATAATACATACCAGGCAGCTAATGGCATTCAGGCACTCGAAATTGTCTCAAAGCATTCACCTGATTTAGTTTTGCTAGATATGAAAATACCAGGAATGGACGGTATTGAAATATTAAAGCGAATGAGAGTCATCGATAAAGATATTCGCGTAATTATCATGACAGCATATGGAGAACTAGATATGATTCAGGAAGCGAAGGATCTAGGCGCCCTTACCCATTTTGCAAAGCCTTTCGATATCGATGATATCCGTTCAGCTGTTAAGGAATATTTGCCTTTATCAAATACTTTATAAGAAGCCCATTTTAGTGAGGCTTCTTTTCTCTGTGTTAAAATAGTAACAAACAAAAATCATCTGATTAATAGCAATTCTTTTTCTGTTTTGGTATGATACAAATGAATTCTACAGGATACGTTTTACATAAGCGCGGATATCTGTACATATTCAATTCCTGTGAAGGAAAGACTTTAATAAGAATCCGCGAAAATAAACCGTTTATTTATAAGGAGGAAAAAAGATGCCTTTAGTTTCAATGACTGACATGCTTAATAAAGGAAAAGCGGAGGGCTATGCAGTAGGTCAATTTAACTTAAACAATCTTGAGTTTACTCAAGCGATTCTTCAAGCAGCAGAGGAAGAAAAATCCCCTGTTATTCTTGGGGTGTCTGAAGGTGCCGCCCGTTATATGGGAGGATTTAAAACGGTTGTTAAAATGGTAGAGGGCTTACTTGAAGATTATAAAATTACCGTTCCAGTTGCTATACACTTAGATCATGGCTCAAGCTTTGAAAAATGTAAAGAAGCGATTGACGCAGGCTTCACATCTGTCATGATTGATGCTTCACATGATCCTTTTGAGGAAAATATCGCCATTACTTCGAAGGTAGTTGAATATGCACATGCAAAAGGAGTATCTGTTGAAGCGGAATTAGGTACAGTTGGCGGACAGGAAGATGATGTCGTGGCTGATGGTGTCATTTATGCGGATGCAAAAGAATGTGAAGAGCTTGTTAAGCGTACGAAAATTGACTGCTTAGCTCCTGCGCTAGGTTCTGTGCATGGCCCATACAAAGGGGAGCCAAATCTAGGCTTTGCTGAAATGGAGGAAATCGGAAATCTGACAGGTGTTCCTCTAGTTCTTCATGGCGGAACAGGAATTCCAACGAAAGATATTCAAAAAGCGATTTCTCTAGGTACAGCAAAAATCAATGTAAACACGGAGAACCAAATCGCTTCTGCGAAAAAGGTTCGCGAAGTTCTAGAAGCAAATCCAAATATGTATGATCCACGCAAATATTTAGGGCCAGCACGCGAAACAATCAAGGAAACAGTCATTGGAAAAATGCGTGAATTCGGTTCTTCTGGCAAAGCTTAATAACATCTATTTGAAGTGGAAACCGCCTCTTAATCAGCAGGCGGTTTCCATTCATTTGTCGCGAAAATCAACTTATACCACAACATAGGATTGAGCAGCAATGTTTGCGAAAACTGCCTTTTGGAAAATAATTAATAACAGGAGGAATAACTGATGAAATTTTTTATTGATACAGCAAATATGGAAGAAATTAAAGAAGCATTCTCATTAGGAGTAGTGGCAGGTGTAACAACGAATCCTTCTCTAGTAGCAAAGGAAAAAAATGTTTCCTTCGAGGACCGTTTACGTGAAATTACTGCACTTGTTCCGGGCTCAGTTAGTGCAGAAGTCATCGCGCTTGATGCAGAAGGGATGATCAAGGAAGGAAAAGAATTAGCAGCGATTGCCCCTAATATTACGATTAAAGTGCCAATGACTCCGGATGGTTTAAAAGCCGTTCATGCTTTTTCAAAAGAAGGCATCAAAACAAACGTAACACTAATCTTTAGTGCGAACCAGGCATTGCTTGCAGCAAGGGCTGGTGCGACATATGTATCTCCGTTCCTTGGAAGATTGGATGATATCGGTCATAACGGACTTGACCTTATTTCAACCATCGCAGAAATTTTTGCGATTCACGATATCCCGACAGAAATTATTGCTGCATCTATTAGACATCCACAACATGTAACAGATGCAGCATTAAGAGGAGCACATATCGCAACGGTTCCTTATAAAGTAATTATGCAATTGTTCAACCACCCGTTAACAGATAAGGGAATCGAAGCCTTTCTTGCAGACTGGAATTCCCGTTCATAAAAAGGAAGCTTTTTTTAAAGCCATTGTTTTTCTAGGTCTTCAGACTTAATTTTAACTTTTTTGCATATCCATACATGAGATTTATTTTTTCGTGTAAACTAGATGATGTGGATAATGTCGGAATGCGGTAAAAATATATGGTAATTTTATCCATGTGATAGGTGATGGTAGACTTATTGCCATTCATCTATTGCATAATTAGAATAAGCCTATTTACGATTTCTATAAACACGCACAGTGTTTACTTATACATACGGCTTAGAAGGGAGTTAACAATGGAAAAGCTTATGATTGCAGGCGGTTATCCTTTAAAAGGAACGGTTCGGATTAGCGGGGCGAAAAATAGTGCTGTAGCTTTAATACCGGCTACGATACTGGCTGATTCGCCCGTCACGATTGAAGGGCTGCCAGATATTTCGGATGTTCAAATTTTAAAGGGACTGCTTGAAGAACTTGGGGGGACTGTCAGCTTTAATGAAAGTGATATGATTGTCGATCCAGCTTCTATGATTTCCATGCCTTTGCCGAATGGAAAAGTAAAAAAACTGCGTGCCTCTTATTATTTAATGGGTGCTATGCTTGGCAGATTTAAGAAGGCAGTCATTGGCCTTCCTGGTGGCTGCCATCTTGGACCAAGACCAATAGATCAGCATATTAAAGGTTTTGAAGCGCTTGGTGCAAAGGTGACAAATGAGCAGGGTGCCATTTATTTGCGAGCCGATGAGCTAATAGGAGCAAGAATTTACCTTGATGTGGTTAGTGTTGGGGCAACGATCAATATAATGCTCGCAGCTGTAAGAGCAAAAGGCAGAACAATTATTGAAAATGCGGCTAAAGAGCCGGAAATCATTGATGTTGCCACACTGTTAACGAATATGGGTGCAAAGATTAAGGGTGCTGGTACGGATGTCATTCGGATAGACGGGGTTGATCAGCTTCATGGCTGTCAGCATACCATTATCCCTGATCGGATTGAGGCTGGAACATACATGATTCTTGGAGCAGCAGTAGGTGAAGGGGTTTTAATTGATAATGTTATTCCTCAGCATCTGGAATCATTGATTGCCAAGCTTCGGGAAATGGGTGTCAAAATTGAAGCAGGCGATGATCAAGTCTTTGTCGGACCAGCAGATCAAATGAAATCGGTAGATATTAAAACACTTGTCTACCCTGGGTTCCCAACAGATCTTCAGCAGCCAATTACGACGCTGTTAACGAATGCAGCTGGGACAAGCATGGTAACCGATACGATTTATAGCGCTCGTTTTAAGCATATAGATGAATTAAGAAGAATGAATGCAAACATTAAAGTTGAAGGCCGATCAGCGATTATCCATGGTCCGGTAAAACTCCAAGGGGCAAAAGTGAAGGCTAGTGATCTGCGTGCCGGTGCCGCATTGGTCATTGCGGGCTTAATGGCTGAAGGTGTAACAGAAGTAACTGGAGTTGAGCATATTGACCGTGGATACAGCCATCTAGTTGAAAAATTAAATGGTCTTGGAGCAACCATCTGGCGTGAAAATTTAACACAAGAAGAGCAAGAACAAATCAAAAATGCCTAGACAAAGAAAAGCGGAGGCGACTGTTCAGCCCCGACAAGCATAAGAAGATCTGACGGGAAGGTTGTACTTTAACCTTCATGGCAGATCGGCTTATGACCTCGAGGGGCTAGGAGCCGAAGCTGGACAAAGAAAAGCGGAGGCGACTGTTCAGCCCCGACAAGCATAAGAAGATCTGACGGGAAGGTTGTACTTTAACCTTCATGGCAGATCGGCTTATGACCTCGAGGTCGACAAGAACGCGACGTCCTGTCGCATTGTCGACACTAGTACGTCCTGTACGTCGGGGCTAGGAGCCAGCAGCGCTAGACAATAGAAATACAGCTAAGAGGTTGAGGGGGAAATATAAATGGAACGCAGTTTAACAATGGAACTTGTCCGTGTAACGGAGGGTGCTGCTTTAGCGTCTGCCCGTTGGATGGGGAGAGGGAAAAAGGATGAGGCGGATGATGCAGCAACTTCTGCGATGCGCGATGTGTTTGATACGGTTCCGATGAAAGGAACGGTTGTGATTGGTGAAGGGGAAATGGATGAAGCACCCATGCTTTACATTGGAGAAAAGCTTGGTACTGGCTATGGTCCCCGTGTAGATGTCGCTGTCGATCCGCTTGAAGGAACAAATATTGTTGCTTCTGGCGGCTGGAATGCTTTAGCGGTTTTGGCTATAGCAGATCACGGCAACTTGTTGCATGCACCTGATATGTATATGGAAAAAATTGCTGTAGGTCCTGAAGCAGTAGGCCAAATTGATATTAATGCCTCAGTTATTGATAACCTGAAAGCTGTTGCAAAGGCAAAGAACAAAGATATTTCTGATGTTGTTGCAACTGTATTAAATCGCCCAAGACATGATTATATTATCAGCCAGCTGCGTGAAGCAGGCGCAAGAATTAAGCTGATTAATGATGGCGATGTAGCTGGTGCGATCAACACAGCTTTTGATCATACAGGCGTAGACATTTTGTTTGGTTCTGGCGGAGCTCCTGAAGGTGTGCTAGCAGCAGTTGCTTTAAAATGCCTTGGAGGAGAAATCCAAGGAAAGCTCGTTCCGCAAAATGAGGCTGAAATTGAGCGCTGTAAGAAGATGGGAATCGATGTCAATAAGATACTTCTTATGGAAGATTTAGTCAAAGGTGACGATGCGATTTTCGCTGCTACTGGTGTAACAGATGGTGAGCTACTAAGAGGTGTTCAATTTAAAGGCTCTTACGGCTCGACTCATTCAGTTGTTATGCGTGCAAAGTCAGGAACGGTACGTTTTATCGAAGGCCGTCATAGTCTAAAGAAGAAGCCAAATCTTGTTATTCGTTAATCGTAGAAGAGAATATCAAACAGAAAACATCAAATGTAAAAAGGTCTGGCAAAGAGCCAGACCTATCATTTCATTACTCCTTCCTTACTTCTTCAACTAAAATATAGTTGTGAAACCTCTTATTAAGGGGTAAAATAGAAATTGTTTTTCAGTAGTAGAGGAATCCTCCAAAAAATGACCATTCAACTTAGTTAATGATAGAAATATAGCTCCTTTTTTCGGTCTATCCTCGGTTCTTTATTTACTTTTAGTAGAATGACCTCAGGTAAAAACAAAAATCCCTTTTTCTTTTCCATGTTTATGGTTTATTTGTGCGTATATCGAAAAAGAGATTGAAAATTCAAAAGTGTGGTGTCTATATGGGATTAAATATTTCAAGTTTAGAAAATATGAAGCTGAAAGAGCTTTATGAGCTTGCTCGTGAATATAAAGTATCTTATTACAGTAAATTAACAAAAAAGGAATTAATATTTGCCATTTTAAAGGCTCGTGCTGAAAAGGAAGGCTACTTCTTTATGGAAGGTGTCCTTGAAATTATTCAGTCAGAAGGCTTTGGGTTTTTGCGTCCAATCAACTACTCTCCAAGCTCGGAGGACATTTATATATCAGCCTCCCAAATACGCCGTTTTGATTTAAGAAATGGGGATAAGGTTTCTGGGAAAGTCCGACCTCCAAAAGAAAATGAACGATATTTTGGCCTTCTTCAAGTAGAGGCTGTTAACGGAGATGATCCTGAAACAGCAAAGGAACGTGTGCATTTCCCTGGATTAACGCCTTTATATCCAGATTTGCAAATGAAACTGGAAACAACGCCTAAGCATCTGTCCACTCGAATTATGGATGTCCTTGCACCTGTTGGATTTGGCCAGCGCGGATTGATCGTGGCTCCGCCAAAGGCAGGTAAAACGATGCTCTTAAAGGAAATTGCCAACAGTATTACAACGAATCATCCAGAAGTGGAGTTAATCGTTTTATTGATTGATGAGCGTCCAGAGGAAGTAACAGATATTGAGCGTTCTGTTGCAGGAGATGTAGTTAGCTCGACATTTGACGAGGTTCCTGAAAATCATATTAAAGTGGCTGAGCTTGTGCTTGAACGCGCGATGCGTCTTGTTGAACATAAGCGTGACGTTGTCATTTTGATGGATAGTATAACTAGGTTAGCAAGAGCCTATAACCTTGTCATTCCGCCTAGCGGAAGAACATTATCAGGGGGGATTGACCCGGCTGCCTTCCACCGTCCAAAGCGTTTCTTCGGTGCGGCACGTAATATTGAAGAAGGCGGTAGCTTAACCATTCTTGCAACAGCTCTTGTCGATACAGGCTCACGTATGGATGATGTCATCTATGAAGAATTCAAAGGGACAGGGAATATGGAGCTTCATTTAGACCGTTCGCTTGCTGAACGAAGAATTTTCCCTGCGATTGATATTCGCCGTTCAGGAACGCGTAAAGAGGAGCTTCTTATCCAGAAGGATCATCTGGACAAGCTGTGGGCTATTAGAAAGTCAATGTCTGATTCTCCTGATTTTGCTGAGAAGTTCTTGCGCAAATTAAGACAGACAAAATCGAACGAGGAATTTTTCGCAAATCTCTCTGAGGAAATGAAGGCAAAGAAAAACGGAATGAAGTAATCACTTAGGCATATTTAAAACCAATTATTTCCCTTTCTTAGGAATCGAGAAATCAAATATTGCAAAATGGGTTTGGCCTTGTTATAATAATTCCAGTGTGTTTTTAGATTATACGGCGTCATCATGATTGCCCGTACTATATACTCTGTTTCAGTATGATTCAGGGCGGAAGGAGATGAAAAGAATGAAAGCAGGAATTCATCCAAATTACAATAAAGCAATGGTGAAATGCGCTTGCGGTAACGAGTTCGAAACAGGTTCTGTTCAAAAAGAGATCCGTGTTGAAACTTGTTCTGAATGCCATCCATTCTATACAGGACGTCAAAAATTCGCTGAAGCTGGCGGACGTGTTGATCGTTTCAATAAAAAATACGGCATTAAGCAACAATAATAACAACCAAAACAGGCAAGTTTTCTTTCTTGCCTGTTTTTTATTGCCCTTTCATACTTTAGAAAAGCGCAAGCGCCTTGATCATCGCCGTGCAAACTGGAAGGACCGCGACTGAGATAAAGGAAATACGAAGAGCGGAAGCGATTCGATGTTGACGCAATCGTTGCGGAGGGGGCCTGAAGTTTGATAGGCGATAGGCG
>NZ_JALDXW010000009.1:0-137701 GCF_032154635.1 Cytobacillus sp. | reverse complement strand
TCATTCAGAGCATAATAAATAAGAGCTTCTTAGCTTTTAGTTGGAGAAACTACCTAACGAGGTAGTTTTTTGTTTTCTAGAAAATTATTAAATTGAATGTTGCGGATAACTTTGTGAAAGGTTGTCTGCATCCAGCTCCAGCGTCTATCGCCTATCAAACTTCAAGCCTCCTCCGCAACGATTGCGTCAACATCAGTTGGCTCTCGCTCACCGTGTTTCCTTTAGCGAAAGAACCGGTCCTTCCAGTTTGTACGGCGGTGACAAGGAGCTTGTGCATTTGTTCTAATGAATTGAACTAGCTCTTTTGCCTTCGCGTGATGTCTGGTCTAATAAAGGGGAATATTTTTTCTCATTTCACAATATGATGAACTATCATTAATGGAATGAGGGGATAGAGCTGAAAAATAATGTTGGTTCTTTAATTACAGGAGAGATGCTGGCTAATTATCATGAATTAAATCTTAAGAAAAAAGAGATTGAAACAGAATTGAATGAGCTGAAGAAGGTTTTTAATCAATATTTTGACATGGCAGTCGGCAAGGATATAAGAGGAGATATAACCATTGGCGATTATAAGTTACAAAGGCAAGTACGAGTGACTGAAAAATATGAACAAGAGGATACCGTTAATCGGCTCGAAGAATTAAATTTACTTGATTTAATTCAAAAGAAACCTGATGAGGAGAAAATAAAAGCTGCATTACATTTAGGATTATTAAAAGAGTCAGATTTAGAAGGCTGCATTAAAACTAGCTTTTCAAAGGCAATCTATGTAAAGCGAGCGGAGTAATAGAGATTCACGAAATGAACTTACATCCATTGGCAGTCACGAATAGTCTACCTATTTAGCTGACCATTTTTTGTAAGTTCGTTTTTTTATACATGATTGGAGAATTTATTGGGGAAATTAACCATAATGGGGGAGGGAGCGTTATGGGGTATAAAATCGAAAAGAGAGTTGAAATTTCATCGTGGGTAATCACATCAATATTATTGCTTCTGTTTTTGCCAAGAAAAAGACTTCGTGAAGCTATTCCTATTTTTTTATTTAAACAATTTATGACTTGGTTTTTCGGGCTCTTGGTCGTCCAAACAGATAAGATAAAATATCCATTTCGGCTTTTCTTTAAAAATGCGACTAAATCAAGCTTTACTTTTGAGTATTTTGTTTATCCTTCTTTATGTGCCTTATTCAATTTGTATTACCCAGAGAAAGGGAATAGGAAAACGAAGTTTCTCTACTATTTTGCTCATACATTTATACTCACATTTTTTGAATTCTTTATCGAGAAATATACAAAGTTGATTACATACAAAAAATGGAATTGGTGTTGGAGTTTTTCATCGATATGGGGTACTTATTATCTTTCGCGTGTCTTCCACAAATGGTTTTTCAAAGTCCCTGCCTATAACAAAGAGATTTATGAACAGAATATAACTAGATGAAAATGCGGTTCTTCACTAAAGAAGGTCGCATTTTTAAATGATAGTAAAACAAGTCATAATCGGATTTTTTTACTATAATATACAGTGGAGTATGCTTATTGTAGAATGAATAGCGAAAGGAAGTTTTATTTTGAATAAGTTCACGTTTGTCATTCCGATTATGATTCTTGTAGCTGTTCTAGCTATGTGGATGTTAGGGAAGGATTATTCCGAGATTGATCTCCAAATTAGAATACTAATCTCTGCAGGTGCTGCAATATTATCTGGAGCAATCTCTTATTTCTTATTTAATGTAGATAAAGAGAAAAATTGATGAAGCCAAGGAATCCCAGCTAAGCTGGGATTCCAATAATTATGCTAATTTGATTCCTAGTTAGGCTGACAGCATAATTCCCCTTCGCCCTTTTCAAGGGCTGATTTTAGGCTGCTGAGAACCCCTGACCAAGCCATTTGATGCCACTTGATTGCTTCTGCCCAACGATCTTCATTCTTAAACCCAGTATGCTCAACAATGACGTTTGTTGTTCCCTCATCTATCGCTACTAGATTCACTTTTACAGACGTTAATTCTTCGCCTTTATTCATTACTTCTTCGAATGGGTCTGGTCCTTTCCAGCTGAACTGCAGCTCTTCCTGATCGACCATCTTGATTATTTTACATCCTTTAGTATTCATTCCTGTTCGGTTTCCTGGAACAAAGTATAGCTCATAGGCGCCGTCTTCTTTTGCTTCAATTATTGTTTCCGGCGCAAACCACTGTGAAACACGTTCGGAAATGGTCCATGCATGCCAAACTAAACTTAACGGTGCATGAATAATAATCGTATTTGTGATGCCAACTTCATTAGAAATTGCCTTCATTTTTGACTCCCCCTATAAAAATAATCACATATTCTATATTACCATTTGTAAGAACAACTAAAAAGAATATTCCGAATTAACGCACTCTTACTTCAATTTATACTCATAGATTAAGTGATATTGCTTGCTTTCCCAGCTGCTAGGAAACATGATCCTTATAGCAAACATAAAAAAGCTTTGACATCCGAATAATAATCATGTAAATTACCTATTGTACGAACGTTTTTTAATCCAATTAAATATAATATTCGTGTTTAGGGGTGTAATAGATGGAAAATGTGTTTGATTACGAGGATATTCAATTAATTCCGGCAAAGTGTATTGTAAATAGCCGTTCTGAATGTGATACAACGGTTAAGCTGGGCAAGCATACATTTAAGCTGCCAGTCGTACCTGCTAATATGCAAACAATTATTGACGAAAAGATTTCAGTTTACTTGGCTGAAAATGGTTATTTTTATGTCATGCACCGTTTTGAACCGGGAAAGAGAATAGCTTTTATTAAAGATATGAAATCACGCGGACTTATTGCATCTATTAGTGTTGGTGTGAAAGAGGATGAATATCGCTTTATCCAACAATTAGCTGAAGAACAGCTCGTACCAGATTATATTACAATCGATATCGCTCATGGTCATTCGAATGCGGTGATTGAGATGATTAAACATATTAAGAAGCATTTACCAGAAAGTTTTGTTATTGCTGGAAATGTAGGAACACCTGAAGCAGTAAGAGAGTTAGAGCATGCTGGTGCAGATGCAACAAAGGTTGGCATTGGACCAGGAAAGGTATGCATTACAAAAATTAAAACTGGATTCGGAACTGGCGGATGGCAATTAGCTGCACTTCGCTGGTGTGCAAAAGCAGCAAGTAAACCAATTATTGCTGACGGCGGCATTCGTACACACGGAGATATTGCAAAATCAGTAAGATTTGGTGCAACGATGGTCATGATCGGATCATTATTTGCTGGGCATGAAGAATCTCCAGGTGAAACGATTGAAAAAGATGGAAAGCTTTATAAAGAATATTTTGGTTCAGCTTCAGAATTCCAAAAAGGTGAAAAGAAGAATGTTGAAGGGAAAAAAATGTATGTCGAGCATAAAGGTTCGTTAGAAGATACATTAATTGAAATGGAGCAGGATCTTCAATCTTCTATCTCTTATGCTGGAGGAAACAAGCTGGAAGCGATTCGCAATGTGGATTATGTGGTTGTGAAGAATTCCATCTTTAATGGAGATAAGGTGTATTAATAATCTTGTAACAAAAAAAGGGTAGCCGTTTTGGCTACCCTTCTCTCATTTTATTTACTCGCTTTATACTTATTTAAAAACTCTTGTGCTTTTGCAGGATCAGCTTTAAGTTCATTTCCTGTATTTACGATCGGGCTCACAGTAGAGACAGCTTTAATTTTATTATTTTGGTAATAGCTCAAAATTTCATCCTGGTTGATAGAGTAAAGAACGGCTTTTCTTAAATCATCACTTTTTGCGACTTCTCGATTTGCTGTGTTGAAGAGCAAATAGCTTACTCCGTTGCTTTCAATTCGCTGAAGCTTAAGTTTGCTGTCATTCTCGACCACATCGTATTTCGTTTCAGGAACGCCATAGTACATATAAATTTCCCCGTTGCGAAGTGCGGAAAGGGCACTGTCTGTATCTTGAATGAAACGGACAGTTATGTTTGAAATTTTAGGCTCATTTTCTGTGCCTTTCATATAACCAGGGTTCTTATAGAAAACTGCTTCATAATCGTTTTTATAAGATAAGATGTATGGACCGCTTGCATAAAGTGTATTGTTGTATTTATCGCCTTCAGTCACTGTGTTTTGGTCACCATATGGAATATCTTTGTTTATATCAAATGAGGCAACATCATATGTGTTGATGCTTTCTACCTGTTTCTTAGAAACAATGCCGCCAGACTGGTGTGCTAAATAGTTTAATACTTGCGGGAAAGGCTCGGTTGTTGTCATTTTAACAACCTGGTATTTTCCCTCTTTATTATTTGCTTGTGCTTTATCAGCTACAAGCTCCGAAATTTTCACATCAAGCCCATCCTCAAGTGCTTCTCTCACAGTCTTGTCACTGCCAGATTGCTTCACATCAAGTGCACTAAGATCTGTTACGACTTCTGCATCTTTAATATGCTCGTGCAGGCTGTATGTGCGGTGGTCTGGAACAGCGTTTTTATCCTTTGCACGATTTAGTGAGAAGATCACGTCGTCTGCACCGACACGTTCACCTGTATCTACCGCTTTTTTATCTGTAATTTTTGCAAAATTGATGTCATCTCGTAATAAGAAGAAGTACTCAGAATTTCCTTCTGCAATGCTATGATTATGTGATAATGATCCTTCAGAAGTTATTTTATCGTCATCTGTTAGGTTAATTAGACGTACATACATGTTCGTGTTGATCGTATTGATTGAACCATCATTTCCTTTAATTGGGTCAAGGGATGTTAGAGTTGAGATGGATTGCTGTAATAACAGCGGATCTGTTTCCCGTTTTGATGGATCGTTGAAATCAATTGTTTCCCATGCAAGTGCACGTGATTTAGAAAGTCGCACAGTATCTACATTTAAAACATCTTTGTTTATGCCTTGTGCCTTATATGAAATATATAACGGAGCAATATAAGCCTTATCAAAGACAAGACGCTGTTCTAATTGCTTGTAAGTATCCACATATTCTTCAGGTGTTTGTGTGCTTGCTAAATCAATGAGTTTGTCGATTTCTTCATCAGCCATGATACTGTAATCACCGCCAGATTTGAAAAGAGAGCGGACGGCATAATCTGGGTTGCCAGTAACTGTTGTCCAGCTGGATAAAGCAATATCATAATTTCCTGCATCCTGCTGAGCTTTATAGCTACCGTAGTCTGGCTGCAGATTCAGTTTTACATCAAATCCATTTTTTACAAGCTGGTCACGGACAATGTTAATATCATCTTCTTGGGAGCTTTGTCCAAGGATTTCAATCGCAACCTTTTCATTATTTGTGACACCATCATTTTTAGATTTTTTTCCTTCTTCTACATCTGACTTTGTGTTTACACAGCCTGCTAGCGTTAGTATGAAAGCAAGAAGAAGGGGGATAAATGTTTTTTTCACAGTAGGTTCCTCCTATATGATTCAATTAATATTTAAAAGCTAATATAGCGTTGCTCTTACTTAGTCAATTTTCGGGTCGAGCGCATCTCGTAATCCATCGCCCAAAAAGTTAAAGGAGAGGACGAGTGCAATAATCGCTAGACCTGGATAGATTGCTAGATAGGAATGGGACTCAAGATAGGTACTGCCAATTTTTAAAATGTTTCCCCACTCAGGTATATGAGGCTCAATCCCAAGACCGAGATAGCTTAAGCTGCTCGTTGCAATAACTGCACTTCCAATAGTTAGCGTGGATTTAACAATCATTGGCGCCATTGAATTGGGTACAACATGCTTGAAAATGATTGCTAGGGTACTCGTACCAAGTGCACGAGCAGAATCAACATATTCATAGTTTGATACCATTAAGACATTTGCACGCATCGTTCTTGCATAAGTTGGGATTGAACCAACACTAAGTGCAAGAATTAAAGTGATCGTGTTTGATCCGAAAGCAGCAATAATAACGATAGCTAATAGAATTCCTGGAATCGCGTACAAAA
This sequence comes from Cytobacillus sp., assembly GCF_032154635.1. Lineage (GTDB taxonomy): Bacteria > Bacillota > Bacilli > Bacillales > Cytobacillaceae > Cytobacillus. Next base: position 131,737 of record NZ_JALDXW010000009.1, on the reverse strand, counting down.
CATCAAGCAGTCGCATAATGATATTATCTGTACGCTGACCATAATAACCGGAAAGGGCCCCAAGTATCCCGCCGATAGCAAAAGGAATTGCCGTAGAAATCACCCCTACAATTAGTGAGATTCGGGCACCGAAGACGATTCTTGAAAATAAATCTCTTCCGAAATTATCTGTTCCGAGCGGGTAGGCTAAACTCGGGGATTGAAGAGTCGCGCTGTAATTATTCTCCACCGCCATCGAATAGTCAAAGGTTAAATAGCTGCATACAGAAATAGAAAATACAAAAACAATAAAAAAGAGACTTAGCATCGATGTTGTATTCCTTGAGATTTTCTCCCAAATAATGATCCATTGCCCTGTACTTTCTTTGTTGCTATTCCGGATTTTGCTTATTAGATTCCATCCCAGTAAAAGACCGAATAGGTTTCCGGTTAAAGATGTCAGCATAAGCGGGATAGCGATATACATCATTTGGCGGGGAATAGGTTTCCCTTCAGTAATAGATTTGGTCACCAGAATAAGAACGATCAGCTGGAAAATAACGATTCCACTAAGTGCAAACATTCCTAACAGAAAGGTATCTGCTACATAGGGCTTAAATAGATTAAGGGCAGATACGCCAATAATAAAGAATTGCGTAATGAGCATGTATATGGCAATTGTATATTCTGTTGTCTTTTTCTCCTTAATTAATTGAGCGGCTGCGGTTACAATGAAGATATTCCCAGTTGCTATGCTAAGCAGCTGAATATACCCCCATTTTCTTGTTCTCGATTGCAGATAGCCAAATTGTTGAAGATCTTTTTTTATCAAAAAAGTGATGACAACCTGTATGCAAGTAAATAGTGCATATACTGTGAATGCACCGAAAATAATAGGCTTTACCGTTTGTGTTGAAAATTCATAGCTTGATAGCAATAGAATCACTGTGAGTACAATAGATACAATAGAGGTAAAGCTTGCTTGCATATATTCTGATGACAGCTTTAATGCGTGTTTTTTTTGATAACTAGGTAATTCTTTTATCTTGGACATCATTCCACCTGCTTTAATATTGTTTCATTTTCGAACGGATGCGAGGATCGAAGAACGCATACAAGATATCAACGAATAAATTAACTAGAGAAATCGTAATCGCAATATAGACAACTCCGCCCAAAATACTAGGAATATCAGGTATAAATTGTTTATCAACGATGTAACTTCCAATCCCGCTAATATTAAAGACCTTCTCGGTCACAGCTGCCCCTCCGAGCATCCCTCCAAAAAGGAGACCAATGACGGTAATGACAGGAATCATCGCATTGCCTACTGCATGCTTCCAAAGAACTTGACGCTGACTGAGTCCTTTTGCTTTAGCCGTGATAATATAGTCCTCATTAATAACCTCAAGAGTTGATGAACGCATCATTCGTGCAATCGATGCGGTTAATCCTGTTCCTAATACGACCGCTGGCATAATAATGGATAACCAATTTTCAGGGCTAAAGGTTGCTGGAAGCCATTTTAGTTTTATAGAGAAGTTTAAGATGAAAATAAGTCCCTGCCAAAAGTTTGGTATTGATAATCCAATGAGCGCGATAAACATAAATGTGTAATCCAAAAACGAATTTGGCTTTGTTGCAGAAATAATCCCGACTGGAATGGCAATTAAGATCGCCATAGCGAGTGAGATCACTGCAAGGGTTAGCGTGATCGGGAATTTCCTTGCGATACTAGAGGCAACATCTTCGTTTCCTGTAAAGGAAGTTCCAAGATCAAATGTCGCAATTCCTTTCAGTGCATTCCATAATTGAGAAAAATAAGACTGGTCAAGACCATACAAATGATTAAAGGCTGCTATTTGTTCCTTTGTTGCTGTTTCACCAAGTATGTTTGCTGCAGGATCAAATGGTGATAAGTGCAAGATAGTAAATACAAAAAATACAACCCCAATAATGACAAACAGACTCATAATTAGCCGATCGAAAATGTATTTAAGGTAAGCATTGCTATACAAAAGAATAAATAAATACATAGGCAATCCCGGGATAAAAGTAATAAATAGGAAAAACGGATTTCGTATGAGAGATTGAAAGGTATCTTCAAATGTAATTTTTTTCTCGCCAAGCTTTTCAAGCTGCGAAATTGTCTTTTCAACCAGTGTTTTCTGGAACTGCTCCTCTGCCCATTGCTTTGCTATTTTATCTGCATCCTTTTCTCCTGCTTTCTCTCCAAAAAAAGCCTGCTTTCGCAGGATTTGCTCTTTATACTCCAGCATCCATTCTTCTTTATAGCCAGATATTAGCATTGCTTTCTTCGTTTCTAGAAATATCGTCGTGTATGAATCTTTCTTTTTCTTGGAAAGATAGATGAACAGGACAATCAGATGAACAGGTAATCCTAATAGTAAAATCAAATATTTATAGGATGGATGCTGCTGTATTTTACTATGTGACTGACAAAGGATTGCTGATAGTTTGAAGCTCTTTTCTGAGTGGCTTGTATTCACTGCATCCATAGGCTGCTCAGTTCCTCCTCTCATTTTAAATTGCATTATTCCGACCTGTATAGTATATTTTATTTCTAGGCTGCTATAAAAGTCAATATGTAGTTTTAATTGAAAATTTTTCATAATATATTTAACCAAGCTTTTTGATAATATATGCATGATGAAATTGATTTATATGTAAAAAGTGAAACTTCAATCATTCAATCAGAAGGGCTTTATTCCGCTGATTGTTAGTTGAACATATCGGGCTTATATGGGCTGCTGATTCCTACTTAGATTATTTTTTCTTTAAGAATCTTCCAGCCTATTAATCTGCGATAAATGAACATAATTGGCAGGTGTGAGTTTTGGAAACTATTTTACAGGTGAAAGATTTACGTGTATCCTTCCTTTCTCGAGAACATGAATTTGAGGCTGTTCGAGGAGTGAGCTTTGAAGTGAAAAAGGGAGAGACGTTAGGAATTGTCGGGGAGTCAGGCAGCGGAAAAAGTGTAACGGCACGTTCAATTATGCGCCTTCTTCCATCTCCTCCTTCCTATTTGAAAGAAGGGGAAATTACTTTCCTTGGTGATAATCTTGCAGACAAAACAGAAAAGGAGATGGAGAGGATTCGCGGTCGTGAAATCGGAATGATTTTTCAGGACCCAATGACGTCTCTAAATCCAACCATCCGAATTGGTAAGCAAATTGCTGAGAGCTTGATGAAGCATCAAAAGCTATCTAAGAAAGAAGCTAAGAAGCAAGCACTGGACATTCTGAAGCTTGTTGGGATTCGCAACAGTGAAGTGCGCTATCATCAATATCCTCATGAATTTTCTGGAGGCATGAGGCAAAGGGTGATGATTGCCATTGCACTTGCCTGCCGTCCTACGCTCCTTATTGCGGATGAACCGACGACTGCACTTGATGTAACGATTCAAGCACAAATATTAAATTTAATGAAGGATATGCAAGAGCGATTTGGCACCTCAATCATCTTAATTACGCATGACCTCGGTGTTGTAGCTGGCATGTGTGATCGGGTAGCAGTCATGAAGAAAGGGGAAATTGTTGAAACTGGAACTACGGAAGAGATATTTGAAAACCCAAAGCATCCATATACAAAGAAGCTCCTGCATGCTTTGCCGCGTCTTGATGAGAAGAAGAAGAAAAAACCCGCTCCTCTTATTTTACCTGGGACAGATTTGACTCTGCCGCTACTAGAAGTAAAATCATTGAGGCAGCATTTCGATATGGGAAAAGGCAAGGTGCTAAGGGCGGTAGATGATATTAGTTTTCATATTCGTGCAGGAGAAACATTAGGGCTAGTTGGTGAATCGGGTTCTGGAAAGTCCACAACAGGCCGTGCAATTTTGCGGCTACATGAGCCAACAGGCGGGGATGTATTATATCAAGGAATGCCTGTAAACCGCTTGTCAAAAAGCGAGATGAAAATGATGCGCCGACATATGCAAATGATCTTCCAGGATCCTTATGCTTCACTTAATCCGCGCTTTAAAGTACTGGATATTATTGGTCAAGCATTAGATGTTCATAAGCTATACAGCAGCAGGGAAGAACGAAAGAAAAGAGTCGAAGAATTGCTTGAAATGGTTGGACTTGAGGCGGCTCATGCTGAACGCTACCCACATGAGTTTTCCGGTGGTCAGCGCCAGCGGATCGGCATTGCCCGTGCACTTGCAGTGGAGCCAAAATTCATTGTATGTGATGAACCATTGTCTGCACTCGATGTTTCAATTCAATCGCAAGTAGTAACGCTGTTAGAAGATTTGCAGCAGCGTCTAGGACTTACCTACTTATTTATTGCCCATGACCTATCAATGGTTAAGCATATTAGTGACCGTGTAGCAGTTATGTATGCTGGAAAAATTGTGGAGCTTGCAGAAAGTGAAGAGCTTTATGCCAATCCGCAGCATCCATATACGAAATCGCTGCTTTCTGCCATACCGATCCCTGATCCAAAGGTTGAAAAGCTGAAGAAAAGGGTATTATTGGAAGAACAAACTGAGGAAGACAAATATCAATTGAGCAATTCTAAATTAGTAGAGATTTCGAAAGGGCATTGGGTCGCAGTACCAAGCTGATAGGAAACTTTTAAAATGCATCCAATATTATTGTTTTTACAATAAAATTTGGCAGGGTATGTAACTTTTTCTAGCTTTTTACGCCTATTTCAATGAAACAAAACATTTGAAGGTGGGTTAAAAATGAAAAAGCTACCAGCGCTAGTAACAGCAACTTTAATTACTGGTTTAGTGATTAGTACACATTCAGCCGTTGCATCTAGTCAACTGCCAAGAGAAACTCATAATGATTTTGCCAAGCAAGAGGATCGTCAACCTGTTGATTCAACTGATTTCATGGAATTTTCGGGGCTTATTACAGATGTGAAGAAGGATAAAGACTTTCTTACATTGATTGTTGAAAATAAAGATAAATCTTTAGAGATGCATTTTCCTCTATCTGATAACGTACTGTTATTCAATAGTGATACAACAGAGGCTTTTGACAAGGATCAATTAGTCAAAGGATTAACGATCACAGCTTACTACGATAAAAATAAACCAATGATCATGATTTACCCTCCAAGGACTACACCTGAAATAATTGTAGTAAATGGAAAAAACAGGGGGCAGGTTAAGGTTTCAAAGTTTAATGATCAGTATGTTAGTCTAGATAATGAGCTTAAGTTAAATATCGCTGAAGAAACGGTTCTTCTGAATAAACAAGGGGACAAAATTAAGAAAGAAAAGCTGCAAGGGAAGGAGCTAATCGTCTTTTACGATATCTCAACAAGGAGCATCCCAGCTCAAACGACACCAAAGAAAATAATCGCATGGGATAATCGCGACCAATTGTTCGAACAAGTGCAAGAGGCTGTTGGGGATGACTACTATATTAAAAATGGAATGAAGCTATTGCCGATTAAAAAGGTAGCAGAGCACTTAGGGTATAAAGTTAAATGGGACAGCAAAAACGCTAAAGTAGAATTAGGCAAACAGAACCAGACTATTCAAATCAATATCGGAAAAGAGAAATACAGCCTAAATCGCAGCTTAAGATCATTTGAAGTGGTGCCTGCTATTATTAATGATGCTCCTTTTGTTTCGGAAGAAATTCTAGAGGTATTACTAAATAATCAATAAACAGCAATATAGTTAAAACAGGTAAGATCGTCATATGACGGTCTTTTTTTTCTTAATGGGATAAATGACCAGGGTGCTTGCGCATTTCTTAATCGACATTTGGCTGACATATTTACTCTCTATGATACTAAAAAAGGGTTCGTAGACAATAGCTAATTATTGGAGTTATCATAAATAGTATATATACAAATGTCACTTTTCTAAATGTGAGGAGATAAATTGTGAAAACAATTTTAATTGTAGAAGATGAAATCCCGATTAGCCAAGTATTAAAAGTTTATTTACAAAAGGAAAATTTTAAGACCGTACAGGCTTTTGACGGGAATGATGCGATTGAAAAATTTAAAGAATATAAACCAGCACTTGTTCTATTAGATGTGATGCTTCCTGGAAAGGATGGCTGGGCAATTTTAAAGGAAATTCGCCAGCAAAGTGATTGTCCCGTTATTATGCTAACCGCATTAGGCGATGTCAATTATCGGCTAACTGGATTAAATGATGGGGCAGATGATTACATTTCCAAGCCTTTTATTGCAGAGGAAGTTATTGCAAGAGTGAACGCCGTTTTAAGACGCTCGCAAACGAATGACGGACATGTAAAAAACTTTGGTCAATTACAAATTGATCTCAAGTCCCATCGTGTAACTATTAATGAAGAAGAGATAGAATTGACCCCACGTGATTTATCCTTGCTTTTGTTCCTAGCAAAAAATCCTAATCAAACATTTACAAGAGATCAGTTGATTGAGCATGTGTGGGGCTGGGAGTATGAGGGAAGCGATCGTGCTGTTGATTTAGCAATTAAAAGATTGAGAAAATCACTTCATAAATGGCCAGAGTCAGATGGTGAAATTAAAACACTTCGAGGATTGGGGTATCAATTTTGTGTTAATAAAAAACAATAAGCGAATCTCGTTGCTGCGATACTGGACGAGTCGTTATTTAATTACACTTTGTATTGGTTTAGTTGTTATTGCCATAATCTCAGCTTTATGGATTCGACATACAACGCTTGAAAACCGATTGGATATGACTAAGCTGATGGCAGAGGAAATCGCTGATCGGTTTGTTGATATTAGTGAGGGACGTCCGATTTCTAAAGGAGATGTGCCGGGATCCCTTACTGATCGCGGCAGGTTTATGAATATCGAAAGTGATCCTTCTATTTATATAGTTGATACAGCTGGTACCATTCTTTCGAGTAATCGATCGTCTAAGCAAGTGTTTCAGCAGTTTCCCCGTATTATCTTGCAAGATGAAGAGAATGTTCAAAAGCTAAGATTAGAGGAACCTGGAAGTGACTTTTACGTAGTAAAGGCACCCATTGTATTGCAGGGTTATTCCTTTGGCTGGGTTGTCATTATTGAATTAGAGGATAACTTAACGCGTGTAAATCAGGAATACCGCCAGTTGGCAATCATGATCATTAGCCTTGCTCTGTTAGGCTGGGCAGCGATTTATTTTCTTTCACGCAGGCTGGCCAATCCGATTAAAGATGTTGCAAGAGCTGCAAAACAAGTCCAAGCAGGGGATTATAATATTCATCTTCCCGATGACATGAAGGAGCAGGAAGTATATGACCTTGTTCAATCATTTAAGGAAATGTCTAACCGTCTGCAAACATTGGAAACTCTCCGTACAGAATTGCTAGCAGGTGTGACACATGAATTGAAAACACCTGTTACATCAATTAGCGGTCTTTTGCAAGCTCTTAATGATGAAGTCGTTACAGGAGAGGAGGCAAAGGAATTTTTGGCGTTGTCCTTAAACGTGACAACAAAAATGAAAAAGATGGTAGAGGATTTACTAGCCTTTAATTCATTTGCTGCGAATGCGATCCCGGTAAATAAAGAAACTCATTCAATGAATGAGTTTATGGATGATTTTATCCATCAATGGGAAGTGATTCAGGAGGATGGAATCATTGATATGGTTTTTATTCCTCTTAAGAAGGACCGAATGGTACAAATTGATCCGATTCGACTTCAGCAGATCCTTACGAACCTTCTAAATAATGCGAGACATGCGATTGAGGGAAAGGGAAGAATAATAGTAACCCTTGCTGAAATGAGCAATGAGCTTGCCATTGATATAAAGGATTCGGGCAGCGGAATTCCTCCAGATGAACAAGACCTAATCTTCGAACGATTTTTTAGAGGGGAAGGGAAAAAGTATAAAATTAGAGGACTTGGACTTGGATTGCCATTCAGCAAAATGATTGCTCAATCTCTAGGAGGGGATCTAGTGCTCTTAAATAGCTCTCCGTCCGGGACGATATTTCGCATTACCTTGCCCGTTGATGAACGAAAGAAATAAAGCGAAATAGGGATGCCAGTGCTCTGCATGAGCAGGCATCCTATTTTTTAAAAAAATTTCTTCGGCTACTCAAAAAATAACAGAAAAACAATTGACCTTCACGTTGCGTAAAGGTGTAAGGTTAACACAAGGAGGTGAGCGAATGGAATATACCGTGCAGAAACTAGCTCAGCTAGCAGGCGTAAGTGCGAGAACCCTGAGGTATTATGATGAAATTAATATTCTCAAGCCGGCAAGAATAAATTCATCAGGATACCGGATATATGGCCAAGCAGAAGTCGATCGATTGCAGCAAATTTTATTTTACAGGGAGTTAGGTGTTGGTCTAGACAGCATCAAAAACATCGTAACTGCGCCTTCCTTTGATGGAGCTAAGGCACTTAGGGAGCATCGCGAAAAACTCCTGGAAAAAAAGAAACAATTGGATGTTTTAATTGCGAATGTGGATAAAACAATTGCTTTAACAGAAGGGAGAATAAAAATGTCTGATAGAGAAAAGTTTGAAGGCTTTAAGAAGAAAATGATTGATGAGAATGAGGAAAAATTTGGAAAAGAAATTCGTGAGAAGTATGGGGAGGACATAGTAGAAAATTCTAATGCAAAAGTGATGAATATGTCGCAGGAGGATTATGATAAAGTTACAAGTCTTGAGAATGAAGTCAAGGAAACGTTAGCTCAAGCATTTGCTCTAGGCGATCCTGCTAGTGACATTGCCCAAAAGGCGGCAGAGCTGCACAAGCAGTGGCTATGCTTCTATTGGAATGAATACAGCAAGGAGGCACATGCAGGTCTAGCGCAAATGTATGTGGAGGATGAAAGATTTACTGCCTATTATGATAAAGAACAGCCAGGGACAGCGGAATTTTTAAAAGACGCCATTCATATTTACACAGGTATGAAAAAATAGAATGATACAAAACGATTGGGTAGAAATATCCAGTCGTTTTTTTGTTAAAAAAATTCCTGACATCTTCCTGACACATTGATCCCTTAAAGTATGTCTTGTAAACCATATAAAACATATTCTTGAAAGTTGAAAAACTTGATTAAATACAAATGAAAGAAGGGTACACGATGAATGGACAAGACCAATTTAATGAAGGAAGCCGTACAGAAGTAAAACAGGAAAAAAGGTCCAAATTAAAAGGGGTTATATCAACTGTTTTGGCAGGAGTGGTTGGATCTGCATTAACACTTACAGCACTGCCGTACTTACCGAATATGAATACGAGTGAGGAGACGCCCAAAGCAATCGTTTCAGAGGAGCACACGGACACTAGCAGTAAATTGAATGTACAGCCAGTATCTGCTAATTCCATCGCAGATATGGTTGAACAGGCATCCAAAGCGATTGTAGGCATTGTGAATAAGCAGCAGCAAACCAACCGCTTCAATCAAACGAGTGAGGCAGTAAACAGAGGGACTGGCTCAGGAGTAATTTTCAAGCAAACAAGTGATGGGGCATATATTGTCACCAATAATCATGTGATTGAGAATGCCAATGAAATTGAAGTTTCTCTCCATGATGGGAAAAAAGTTAAGGCTGAGTTAATTGGAACAGATCCATTGACAGATATTGCCGTCTTGAAGATTGCAGGGGATGTCAAAGTAGATACATTGGCATTTGGCGACTCCTCTCAACTGCGTGCAGGGGATCAAGTGCTAGCGATTGGAAATCCGCTTGGACTTGATTTATCAAGAACAGTCACACAAGGAATAGTTAGTGCGGTTGATCGAACCATTGCTGTTTCCACATCAGCAGGAGAATGGGATTTAGAGGTCATTCAAACGGATGCAGCCATTAATCCCGGAAACAGTGGTGGAGCACTTATAAATGCATCAGGAGAATTAGTGGGAATTAATAGCTTGAAGATTTCTGAGAGTGGAGTTGAAGGGCTAGGTTTTGCGATTCCGAGCAATGAAGTGAAAATAATTATTAATGAACTAATTGAAAATGGGCAAGTAATCCGCCCATATTTAGGTGTTGGGCTAGCGAACTTTGAAGAAATTCCACCATTCTATTTGCAAAACATTCCTAGTGATGTAAAACAGGGAGTCATTGTAACAACGATCGATCCGAATTCTGCTGCGGGGAAAGCAGGACTTCAAGCAGAGGATATTCTTGTTTCAATAGGCGGGAATGAAATTACAAATGCAAATGAATTGCGGAAATATTTATACACCAAATATGCCGTTGGTGACAAGGTGAAAATTGAATTTTACCGTCAAGGAAAACTAAAAACCGTTGAAGTGACATTAACAAGTAACCCGTCTTCGAACTAATCGATTAAAAAGGAGAAATGAATGAAGAAAACAATTTGGATTTCAGGATCTGCTATTGTAGCCATTGCTCTATTAGTTAGCATTATTTCTATGTCGGAAAAGAATGTAGCTAGTGTGAATGGAGAGAAAATTAGTGAAAAAGAACTGAATGAGCTGCTCGTTGCTCAGTATGGATCTGAAGTATTAGATTCATTAATAACAGAGAAAATTATTAATCAAGAAAAGAAAAAGGAAAAGATTGAAGTAGGCAAAGAAGAACTCGATGCAGAGATGACAGCATATATGGAATCCTATGGCGGAAAAGATTCCTTTGAAGAAATCCTTGCAAACAGCGGAGTGAAAATGTCCACTGTTGAAAAAAATATAGAAAATTACTTAGTTACAAAGAAACTGCTTGAACCAAGAATCGAAATTACAGATGAGGAAATGAAAGGGTACTTTGAAGAGAACAAAGACAGCTACGCACAAGCTGAACAGATTCAGGCTAGCCATATCCTCGTGGAGGACGAAGCCACTGCAAAGGAGGTTCGAAAAAAGCTTGAAGAAGGGGAAGATTTCGCTGAATTAGCTGCCGAATATTCAACGGATACTTCAAACAATGAGGCAGGAGGAGACCTAGGCTATTTCACCCGCGGAGAAATGGTTCCAGAATTTGAGGAGGCGGCATTCTCTTTAGAGATTGGAAAAATCAGTGATCCAGTCAAAACAGAGCATGGATACCACATCATTAAGGTTTCCGATAAAAAGGAAGCGAAAGAAGCCGCATTTGAGGACGTAAAAGAAGATATCAAAACAGCACTGTTCGATTCAAAAATGGAGACGGAGTATCCCGCATGGCTAGATGAAAAATTTGAAGAGTATGAGATTGAAAACTTTTTAGAAGTCTAATGGACTAAACTATGCAAAAAGAGCATGGAGAATAATTTCCCCATGCTCTTTCTGATGACCATTAAGATTCATTTTTTAGCAGCCGAACACTTTCATCAAATTCTTTTTCTATTGATGGATTAAAGCGATAAGTAATTAAGCTGACGATGATCGATAGAATTAAGTTGATTGCAAAGCCAGGAACGATCTCATATAAAGTGTCCCCTAGACCAATGTTCTTCCAAATTATAACTGTTGCTGCACCAGCGATCATCCCAACAATGGCACCCCAATTCGTCATCTTCTTCCAATATAAGCTAAGAAGAACAACTGGGCCAAATGCAGCTCCAAATCCAGCCCACGCATATGCAACAAGGCTTAAGATCGTATTATCCTGCTCGAAAGCAAGGAGTGCTGCAACAATGGCAACAACTAGAACGGCCATTCGACCGAAGAATACAAGTTCTTTATCAGATGCGTTTTTCTTTAATAGTGTTTTGTATAAATCCTCAGTTAGAGCACTGGAAGTAACGATAAGCTGTGAAGAAATTGTGCTCATAATTGCGGCAAGTACTGCTGCTAATAAGAAACCTGCAAATAAAGGATGGAACACAATTTGCCCTAACACCAGGAATACTGCTTCCGGATTATTCAACGTATATTGGGAATTCTGGTGGAAAAAGGCGATTCCGATTAAAGCCATGAATACAGCTCCAAGTAATGAGAAAATCATCCAGCTCATCCCAATGCGTCGAGCACTTTTTGTCTCTTTAACTGTTGAAATAGCCATGAAACGAACGATGATATGAGGCTGGCCAAAGTATCCGAGCCCCCATGCCATAGCAGAGATAATTCCTAATACAGTTGTCCCTTTAAAGAAATCTAGCAGGGTTGGGTCAATGGTTCGAATCGATTCAAATGTGCCGCTGAATCCACCGGTATGTGATAAGGCTAACGTCGGCACAAGAATAAGTGCGATTAACATCATTAATCCTTGAACGAAATCCGTATAACTAACAGCTAAGAATCCGCCAAATAATGTATAGGCAACCACAACTGCTGATACGATTAAAAGACCCGTATGATAGTTTACATGAAAAGAACTCTCGAAGAAAATAGCCCCTGAAACCATTCCTGATGACACATAAAAGGTAAAGAATACAAGGATTACGACCCCTGAAACAATCCTTAATAATTTTGTTGAATCCTTAAAACGATTTTCAAGATATCCAGGTATAGTAATAGAATCGTTAGCTACTTGTGTGTAGCTTCGAAGACGTGGAGCAACGAAAACCCAGTTTGCATAAGCACCTAGTGTTAATCCAATGGCAATCCAAGCATCAGCTAAACCGCTTACATATATTCCGCCTGGTAAGCCCATTAATAGCCAACCGCTCATATCAGCTGCCCCAGCACTTAAGGCAGTTACTGCAGGTCCTAGTGACCGGCCCCCAAGCATGTAGTCAGTTAAATTGCTGGTTTTACGATAGGCATACCAGCCGATAAATAGCATTGCGGCCATATATATACCAATGGCAATTAGTTGAAGGCCAGATTCTGTCATTCATATTTCCCCCTTTGGATAGAAAAATAAATTATAAATAGAATAGAATTAAAACTATAAATATTCTAACACCCTATTCCAAAAAATGCGATGGAAAAAGTTAATAAAAAATACATATTTTTTTTAAAAACTACCTTGATTACCTTGTTTTTCTTGTTTTTTTCAATTTAGTCTATGTTTTATTATGCAATATCAATTGTTATTAACCATCTAAACTAAGCAGCTGAAATAAAAAAATGAGTTAAATAATTGGTGGATATTGTTATTTTCATATAATAAAATCCTTGATTTTAAGCTATAAAATTGAGATAGTGTATATTTTCCCATTTTATACTATTGGAAACTTTATTATCGATTTTTACTCTCTAGCTGTTTATTGATATGATGGAGTATGACTTTATTGATAAAAATGAGATCGGGTGAACAAATGAATAGAGCTATTAAGCTAAAAGTAAAATCATCACACAGCAAAAAGATACAAGCAGGCTTCCCGCTTCTGAATGAGAATGCAATCGAACAATTTCCAATTGGGATAACAGAAGGAACCATTATTAATCTTTTTGACGAAAAAAATCGCTTTCTTGGGAAAGGATATTATGGGAAACAAAATAAAGGAAGAGGATGGGTATTAAGCAGGAACCAACAAGAAGTGATTAATCAGAGCTTTTTTGAAAAGAAAATTAGAATGGCAATAGATAATCGTAAATTTCTTTTTAAAGATGAGGACACGAATGCATTCCGTATATTTAATGGAGAAGGGGATGGAATTGGCGGCCTTACAATTGATTATTTTGCAGGATATTATTTAGTGACTTGGTATAGTGAAGGAATTTACCATTTCAAGGATGCTATAATTCAGGCGTTAATAAACGTGGCAAATGTGAAAGGCATTTATGAGAAAAAGCGTTTTGCTGTCAAGGGAACTTATATGGATGATGATGACTTTGTGACAGGGGAACGGGCTACTTTTCCGCTGATAGTGAAGGAAAACGGTATTCACTTTGCTGTATATTTAAATGATGGAGCAATGGTCGGCATCTTCTTGGATCAACGGAACGTACGCAAGGCTATACGGGACAAATATGCCAAGGGGAAAAATGTGTTAAATACCTTTTCATACACAGGTGCATTCTCTGTAGCAGCTGCGCTAGGCGGTGCATCAAAAACAACAAGTGTGGACCTTGCAAATCGCAGTAAAAGTAAGACTATAGAGCAGTTTAATGTCAATGGCATTGATTATGAAGCGCAAGATATCCTCGTTGAGGATGTTTTCAATTATTTTAAATACGCAGTTCGAAAGCATTTGTTGTTTGATATGGTCGTTCTTGACCCACCAAGCTTTTCACGCTCGAAAAAGCATACGTTTAGTGCAGGGAAGGATTATCCAGCTCTCCTTGAACAAGCCATTCAAATTACGGCTGATAATGGGATTATCGTTGCTTCTACTAATTGCAGTACTTTTAATATGCAAAAATTTAAAGATTTTATTGAAAAGGCTTTTAGCGTAACAGGCGGAAAGTACAAAATTCTTGAAGAATATAGCCTTCCTGAGGATTTTAAGGTAATGAAGGAATTTAATGAAGGGAATTACCTAAAAGTAGCGATTATCCAGAAGCTTTCCTAATAGTTACTTACTATAGGTATGAAGAAGGGTGCAAGCTTAAAGCATGCACCTTTCTTTCTGGAATATAAAAGAAAAGAAACCGTGTTTCCTTTATCTTTGTCGAGGCACTTGCGTTTTTCTTATACAACCCCTTGTACGATCATTGCGTCAGCCACTCGAATGAATCCCGCGATATTGGCACCAACAACTAGATTACCAGGATAGCCATATTCTTCCGCAGCTTTCATACTATTGCGGTAAATGGTAGTCATAATTTCACGAAGCCTTTCATCAACTTCCTCAAAAGTCCAGGATAATCTTGCGCTATTTTGCGCCATTTCTAAGGCAGACACAGCCACACCGCCAGCATTAGCTGCCTTTGCAGGTGCAAAAAGGATATCGTTTTTAAGGAATTCATTAATGGCTGCTAACGTGGATGGCATATTTGCCCCTTCACCAATGGCCTTTACTCCATTAGCAACAAGGATTTTTGCCGAACAGTCATCAATTTCATTTTGTGTAGCACATGGCAGGGCAATGTCACATGGAATCGACCAAATGCCGGAACTGCCTTCGACATATTGGGCATGGGGATGCTCATAGACATATTCACAAATACGTTTCCCTTCCGTTTCCTTTAATCGTTTCACCGTTTCAAGGTCAATCCCATTTCCATCAAAAATATAGCCGTTTGAATCACTGCAGGCAATAACCTTAGCACCTAAGTCCATTGCTTTTTCTATTGCATAAATTGAAACATTGCCTGATCCGGAAACAATAACGGTGCTGCCTTCGAAGCTTAGACCTTTATCGGCCAACATCTCTTCAACGAAATAAACGGTCCCATAACCTGTTGCTTCTTTACGTCCTAAGCTGCCTCCATAACCGATTCCTTTACCGGTTAAGACACCTGCTTCATAAGCACCTCGAAGTCTCTTGTACTGTCCAAACATATAACCGATCTCTCTTGCACCGACACCGATGTCACCTGCTGGAACATCGACATCAGGGCCAATATATTTACTTAACTCTGTCATGAAGCTTTGTGTAAAACGCATAATTTCGCCGTCAGATTT
The DNA here is from genome assembly GCF_032154635.1 of Cytobacillus sp. Classification (GTDB taxonomy): domain Bacteria; phylum Bacillota; class Bacilli; order Bacillales; family Cytobacillaceae; genus Cytobacillus. The sequence goes on along the minus strand of NZ_JALDXW010000009.1, from coordinate 116,393 downwards.
TCCTTTAGGATCAAAATCAGCTCCCCCTTTTCCACCACCGATTGGCAGGCCAGTTAAAGAGTTTTTGAAGATTTGCTCAAAACCGAGGAATTTAATGATGCTGGCATTTACCGAAGGGTGGAAGCGGATACCTCCTTTATAGGGTCCAATTGCACTGCTGTATTGAACTCTAAACCCACGGTTTACCTGGACTTTTCCGGTATCATCTGTCCAAGGCACACGAAAGGTAATCACCCTTTCTGGTTCCACGATTCTTTCGAGGATTCCATGGTTCATGTATTTTGGATGTTTAGAGAATACAGGTACGAGCGAATCAAATATTTCTTCCACAGCTTGGTGAAATTCGTATTCGAAAGGATTACGCATTTTGACTATTTCAAACACGTTATTAACATATTCCATTGCTATCGTTGTTTCACCGTTCTTCACTTCTTCTAATGTTTGCATAATGATCAAACCTCCTATATAGAAATGAAACTGTATAATTACTCAAATAGTTGGATTTTCTAATAAGAAAATTTTATAATAGGGAAATAATCTGAACAATATGAATTATAGATGAGATCAATGCCTGTATGAGATGAATAGGGAAAGAGGGGAATGGCTTGGAATTACGGCAGATCCAATATTTTATGGAAGTGGCAAAAAGAGAGCATGTGACGGAAGCTGCTGTTGCTTTACACGTTGCACAATCAGCCGTCAGCAGGCAAATCTTTAATTTAGAAATGGAATTAGGAGTCGATTTGTTTTTTCGAGAGGGGAGAAATGTACGCTTAACACCGATCGGAAAGATATTTCTGGAGCATATGGAAGAAGCGATGACGGTTATCGAGAATGCAAGAAGAGAAGTCGACGAGTATCTCGATCCGGAAAAGGGGACGATACGCATTGGATTTCCAAGCAGTTTAGCTGCCTATACATTGCCAACCGTTATTTCTGCATTTAGCAGGAGGCATCCTGATGTTAAATATCAGCTTCGTCAGGGCTCCTACCATTCTCTTATTGAGGGAGTTATTAGAGGTGAAATGGACATGGCCTTCCTTGGTCCAGTACCGAAGGAAGAGAAAAAGGTGCATGGACACATATTATTTACGGAAAAAATGGTTGCCTTGCTGCCGAACAGGCATAAACTTGCAGATAAGAAATCGTTAAATTTAAGCCAGCTGCGCGACGATTCCTTCGTCCTATTTCCTAACGGATATATTTTGCGTGAAATTATTATGAATGCCTGCCAGCAGCAAGGATACCAGCCGAATGTTTCATTTGAAGGAGAAGATATCGATGCCATTAAAGGGTTGGTTTCAGCGGGACTAGGCGTGACGGTTATTCCTGAAATTACATTAATTGATAGCTTGCCACGACAAACAGTTAAAATTCCCATTATTGATCCTCAAGTCACCCGAACAGTCGGCGTTATTATCCCGACTGACAGGGAAATGCTGCCAACGGCTAAGCTTTTCCACGCATTTATCATAGAATTTTTCCATATGCTAGGCAGCTTCCAAAACTAACCGAGTGCCTGGCACCGTTCGTGGACAAAATGAGGGTGAATGTCTTTTCCAAATGGACATTAAAAAACACGATGAGTGCTCAAATAAAGCATCATCGTGTTTTGTTTAATGTGTTATTCTAATCCTTCAATTACTAATTCTTTTGCAGGCAAGAAAGATTCACCTGTATCCAAGTATTTAACCTTTACCGGATCACCCTCCTGCAAGTAAATGGCCATTGGGCTATTTTCAGAGGAAATCACAAAGCTTTGGCGAGTATTTAATAGGAAGGAAATTGTCGTAAAATCACCATTTTTTTCTTTATACACTCTTACGACTGTTCCGCTTATTTGTTTTTCCTCCGCCTTAGAGCTGCCATCAACCGTTCCTCCGCCTCTTTGCAATGCCGTTTTATACAGCTTTAATGCTTCATTTGGAGTCGAGGCATAAACAGAAATTTCCGGATTGGCAGCAGAAACGATAAAGTAATTTTGCAGAAATCCATTCGCATCCAATACGGGTGTTAGCCAGCTAGCTTCTCCATAGAAATTATAGAGAACAGGCATTTCACCGCTCCATTTCTTTTCAATAAACTTTTTCTCGATAATCTGCAGTGCCCCTTGTGAATCCATGTAGGACTCTTCAAGATTTCCTGTATAGTAGGTGGCTTCCCCTGTTCTTGAGTTTGTTAATGAATACCCAAGCATCGAGTCTACCCCTTCTTTCGGGCTAGTAAAATCTGTGAAGTAGAACATTTCTCCGTTTTCATCAAAAATAGGACTAACATTTGCTTCTGTTCCTTCATCAGAAGGAAGCTTTACATCCTTTTTACCAAACTTACTATTCCAGAATCCGTGAATATAATTACCGAAGTAGCTATTTTGCAAGCTGACCACTTCTGGTGAAACGGCCCCGTCAATGAAGGATGGTATATCCTTTAATGGATAGTCTTTTGTATTCCCCGTTTTCGGATCGACAGCAACGATTCCTTTCACATCAAATCCATTTCGGGCAGAAACAAAATTGCCGTATGAACGAATATAATGAGGTTTCCCTTCATCATCAATCTCTAATTGGACATCCCCATAAAAAATATATTGCGGATACTGCATCCGAATATGGCGTTCAATATTTTTACTAAAATAGGAGGAAGGTGTATAAACCATCTCTGCTTTTATGAATTTAGGATTTGCAGAGGAATCTGTAGCACTAATTGTAAAATAGCCTGGTGTTTCATCTCCGTTCAGCCATTTAAAAAAGCCGGAAAATTCAACAGGTGCTATATAGACATACTCTCCATTTACTTTTTGAATCTGCAGATTTCCTAACTCATAATAGCTTGTGTTTGGAACTTGCCCAAAGGCCTTCTTCATTTTATTCCGCGCAAATTGTGGAGGAACACTTGCTGGTGTTTCATTTTCGTCAAATGTTTCAATTTCTGTTTTTATATCCATTTTAGCAATTTCATATTTTTTATCCGCATTGAATAGAAAAGCAGAAAGGAAAAAAATTGCAACGGCAAGGCTTGCTAAAAATAAGATGGCTTTAATCATTCTTTCTTTCCCAGTTGAAAGTACTGTGCCAGCGGCTGTAATAATAACAGCTAATATCCATAGCGAAGATAAATTGCGGTCTAGATTTGTAACATAGTAGAAAATAAATACGCTAAGGATCAACAGGAGAATGAATGCGATAAGAAATTTTGATTTTGGCTGTTTTTTTTCTTCACCTTTATTTTTGGAAAAAGGGATTAACACTAGCGCTGAGGCTAATCCGATAATAAGTGAGAATAATAATATGTGTCCCATTTGATCACCCTTTCGAGAATTTCACTTCTTTCCATACGGATAGGATACTAGTAAAGTTTCATCGCTAAATTGAAAGTGATATGACTTTAGATGTAAAAAGCAAATAAAAATTGACAGTTGTCCTATATTTTATTAAATTTTATTTATATTCTAATTATTTAGAATATAATTGAAACAAAGGGGATGAAATAATGGGGAAAACGGGTCAAAAAGGCAATTCGAAAAAGGGGGAGAATTTTGAAAAGATTGTTCAATCAAGCCAATTTCGCGAACTGATGGCTGCTAAGAAAAAATTTTTAGTGCCATCAATTATTGTATTTCTAGGACTGTATTTATTATTTCCAATTTTAATTTCCTATACAAATGCATTGGACAACGCTGCAATTGGGGACATTTCATGGGCCTGGGTATACGCTTTGTTGTTGTTCGTTATGACCTGGATAATGGCAACCATATATATGAAAAAATCAGCTTTGTTTGATCGAATGGCGGAAAAGGTCTGGAAGGAAGATGAGTCAGAAAGGAGAGAAGCTAAGTGAATATGACTGTAGTCGTTTTATTTCTACTAATAGTCGCCATGACACTGGCCATTACTTACTATGCTGCGAAAAGAACAAATACAGCAAATGAATTTTATACGGCTGGGGGAGGATTAACGGGTTGGCAAAATGGTCTGGCGATAGCAGGAGACTATTTATCTGCAGCCTCTTTCCTTGGAATTGCTGGTGCGATTGCTTTAAGTGGATTTGATGGGTTCTTATTTAGTATTGGCTATCTCGTTGCATATTTAGTCGTTTTATTTATTGTAGCCGAACCACTTCGAAATCTTGGGAAATATACATTGGCAGATATGATTAACTCTCGTTTTGATGCAAAAAAGGTAAGAGGGACAGCTGCTTTGAACACGATTACGATTGTTATTTTTTACATGATCGCCCAATTAGTTGGTGCAGGTGCCTTAATCAAACTATTGTTCGGGATTGATTATTGGTTGGCAGTGTTAATTGTTGGAATCATGATGACGATCTATGTTTTGTTCGGAGGGATGACAGCAACAAGCTGGGTGCAAATTATTAAGGCCGTTCTGTTAATGCTCGGTACAATTATTATTTCTTTTTTAGTACTTTCTCGCTTCAACTTCAATATTTTCGAAATGTTTACCACCATGAAAACAGCGACACCTTTAGGCGAAGCCTACTTAAATCCAGGTGTAAAATACAAGGTGCCACTAGATACACTTTCCCTCATGATCGCGCTTGTGTTTGGTACAGCGGGACTCCCACATATATTAATGAGATTTTTCACTGTAAGAGATGCAAAAACGGCAAGAAGTTCAGTTATTTGGGCGACTTGGATCGTTGGAATATTTTATGTGATGACAATATTCCTTGGCTTCGGAGCGGCAGCATTTGTTGGTGCAGATATCATTCAAGCAAGTAATGCAGCTGGGAATATGGCTGCTCCATTACTTGCGAAAGTGTTGGGCGGAGATATCTTAATGTCATTTGTGTCCGCAGTAGCCTTTGCAACGATTTTAGCTGTAGTTGCAGGTCTAGTTTTATCAGGTGCTTCTGCATTTGCCCATGATATTTATGGACAAATCATTAAAAAAGGAAAAGCAACTGAGAAGGAGCAGATGCTTGCAGCTAAATATGCTTCATTAGGTGTTTCCGTATTCTCTATTTTATTAGCGCTTTTTGCTCAAAATTTAAATGTAGCTTTTCTCGTCTCTCTAGCATTCTGTGTCGCAGCTAGTGCAAATCTGCCTGTTATTGTTTTCACAATTTATTGGAAGCGTTTTAATACTACTGGGGCAATGACAGGAATGATTGCTGGACTTGTCTCTTCTCTTATACTTGTAGCGATTAGTCCAAGTGTCATCTCACCAGTTGAGGGGGCGGCATTGTTTACTGGCAATCCAATTTTCCCATTAACGAATCCGGCCTTGCTGTCTGTTCCAATCGGCTTTATCGGGTCAATTATTGGTACGCTTGTTTCCAGTAAGCAAGATGCCAAACGGTATGCAGAGGTTAAGGTTAAAGCAAATACTGGTTACCGTGCACCATTGTCTTAAAAAAAAGAGGGGAAAGTACATTATTTTTTGTGCTTCTCCCTTTTTTAATTTCAAAAAATGTATCCTTCCAAGAAGGAAAAAGGGCAGAAGGAAGAGAAATGAGACTACTAGACTCGTTAAAGTTTTTTAATGAAAGGATGATTTATATGAAGTCTAGACCAGAGGCAAATGAATATGCCCCTTATTATTCTGGATATATTGATTTAGTGCCGGATGGAGACATTGTACATATATTAATAGAGCAAGTGGAGGAAACGATTCAGCTTCTGCAAGGCATCTCTGAAGAACAGAGCCTTTTTCGATATGCTTCTGGAAAATGGAGTGTAAAGGAAGTCATTGGCCATGTAGCAGATACAGAGCGGATTATGGCATATCGTCTACTTTGCATTGCTCGTGGGGAAACGATATCGCTGCCTGGTTTTGATGAAAATCCCTATGTACTGAATGCGTCCTTTGATCGCTTGCCTATTCAAGCGCATATTGAAAATTTAAGGGCTGTGCGGCAATCAACGGTTCAATTGTTAAAGGGGCTGGAATCTAAAGGATGGACTAGAATTGGCAGTGCAAACGATGTAGATGTTTCAGTCCGTGCACTTGCATATATTATAGCAGGACATGAGTTACATCATTGTCAATTGTTAAAAGAACGCTATTTAATATAATAGCCATGAACCGAAAAACTGCCAACTTGTTTTGGCAGTTTTTTATTTTTCTGGAAAAAGTGTCACAAAAATGCGAACTGAACGACTAATCGGTATGAATGTTAAAAAGTAGGTGAGTGGGATTTGGATAATGAGAGAAGGCATCTTGTGATGGAATGGTATGAATCCTATTATGATGATGTTTATCGTTTTATCTTATATATGCTTGGAGACAAACAGATTTGTGAGGATTTCGTACATGATACATTTGTTCGGGCATATACAGCGGTAGAGCGATTTGATCACCGCTCCGGTGTAAAAACATGGCTAATTAGTATTGCTAAGCATTTAGTTTTAGATGAAATCCGTAAACGAAAGCGGAGAAAGCTATTTCCAATTGAAAAGGATATCCCATCAACCTTAAATGTGGAGCGGCTGTTTGAGAATAAAGAAGCTGTACTTGAGCTGATGAGTGATATTCAAAAATTAAAGCTGAACTACCGAATGGTACTCATTTTAAAAATGGTTGAAGATTGCTCTACAAAGGAAATTGCGGATATTCTAGATTGGTCTGAACCAAAAGTGCGCAAAACATTCTCAAGAGCACTGCATTCACTTAGAAAAATAAGTCAGAAGGAAGAAGGAGATGGACAGTTTGAGCAAACATTATGATGATCAATGGAAGCAGCTTCAACAACTTCAACCTTCAAGTCATGAAAAAGATCAAATAAAGCGAAGAATTTTGAAAACAATTCAAGAGGAACCTGTAAAAAAATCACCCAATATACTATTTCCATTGAAAGGAATCGTTACTGCTTGTCTTCTTGTTCTTATTTGTGGAAGCTTCCTCTGGCTTATTCTTCAACATAGTGGAGAACCTCAAACAGCAGACAAACCGTCTATTGATTATGAGAGATTTAGTTGGGCGCTCGAGGATGTCTATAGTAAAAAAGCGGACGAAGGCTTGGAACTTTTTCAAGAGAAGCAATCAGTACCCGTTGGAACAGTTAAGGAAGTAACTGAAGAAGAAATGATAACAATTACTTCACAATTGCCGATGTTTGTTGAGAAGGAGCTTGAACATTTTCCCTATCCAACAACGATGTATATTGAGCATGTGAAAATGGTGGATACGGCACTGAGATACCATTTCTTTATTCCAAACAAGGAGAAGTGGATTCATTTCACTTTTGATTATCCGAAACTTGAATATGCGGAAATTTTCCAGGCGATGTCAACATTGGCATTTGATGATACGAAGCCATATCATCATGGTGAGCAGCTCTATGTCAATCATGGTTATGGAAGAATGTTATTTCCAGTTGGATTGAAGCCATACTCGATTACCCTATATAAGGAAATTTATTATTGGGATGAAGGCTCTGACAAGGCGTATTCGAAATATATAGAAACGATTCTTTCGTCTGGGGGGTGGAAGAGAAAAGCCTTTGGTGGAAGAAGTCATACATTTGTTTCAATAGATGGGAATGAGGTAGTTAGCATCACATGGAATGGAAAAGATTTAACTTTTGAGTTTGGTTATCCGAATAGGGATGAATAATATGGTGAAAAATCAGACCTTTTTTTGAGGTCTGATTTTTTGTGGAAAGAATCTTTTTGGAGGTGTTTGAATGATTATAGCAAATAAATCCAACAAATTAATATATTTTTTTAAATCATTCTAATATTTTATTGTGTTCTAATAAGTTAGAATGTAAAATGTAACTAGATCGACAAGATAAATTTAAGAGGTGATCATCATGGATCTTGAAAATATAATGGACATTAATTTAGAGCAGCAGAAACTTATTTCTAGCCCGATAAGGGTGAAAATTATTTATTTATTAGATACTAAGGCGATGACAGCCAAACAGGTGGCAGATGAAATGGGGAAGACAGCTGGAAGTGTTCATTATCATATCCAGCAGCTATTTAATGGGGGGATATTAGAAATTGAGGAAACGAAGGAAAACAAAGGAATTATTGAAAAGTATTATCGTTCGAAAGCGACACAGTTTAGATTAAGAGATGAAAATACACCCAATCAAGAAAAGAAACGATCACGGCGCTGCAGTCTGTCATTAACAGATGATGAATTGAAGGAATTTGAAACAGAATTTGATAATCTTTTATTGAAATATGTAAAGAGAACAGTTAAAGAAGATACCACTCGTACGTCTTATCATGTTTCCCTGCAGTTTGATAAGCTTCATAAAGAGGAGGAAGAATAGATGCCGATTGCAGTAAAGAGGAACATGATTTTGTTTCTGATTGGAAAAATGACTGCTGTTCTTGGCGCATCTATATATGGCTTTGCGATAGGGTTATATATTTTAGCTGAAACAGGCTCAAGTCTTAATTTTGCTGTTACTTTAATCTTAAGTATCTTGCCTAGAATTTTGCTTTCACCGATTGCGGGTACTCTTAGTGATCGGTGGGATAGGAAGAAAATGATTATTACATCAGACTTTGCTTGCGCGATTTGGTTAATTATTGTTTTATTATTATTTACCTACGTTTATCCAGAAATTTGGCTTCTATACACAGCAACAGCAGTTTTAAGCATCTTCAATACTTTTTATTCTTCAGCGGTCACATCATCCATCTATAACATGGTCGGCCCGGATTTTCTGCAAAAAGCGATGTCACTGAATCAGGCGGCTGCTTCACTTTCAACCATATTAGGCCCTGTTCTTGGCGGCATGTTTTTCGGCCTTTTTCAAATAACAACCTTCATGATCATCAACATCATCGCATTTACGATTTCAGGATTTGCCAGCATTTTTATCCAGTATGATTTATTCGCTGAAAAAAAGGTAAAAGAAAAAGAGAGCACCATATTTACAGATTTAAAATCAGGTTTTTCCTTCGTTAAAAATCAGGTCTTTATTAAGAATTTAATTTTTTTAAGTGTCTTTCTCAATTTTTGGTTTGCTGTATTTCCTGTTGCACTGCCATATTTAGTCCTAACCATCAGGAAAATGGAACCAGCACAATTAGGAATTATTGAAGGAACCTTCTCCGTCGGTATGATGCTAATGGCAATCGTGCTATCAGCAAAAACTGAAATAAAAAGAAAAGATCTAAGTATCTTCGGCGGCTTAATAGCTATGTCTACTGTCCTCATTTTGCTAGGACTGCCGAATTTTCCAGGGATGATGAGTGTTTCAAATGCTGTTTTCTTTCCTTATTTAATTTTTATGGTCCTATTGCTTTCATCGTTCATAATGATTATAAATATGCCAATCATGGTCCTTTTGCAGAAGAGTACCCCAGATGAGTATCGAGGGAGAGTGATGTCCTTATTGGAAACAGGAGCAAGTGCAATGGCACCGCTAGGTTATATTATATTTGGTTTCCTCCTCGAAAAAATGCCAGTTTGGATATTGATGTCCATTTGTGGATTGAACATCATTTTATTAATCCTCTATCATATTAAAAGGAGAGTACTAGTTGAAGCCTTACGGGAGGCAGACAGACCAAAAGCAATTACGGCAGAAATATAAGAAAAATCGACAGGCATTTAGCACCTGTCGATTTTACTCTGCATGTTCTGACTGATCAGTAAAAACAGCTTGCAGCAAGTATAAGATCATCCAAATGGTAATAACAAGGAATCCCCAGCCTAATGCTTTTTGTTGGGTCTCTAAATAGTTATTGCAAATTTGAATTGGTGAATCGATATATAGCCATGCCATTAAAGCAAACATAGATAAATAATTTAAGAAGATAAAGCCTTTACCTAACGTTTGCATCTTTTTCCAGCTGTCTCTCAAAAATAATCCTACTAATGGAAGGCTAATAAACTTAAATAGTTCGATATAGTAAATGGTTACTGCTTCATCCAAAGCACGCGGCAGCATCCAATACATTGTAATAAAGACAATTAGGATCATACCAGGGACGCCATCTGTATTCCATGCTGTGAAAAAAGAATTAAATTTCTTTATTAGCCAATCACCCACGAGCCAGCCTGCAAGAATAAGAAGTGGGAGTTGGACAAGCATATGGAGCAGCATGATCGACTCTGTAAAGACTTTAACATGAGGAATGACTAATATCCAGTACAAGATAATACCTAATCCTGCTTGTTTCATAAGTTACTCCCCCGTATCATTCTTAAGTGTCGTTATTACAGTATTTGCTGCTTCATCAATTTTTGTAAAATCCATTACTTCAGCCAAATAGCCTTTTCTGTCGACTAAATAAAAGGCCTGAAGCAGTTTATAGGTCCGGGCACTTTCAGCTGTAAATGCCCGAAACCCATCTGTACCAGCATAAAATATTACAAAGCCTAATAGAACAGTCAAAAAAATTGCTATTGATTTACGCCAATTTTTGCTCATTTATATCGCTTCCTGTAGTCCTTCTAACCTTTACGTAGCGAATAAAATGGATAATAAAGATGGTAACTGCCAGAACAGCCAAAACACCCCCAATTGCGCCAAATACTGCAGGAGCCATCCATTCAGGAAAATGGGTTGCCCATCTTCTCGGTGTGCTGATTGCGCCAGATAGTAAGAAGCCAACACTTACACTGATAATTCCGAGCGTATAGCTGATAAAGCCAATCTTATCCAAACCATTTGTTTGTAAGCCGCTATCAACTTTTGACAGGTAATAAATGAATCCAAAGATCATGACGACAGCACCAAGTCCCATATACATGTGGAAGTGGCCAGGTACCCACTTCGTATTATGCATCACATGATTGACTACAATTGTTGCATCGACGATGGCGGGAACGACACCTACAACCCATCCAAACATGGACATAAAGATTAAGCCAGATGCCATGTCCCATTGTATGCCTGATTTATAAATGATCATTAATGCGCCATAAGCTGTAATAACAAGAACTGGCAAGCCGTTTGCATAGGATAATACTTGTCCCATGATGAGCATCCATTTTGGCATCACCGAATCCATTAGCATATGGTGAGTATAGATCACTAAAGTAAATGCTGTTGACATCGTCCATGCAATTAGGAATGGACGATTCGATTTCCATGGACGATTTGTGTAGCGCGGCAGAATTTCATAAACCGCGATTACACCCATATAAATAATCGAGTTAGCAAAAATATGACCGAAAGCATAGGTTAAATTTTTTGCTAATAGCGGATCAAATGTAAAAGCTGGGTTCACAACATTAATAATATTCATAATCAAAACCGTTGCTCCAGCAGTTAATGCTGTGACATTAACTATTGTTACCATCGTACTTGCAACAACTGTTGGTGATGGTGCGTCTTTTTCTGCTCTTTTACCAGAAATCACATCCCATCCTAATCCTTTTCCTAAACTTCCATGTTTTTTAATAATCGCTCTGCCTGTATCAATATAGAGAAGTAAGAAACCAACACCAAGAATGAGCATCCCTGCAAGATATAAAAGAGCGCCAGTAACACCCCAGGCTCCTCCAGACAATGCTGGAAGCGGATACAGGAATGTCCAGGCACTTGCGTATTTAAATGAAAATACCCCAATGATAACCATAACTACGCCAATTAGAGATAAAATAAGATTTAATTTGAAAACTTTTTTAGATAACTCAACATAGTTTGATAGGAAATACCACATAACTGCTGAAGCTGCTAATGCTGCCCCGCCAACCATACCAGTTCCATGAATGGTTAAGAATTGATAAAATGCTGCAGGAGGAAGATCCAGCACACCGCCTTGAGCCAAAAGCATTAAAATCCCAAAAATCATCATCGCAGCAATCACTATTCCACCTATGATTAAATAAGTTGCTATCAGATTATTTTTTGCTTTCCATTCACCTTTATTTATAGCTGTAACCATTGTTCAACACCTCCATCTTTTTATTCAGTCACTATGATTTTGCTGATCATTAAATGGTGGGCTAATCCGCAATATTCAAGACAAAGAACTTCATACGTACCAGGTTTATCAAAAGTAATATAAACTTTGTTTGTGTATTCTGGCATCGCTTGTGTTTGAGCGAGTAAGTTCAACTCTGAATCATAAATACCAAACCCATGAGTGACATCTGTGCTTGTGACATGAAATTCGATCGGTTCGCCCACTTTAAATTCCGTTTCATTCATTTTCCAGCCAAATTGAATTGCTTCGACATCAACAAGTGTCGGATCATTACCTGCACTATATGCAGGCTGATTATAAGGCAATTCACGAAGGGTATAAATTGTGATGACTAGCATAACTACAACTAATGTTGCCCCATAAAAAGTTCGTGCCTTATACCACTTCTTTTTAATAGGCTCATAATCACGTTTTTCTTTTGATTTGAAGGCAACAAAACCAAAAACGGCAGCGATCATGAGCATAAAAATTAAACTAACCATCCATGCAACGGTTTGAACCATATCTAAAACCTCCCCCAATATACCAACTTTATTAAATATAAAAAGTACCATATCCCCATTTATGGCCATCTAAGAATACAAAATTTAGACACAATTAAGCGTGACCCTAGTCACAGAATAGCCATAATTTAATTTATTTTATTTTGTATCGTTTTAACCTTAAAAACAGTGGGGGTAAGTTTTTAATCCTATTTTTTTAAAAGGAAGCTGATATGGTATAATTATCATTATGAATATTCTGTAACTTAAGGGAGAGGAGGAAATCTTTGCGCAGTTTTAATAAAATATATTTTCCTTTACTCACTTATTGTGTGCTTCTATTTGTTCATTTGTTTTTTACAATGAAAACTGAATATAATCTGACAGGCTATAGTTATTATGTGGACAATTATTCAAATATCGTGATTTTTGAAGTGGGAGTATGGGAGAAGGAAAGCTATCCTATTGAGGTTGCAGAGGACAATGCAGTTCACGTTTTGCAGGCAGTATTGCCGATTAGCCAAGCAAATAATTTATGGAAGGTGAATCTTTTTCTAATTTCACTATTTGTTGCAGGATTTTTTGTTTTGTTTAATAAACTTTTGATGTCGAAAAAATTATTAAAATGGTATGCTGCGATTTATTTTCTCTGTCTTATTGTCTTTATCGTTTGGGATTGTATCTCATACAAAGAAATAATGAATGATATTGCCCAGTATACAACTAAGTTACTAGGGGATAAATGTAAAATGCAGATCACTTTATTGACCTGCATTTTTTTATTATAAATTATTTATCTTTACTTGGTATCGCACAATTTCCGTCTACACAGCTTGCATCCTCTGCCCTTGCACCTGATAGGTCTTGGAATTTAGGTGCTGCAGCTGATTCTTCTTCCCAGACTTTTCGCAGTGCATTAGCAAAGGTTTCAGGTGGCTGTGCGCCTGAAATCGCATACTTCTGATTGATAATAAAATATGGAACTCCACTAATGCCATATTGCTGGGCAATCGCTTCATCAATGCGAACATCATTAGCAAAAGCATTTGTATCTTGAAGTGTGTTTAAAGCAGCTTGACGATCTAAACCAGCATCTTCTGCAATATCTGCCAATGTATGATGATCGCTAATTTCCTTTGATTCTGTGAAATAAGCATGAAGAAGCTTTTCTGAAAGAATAGCCTCTTTGCCGTTTGCTTTTGCAAACTTTGCTAAGCGGTGTGCATCAAAGGTATTTGTTGGCTTCATATCATTAAAGTTAAATGTTAAGCCAACACTTGCTGCATGCTGCCCAATTCCTTCATTCGTCTTCTTCGCTTGTTCCACACTCATCCCATACTTCGCAGCAAGTGCCTCGTGAATATTTTTGCCGCTGTACTTAGGAGAATTAGGATCAAGCTCAAAGCTTTTGAATTCAACTTCAACTTGATCTTTATAAGGAAATTGAGCGAGTGCGTTTTCTAATCTGCGCTTCCCAATATAACAAAACGGGCAAACATAATCTGACCAAACCTCTATTTTCATATGACCCCTTCTTTCATCATCTGTTCACTTAATAGTAGCATACCCAAAGTTAAATCAAATGAAAAATGCTTACAGTGAAAAATACATTTTAAGAAGAAGTAAAAAAAGTAAACAACATGAACGGTTTGGCTCAATATACTAATTGTACCAGTAGGTAATTTACTGAATTTGCAGGACATCTTTAGCTGCTAATCCTATCCAATCAAATCATAATGTGGTGATATCAGGTGAAAACTGATCAAAATCATACGTATTTGTTTCAAAACTTACAAGAGAGGTATTTGACATTTGAACATGTCTTTGATCGAATACTTAAGTTCATGAACAGAAATCCCCGGGGAAATTACCGGTTAATGGTTGGAACAGATTCTCAAGTTCATTGTAATCGCACAGTTTTTATTACAGGGATTGTTATTCAAAATGAAGGGAAGGGAGCGTGGGCCTGTATACGGAAAAATATCATTCCACGGAAAATGCTTCATTTACATGAACGTATTTCTTATGAAACTTCATTAACAGAAGAGGTTGTCTCATTGTTTACGACAGAGCGAAAAAACGAGATGATAAATATTGTGCTCCCATATATTTATCAAGGTGCAACATTTACGATGGAAGGACATTTAGATATCGGCGCAGGAAAAAGAAATAAGACAAGGGAGTTTGTAAATGAGATGGTGACAAGAATAGAGTCAATCGGAGTAGAACCGAAAATTAAACCGGATGCGTTTGTAGCATCCAGTTACGCAAACCGATATACAAAATAAGGTGAGTAAGCAGCAAAAAGCACAATGAAAAGTTTTTCATTGTGCTAGCAGGCTTTATTTTTTTGCTTGAATCAGGTACGTTTCTTGAATTTTGTCTGCGACAGCTGCTGTTAAATCGGTTGTCGTTTCGGGGAGTGATGACTGTAAAATAGCATTTGCCATTTTCGCCATCATTCCTTCTGCCTTGATATCAAGATGCCCAGTCATGAGACTTTTCTGTTGATTAATCGCTTCAACAGTGAAAAAACCACGTCCTGAAAACTTTTCATTTAATCCAGTCAAGTCAAAGGTTACCTTTGAAGGCTCTTGCCAACTAGTTATATCAACTTTTAATTCAATTTTCTTTTTCATAATTCCGATATCGCTCTTAAAGCTCCAAGTGGATTCTTTTTCACTTAAAATATGATGATCAATGTAACCTGGTACAAGTGGTGCCCAATGATCAATGTCACTAACGAATTCCCAAACATACTGTACCGGTACATTTACTACTACTTGATGGCTAAAACTTGTCATTCATTCCCGCTCCTTTTGAACATTTTCTTGAGATGCTTTCCATGAAAATCTATTCTTAATTCTGCGGGAGTATTCCATTTTCAAGTGGAGGGAAATTCCGATTATTAGTTGCGAACAATAATATATATCAAGTAGCCTATATATGCGGCAGCGAGTATGATTCCTTCAAACTTTCCAATTTTAAAATTAGTTCGCGAAAAGACTAATAGTAAAAGGGTTAAAACAATCATTAAAGTTATATCAATGGATATTTTAGGATCGGCACCAAGCGGTGAGATAGTTGCTGCGGCACCAAGAACGAATAAGATATTGAAAATATTACTTCCAACAATATTGCCAAGAGCGATTTCGCTTTCCTTCTTGATTGCCGCTGTGATAGCAGTGACTAGCTCAGGAAGGGAGGTTCCAACTGCAACAATGGTTAAACCGACTAGTGTTTTGCTCATTCCAAATGATAATGCGATTTCTGTGGCACTATCTACAACTAAATCTCCGCCAAAAATAATTGCCCCGAGTCCTAGGATAGTAAAGAGGATCTGCTTTCCCCATACGGCAGCAGTTGGTTGAGCCGTTTTCTCCTCCTTCGCATTGCTGCGGCCTTTTCTTGCCACTTCAAATAAATAGTATAAAAAAACAAAAAACAATAGTAATAATATTAATCCATCACTCCGTGTAACAACATGATGGCTGGCAGACTCTAATACTTTGTCACTAATAAAAATCATAAGGGCAACACTTGCTAGCAATGTAAATGGTATTTCTTTGCGAATGGTTTCATTTTCGACTTGCAGTGGATGGATGATGGCAGTTAAACCAACAACAAGTGTGATATTAAAGATATTGCTACCAACGACATTTCCTATTGCAACATCAGCGTTTCCACCCAATGCTGCAAGGATACTAACAGTTGCCTCAGGTGAACTTGTACCAAAGGCTACGATCGTTAAACCGATTAATAATCGAGAAATATGAAGATAGGAGGCAATCTTAGATGCTCCATCAACAAAAAAATTAGCGCCAATTATTAATAAGACGAATCCAATCATTAAAAGAATAATGGACATTAGTGATACAGCACCTCACAAAAAGTTTATTTTATCTTTTATTCTCCACTGTTTTTTTGCAAATCTTCATACCATTTAATCGTTTGTTCTGAATCCTTATCATTAATAAATATTTTCCTGTTATTCATTTCGATGTAAATACATGGAGAAGAGCCTTTCTGAATAAATAGCAAACTTTTTCCATAATCCTTTACTTTAAAATGTCCTATAGATCGTGTAGGCAGCCCAATACCATTTGTTCTTGTCAAAACCTCGGGCATATCATCTAATAATTCAATTCGTTTAATCTCTTTGAGATCCCATTCATCCCCATACATACCTGTAATTTCAAAGCGATTATTTTTAAGAATTAGTTCATAACCTTGATAGCTTGAAATAGTTAGAGCAGATATTGATCCTATAATGACAACAAAAAGAATAATACTTATTGTAAAACTTCGTTTTCGTTTACTTGGAATTTCAAATTTAGATAAATATACGAGTCCCCCTAGTAAATAAAAGAGCATAAATCCGTATTGAAGTTCAACTGCATATTTAAATGATGTGAAAAGAAGCGGCAGTAAAATAAGCATTCCGATACCTGCTGACATTAGCAGTATCCCTGTTTTTTGCGGAGATCCGTTGGCAATTAGCTGCTCCTTCTCATGTTCGGCCCGAGAGGCAAATCCAGAGATGAGCCAATAGGCTTTTTTATAACGAATCGCCCAACCTAAAAGAATGAAAAGAACGGAAATAATGATTTGCATACTAATAAGTCCTAACATATAAAAAAACGCCCTTTAACGAATAGTCTATACATTTAATTATATTTGATAAGCAATCATCTTAGTAAGAGTGAATGGGTGAAATGGTAGATAAAAAAATACAGGCAAAAGGAATATCGCAATAGATTCTATTCGAACTGGTTAACCCATAAAATCCCATAAAATTATGCAATTGGGCATACACCCCATAAATAAAAAAGTTCTTTCTACCTATTCAGAAAATACTGAAAATTAATTAATATTTAGGTTGTACTAATAATTATTCTAAAGGGGTGTTGCAATTGTTAAAGGTCCTTTCTAGTTCTGCATTAGCGTTAGCTTTAACAGGCAGTACGATTTTTGCTGGTGTTTATTCGGCAGATTCTTCTGTTAAAGAAAAGGGTAGTACATATGATATTAGTTTAGCTCACCATGTTGGAGTATCACCAGAACTGGCTGAGCAAGCTAAACGGCTAGGAGTTGATCTTTCAAAAGTAGACCCTGCCGAAAAAGTAGCCAGCCATGGAAAAAAGTTTAAACAGGCTGGCGATAACCATGTTGCGTATAAAAAAGCACAAGGTGACGTCCCTGTTCTCGTTATTTTAGCTAAGTATAAGGAAGGGGATGAGCCAATAGGCGATATGGAGGGGCAAGTTCCTGCCCATTATTACGAAGATTTAATTTTCGGTACGGAGTATAATCCGTATGAGTTAGATGAATTTAAGCAATATGCTGAGTATAACGGGGTTAAGGCTCCGACAGATCGTACCATGCAGAATGCATACAAAGAATCGAGCAATGGCCAGATCAATCTCGTACGAAAGGAAAATACAGAATTCGTTTGGGTAGAACTTCCTCATGGTGCTTCCTACTACTTGGATCAAGAGGGGAAATATGCGGAAAATGGCAAGTATGTAAATGGAAACGTAAATGGTGATGCTCACACAGGTGAATTTATTCGAGATTTGTTAAAAGCTGCTGATGATCAAGTAGATTTTTCTAAGTATGCAGAGAATGGGGAAGTTCCAAATGTTTTCGTTGTACATGAAGGAACAGGGGCAGAATTCAGCCGTGACCCAGCTCAATTCTGGTCACATAAATGGAATATATTGAGTGCTTTATACTATGGAAAATACTATGAGACTGGTAAAACAGCACCAGAATATTTAGGTATGAGTGAAGAAGAGTGGATTAACAAAACGATTGCTGAAGAGATGACTTATGATGGAGTAGTAGTGAATAACTACAATATCCAGCCTGGGATTGGAGGGAACGTAGCTGGTTATGATGCTGCCACAGATTCCTATAATGAAGCCTTAAAAACAGGGCCATTCCCAGCACAGACAGGTGTCTATGCTCATGAATTCGGACATGCCCTAGGACTGCCTGATTTTTACGATACAGCTTACAGTTCAGAAGGTGTTGGGAACTATTCAATGATGGCAGGCGGTTCATGGATGCGTTATCCGGATCATGCGGCTTATTCTGGAAATTCACCCACACATTTCGATCCATTCTCAAAGATTTTCTTAGGATGGGTAGAGCCAATAGAAGTTACACAGGAAGATGGAGTACAGACCATTACGCTTCCGCCTATTAATCAAGCAAATAGCCAAAATGGCATTGTGAAAATGGAAGTGCCTGGATCAAATGGAACAGAATATTTCTTATTCGAAAATATTCAGCAAGACGGATTTAATAAAGGGCTGATTCGTCAAGGAAAGGACGCACACGGATTAGTTGCTTGGCATGTCGATGAAAATATAATCAACCTTTATCAAACAGCAGGCTTCCGTCCAAACAATGTGGAAAATTGGCAAAACAAGCGCTTTCAATATAATCAAACAGAAACGGCAGCAGATGGAACAGTCGTTACTCATTATGGATTATCCGTTCTTCAGGCGGACGGCAAGTACGACCTTGAGAAAAATGTGAATCGTGGAGATGCAGGAGATTTCTTCAAAACTGGCAGTAAGTTGACACCTGTTTCTGGAAAAGTTCATACTGGTTCTTATTACTTCTGGAAAGGCCAAAACTCAACACCTGCTGACTCTGGCATCCATGTAACAGACATTGTTGAAAATAAGGACGGATCAATTACAGCAAAATTCTATTATCAATCTAATCAAGGGAATGGAAAAGGAAATAAATAAATCATCTGAGCAAAAGGCCTGATCTCCAAAAGGGATCAGGCTTTATTGTGGAGGAGGAATGACTGCAGGAATACCTTGACCAGAGCCATTATAATATTGAGGAACTTTTCCAGGATGAAATAAATCACCAATGCGCACTTGATTAGAAACTTCAATCGGACTTTCGATAAGGGGAATAATGACATTCATATGGACCTTTACATTGATATAGACTTCCAGAAATGTATTGTTTATACCTGATTCAGCGATTTTTGCCTCTACGTCAGATGTTACATCTCCAATAATTTCTAATCGTACCGGGATCTTGGGGCCTAGGTTGGAAAGCAGGGTCATTTTTGTGGCCATGCCAAGAGGGATATAATAAACGATCCCAGTTTCTTTTTTTGTCTTGTTAACATCAATTTCAATATCGTTTTTAAAGTTTTCTAACTGTTCAAGATCTCCGGCCTCTACTAAGTTTAAATACTTTTGAACTCTTTTCTGAGATTCGGAGATGGCTTTATTATAAATTTGTGGGTTAAAGCTATAGCTCGGTTCCCCTGCATTTTCATGTTTAACAATTAATTCATTAATATCAATGCTTTCGGAAATATCCTTGTCAATGGCATCATTAATTGCCTGTGCAGCAAATTGACGGGCCCTAGATTCTGCAATGCCAATTAAGGTTGGTTCAATATTCTTATTAATAATAATTAAACTTCCAAATGTCATTAAGAGAAAAATGATAAATGAAATAAATAAAACATATTTAAATGGCAAGGGGCCTTTAAATCTGCGTCTCTTTCGTGTTTTTACTTTTCTAAGCAAAGAATAACCTCCCATTTCAAGTGATGTAATCACTCATTTCTTTTTAGCCATTATATTGAATATGAATGTATTTATGTCCATCGGGTCATTTGTACAAATATATGTCCATAACGTAAAAATAAACATAAGCTTTTTGTCTCTTTTTGCAAAATGGGCAATATAAAAAAGAAAATTTAGTGATTTGCATTCCTTTCCTATATTTGGTATTATCTAGAGAATTATTTTTGTTCGGTATGAAAGGAAAGAATAAGTTTGATACTTTTCGCCTGAATATGACTTTGAGCAAGAATAGTAAAAACAAAATGTGTTTCAATACACAAGGAGGAAACAGTAATGGCATCAGGTAAAGTAAAATGGTTTAACGCAGAAAAAGGATTTGGATTCATCGAAACTTCAGAAGGTCAAGATGTCTTTGTTCATTTTTCAGCGATTCAAGGGGAAGGCTTTAAATCACTTGATGAAGGGCAAGAGGTTACTTTTGATATCGAAGAAGGTGCCCGTGGTCCACAAGCGGCTAATGTCGTAAAACAATAAGAGAAACAAAAAAACCAGATTCCAAAAAAAATTAGGAATCTGGTTTTTTGTCAATTATATTGTTCCTATTGAGCTTTTAGGTGTTTCCATTAAGTCTTTTTCAGTTAGCAATTCCTTTAAATAGCCATTTAAAAATAATCCATATGGATCCAGTTCATTTCTAATAGTCAAAAAATCTGCAAACATAGGATAAAGACTATACAGGTCAATATGGCTGCGATTATGCATTTTTCCCCAATGCGGCCTGCCATCGTATTTTTTCATTATTTGCTCCATATCATGAAAATATTCTTCATATGGCATGCCCTTATACATATGGAAAGCAATATAGGCAGAATCTCTTTTATAGGATGGACTTAGCCATAAATCATCAGCTTTAACCATGCGGCATTCAATTGGAAAATGTACCTTGTGTTTATTCTCTTCGATGCATTTACGAATTTCTTGGATAGCTGGCAGCAGCTGTGATAGCGGGATACAATATTCAATTTCTCTGAATTTAACGATTCGTGGTGTTGCAAACAGTTGATAACTATGTGCTGAGATAGAGGTGCGCCCAACACTTTTTGAAGAAAGTCTGCTGATAAAACGACATGTGTTCGGAAACAATCGGCAAACCTCTGAAAGAATGAAGAATAAATAATTTTCCAGCAGAAGATTTTTAAAATGGTGAAGACGCAGTCTTTTCGGTTTTTGATCAGAAACATTCATTGTTTTTATCTGAACTGTATCGGAATAGGGGAAAAGATAAAATTCAAAGTGACGATTTGATTCTATTAATTGGGTAAGATTCTTCTTGAGGATTGAAAACTCTATTTGATCACTTTTATATTCGTAAATAGGGCATTTGATTATTTTTAAGGTGACTTTTACAATGATTCCTAACGTTCCTAACGATACAAGGCATGCATGAAAATATTGAGCATTTTCTGTCTTGGATATAGGAAGGATCTCGCCAGCTGCAGTAATTAGCCATACCTTCACTACTTGAGTAGAGATATTGCCAAATTGAAGCCCAGTTCCATGTGTTCCAGTAGAAATCGCGCCAGCAATGCTTTGGACATTAATGTCACCCAGATTTTCTTGGGAATACCCTTCTCTTCCAAGTTCTTCGCCTACATAATAAAGTCGTGTACCTCCAAAGATAGTAACAGTGTCATTTTCCTTATCGATCGATTCAATCCCTGATAAAGAATCAAGTGAAATAAGCCATTCGTCTGATTCAACAAGTCTTGTAAACGAATGACCAGCTCCGATAACCCGAATCGACTTTCCTTCTATTGCAGCTTCTTTGACAATGGTACGAACCTCATCAATAGAGGAGGGATAATAAATTTTTTCAGGATGGCTCTCAAATGTATGTGCCCAATTTTTCCATGTACGGCCTTGCTCTGTTTTCATAGAAAGCATGCTCCTTCCCCACGATAAGTATCAAAGCGGCAAACAATTTGCTGATTGGATATACAAATAATTTCCTTAAAACGCTCACATATCTCTCCTGCTTTTGCAGCCCGAAAGACGATTGCATCCCCTATTTTCAAAGTTGTGTCTTCAAAATATACTGGGGTTTGCACCTCTCCGGCACCTTCTAATGGTATGAGTTTTCCACCAATGGGATAGACCGGCTTTGGCACTTTGTCTTTTCCGGTTGCTCCTGATGCAATATATCCACCGCCAAGACATGTATATATATTGGGGGCTGGTTTTCTTACAATAGGCAAGGCAAAGAAGAGGGAAGGCTTATAGCTAAAGCTTTGATAGTAATCAAATAATAGCGGGGAATAAAAGCCGGATCCGACCGTTACTTCAGTTATGCAGTCCTCCAATGTAGTTGTATGCAGACTGCCTGTTCCGCCGCCATTAACAATTGACAGGCGGATGCCTTCATTCATTAGTTTTTTGATCGCCTTCGTTCTCCGTGCAGCAACTTCAGGGATTGATTTCTTTTTCAAATAAGAAATGAATGTGTTCTTTAGATACTGCGAAGGCATGAAGTCACCAACACCTGCTATTTGTGCCTCATATCCCATCATGCCTATAAGCTCAAGCTTGGTAGATTGTTTAATTTTTTTGGCAAGCTGTAAGACCGCTTCTTCATGATTTAGCGGGGATCGTCTGACGCCGAAGTGCAAATTGGCAAAAGTAGTACTCATGTCCACATCAATACACAGGTAGAATGTTCCTTCTGTCTTCAAAGCGATTCTTTGTAAATGATCGATGTGCTCATGAGAATCTACCATTAAAATAATTTTCTTTTCTGTTTGATTAATTTTAGCAATTTTAATAAGAGCATCCATGTCCCAGCAAGGGTAGCCGAGCAAAATATCATCAAATCCTTTTTCTGAAAGAAAAATGGATTCTTGCGGGGTAAAGGCCATCAATCCTTTGAATACTTGGTTTGACTGGAGTATTCTTCTTAGAAGAGAAACAGAGCGTATGGACTTAGTGGCAATTCGAATGGTTTTTCCATTTGCTTTTCCAGCAATATTCTTGCAGTTTTCATCAAATGCATCTAAGTCTAAAAGTAAGGCAGGCAGAGAAATTTCTTTAAGCAGCTCTTTTGAAAGCAAGGCAATCCCTCACATTTCGTCCTTAATTATGTAGCTTATTTTCATTATAATTGATAAGGTAATAAAAGTGTTGGATAATTATTAAAAAATTCAGTTTATTTGACAGGAGTATAGAAGGAAATCGTTCATTCATATGGTAAAATAATTTTGGGACATATTTAAAGATTTAAATTCGGTTGAGGAGTGATTGGATGAAAGCAATAATACATGAAGGAAAAGCAGGATTTAGCGGACTATCCTATGGAGAAATAGCTGAAAGGGAGCCCGGAGCGGGAGAAGTAAGCGTTCGGCTGAAAACAGCAGGTCTCAACCATCGCGACCTTTTTGTACTGAATCGCCATTTGCCATCTGATCCGCCTCTTATTATTGGGTCTGATGGTGCGGGAATTATTGATGCTGTAGGTGAAGGGGTACATACTGTTCAAGCTGGGGATGAAATAATCATTAATCCCGGACTTGGGTGGAATGAAAAAAGCGACGCACCACCAGCAGGCTTTGAGATCGTTGGGCTTCCGGATCATGGAACATTTGCTGAGAAGATTATCTTACCTGCAGCAAATACTGTTCCAAAGCCAGCGTATTTAACATGGGAGGAAGCAGGAGTTCTTTCTCTAGCAGCGCTTACAGCCTACCGTGCATTATTTACTCGAGGAAAAGTAACTTCCGGCATGAAGGTGTTTATTCCGGGAATTGGCAGTGGAGTCGCCACTTTTCTATTACAATTTGCAAAAGCTGCTGGTGCAGAAGTATATGTAAGCTCACGTTCAAAGAAAAAATGTGATCGCGCATTAGAACTCGGTGCATATAAAGCGATTGACAGCAATGAGGATTGGAGGAAGGCGTTACAAGGAGTTAAAATGGATTTGATCATCGAATCTGTCGGCGCTGCCACATTCAATAAGTCACTAGAACAACTTCGCAGCGGGGGAACAATCGTTATATTTGGTGCTTCAGCAGGAGACGATGTCACATTTAATCTGCGCACATTTTTTTATGCGCAGCAAAATCTTCTAGGATCCACCCTAGGAAGTGCTGAAGAATATAAAGAAATGCTCCAGTTTATGGAAATTCATCAGTTGAAGCCAGTTATTGATAAAGTTTTTGAATTAAGCGAATATGAACAGGCTTTTCAAAGATTAGAGGATGCTGAGCAAATGGGAAAAATAGGCTTTTTTATTCGCCCTGAAACGCTTTAAGTTCAATTCAATAAGAATTAGAATATAATAGAAGAGACAATATATAGTAAAAGGCAGGAAATCAAAATGATTGTAAAAACAGAAGAAGATTTAAATGGCTTAAAGGAGATTGGCAAAATTGTTGCGCTTATTAGGGATGAATTAATTGCCATGACAAAGCCAGGCATAACAACGAAGGAATTAGATGAATATGCTGGGGAGCTTTTTGAAAAGCATGGTGCATTATCTGGTCCGAAGGGAGAATATGATTTCCCAGGATATACATGTATAAGCGTGAATGAAGAGGTTGCCCATGGAATACCAGGAAAACGTGTCATTCAAGAAGGCGATCTCGTGAATATAGATGTTTCTGGATCAAAGAATGGGTATTTTGCCGATACAGGCTTATCCATTGTCGTTGGAGACGATCAACGTTTAGAGAAGCTTTGCGAAACAGCACAACTGGCGTTTGAAGAAGGGCTGAAAAAAATAAAGGCTGGTGCGAAGCTGAGCATGATTGGGAAAGTAGTCAACAGAACAGCCAATCAGCATGGCTATACGGTCATTAAAAACTTAACAGGCCACGGAATTGGGCGTTCCTTGCATGAAAAGCCTGATCATATTTTAAATTATTTTGAGCCATGGGATTCTCAATTATTAAAGGATGGAATGGTGCTAGCGTTTGAACCGTTCGTTTCAACTGGAGCGGAAGAAGTGATTGAGCTTGATGATGGCTGGACCTTTGTCACAAGAGACAAGAGCTATGTTGCACAATGTGAACATACATTAATTGTTACAAAAGGCGAACCGATTATTCTCACACGTTAATAATTAATATTTACGAAAGACTGCTTAGAGGCAGTCTTTTTTTTCGGCAACAGTAATGTAGAAGATGGATTTATTTTCAAACATTTCTAACAATATATTGTTGCAGTTCTTTAGTAATGGTAATATCAACCTATAAGTTGTTTGACTTTTCAAAAAAAGGAGCTGTTACTCGATGAGATTTTTCCATTCATTACGGTTTAAATTAAGTTTAATCATGATTGTTTTACTGCTGGTTCCTTTAACGATCATTGGAGTGATTTCTTATAAACAAACGGAACTATTTGAGTATGCGGTTATTCAAAAAAGTGATATGGAAAAAATCAGTCCAAAATATAAAGAGCTTTTTTACGAATACGAAAGTTTTTTGGATAAACTAGTAGCTTTGGATGAGATGCAGTTTCGAACGTTCACTTTCCCTAATGAAAAATCAAATGAATTTTCCAATATGCCATTAAGTAATGATCCAATTAAGACTGCATTTTATCAGGAATATTTGTTAGAACATGCTCGTGAAAAGGAGTATACTTTAAATTTATATTTTGCAACAGAGGATAAAGGAGAATTCTATCTATCAAATATTCCGCCAAAAGAAGTGAATCTGAATGAATTTGATCCTAGGCAACGTGAATGGTATACCTCCGCAAAGGAAGCGAAGGGGGAGATAGTATGGGCTGCACCATACATAGATACAGGTACAGGGAAGTCAACCATTACACTTTCAAAAGCCTTTACTGATAAAAACGGCAATTTTATTGGTGTTATAGGTTTAGATTTTGATATGTATGAGCTCTCCTTATTACTTCGTAAGAGCATTTTGAATACAATACTCATAGTAGCCGGACTTTCTATAATAATCGGATTCGTTATTGTCTACATTTTTATGAAGAGATTTAATAGAAGTATTTTTACTATTCAACGTGGTTTATTAAAGGCATCAGAAGGAGATATAACCATCGAAAATATTTCAGTAAAAAGTAAAGATGAAATTAGCCAGCTGGCTGATAGTTTTAACACGATGATAGGAAATTTCAAAGCATTAATTTCTAAAGTTATTGAATCATCACAGCTAGTAGCTGCCTCTACAGAACAGTTACATGCAAATGCAGATGAGACATCGAAAGCAACGGAGCTGATATCAAGTTCAATGGAGGAAGTCTCCGTCGGAACTAAGGATCAAGTCGTAATGGTCACTCAATCAAAAGAATATGTATCTCAGATCTCTAAAGATATCGAGGAAATATCTATAAGGGCAGAAGGTGTATCTGATTCTTCTAGGAAAACATCTAAACAGGCGGAAGATGGACTAGCCATTGTAAAAAAGGCTGTTGAACAAATGGAAAGGATCAATCAAAATACGGATGAAATTGCTGCCATCATCCATGAGCTTAATGGGAAATCTGAACAAATTGAAAATATCCTTACAATAATTAGTGGAATTGCAGACCAAACAAATTTATTGGCACTGAATGCTGCTATAGAGGCAGCAAGAGCAGGTGAACATGGAAAGGGATTTGCTGTTGTAGCAGATGAAGTACGGAAATTGGCTGAACAATCAAGTAATTCTGCGAAGCAAATTTCAATTTTGATTCATGATATTCAAGAAAGCACAAGGTTTGCTGTTGAATCAATCAATAAAGGGGAGTTAGCTGTAAAGGATGGAACAAACTATGTAAATGAAGGAGGCCATTCATTTAATGAAATTTCAGAGTCGGTCATCGGAACAACTAAAAAAATGGAAGAGGTTTTATTTTCAATTAACAAAATAAAGAAAAGCGCATTCCATTTAATCTCCTCGATGGATCGTGTGAATGACTCTACAAAACAGGCATCTGCTTACTCACAAGAAGTTCAAAGTGCAACAGAGGAACAAAGTGCATCTATTAAAGAGGTTTCCAATGCTACAAAGGTATTAGCGGAAATGGCACAAGCATTACTAGAATCAGCCAGTAAATTTAAAATATAAAAAAACAGGAAAGGGGCTAGAGCTCCTTTTCTGTTTTTTTTGTGGGATCGTTCATTATTTTTCAATACTTTTTAAAAATTTTACACAGACAGGTTCAGGAACAGAAATATCTGACTGCAGCAATGTGAGTTTTCCAGTTATTTGATCACGTGAAAACAAAGCAAGATTATTGGAATTTTGATTAGAGGCAACTATAAATTTTTCAGTTGGGTCCAATGCGAAATCTCTTGGCCAATTCCCTTCAGTTGAAGTATGCTCAACGAACTTCAGCTCACCTGAATCCGGCACTACTCCAAATACAGCAATGCTATTATGCCCACGATTTCCAGCATAAACATATCGCCCATCCGATGAGATATGAATAGCGCTGCCTTGATTATTTTCGTGAAAATCGTTCGGGATGGTAGAGATAGTTTGTAATGGCGTTAGGTTCGCTGCTTTAGAATCATACCTAAATGTGATTACTTCTGAGCTAAATTCAGTCATAACGTAGATGTAATTTCCGTTCGGATGGAATACTAGATGTCTTGGACCACTGCCAGATTTAACAGAAAAACGATTTTTCTCCTTTAATAATCCTTCGTTTATATCATAAATCATCATTTGATCTAGTCCGAGGTCAACAGCGATAATATATTTCCCATCTGGCGTAGGGGCAGCATAATGCGTATGAGGAATTTTATCTGCCTCTGAACTTTGGTGTTTGATAACTGAGCTGGCAGGACTTATTGATCGATCTTTTCTGTCAATTAAAAAGGATTCAACTGTGCCTTTATGGTAGTTTGCACTATAGATGGTAGATATTTTAGGGTCCAAGCTTACATGACAAGGGGGTGCCCCTATGGAAACTCGTTTATTAATACCCTCTAGATGATCTTCAAGGATTTTAAATGATGCGACGCCACCAGCTTCTCCTTCTTTTATAACAGAATACAAATGTTGATTATCGCTGCTAATAGCTAAATAAGTTGGATTGTCTATTTTAGCAGCAAGTTTAATATCCGTAATTTTTCCTGTTTCCGTATTCAATGAAAATGCATAAATGCCCTCACTTTCGCTCTTTGTGTACGTACCGATATACCCTATCTGCTTTTTGCTTTCCATCACATACTCTCCTTAAAAAATGTCGATTCTTTCTTTAATGTATCATAGATAGACATGTTAATAAAAAAATTGCACGTAATAAAAAGGATATTTCACTTTATGGAGAGAAAGTACCAACATAGATTTTGGGGAGGATGAAGAGATGCAAGCACCGATGGAAATTTTAACGACGTGGCGGAAATTTAGTGAGTTTCCAATGGAGACATTAACGAAAGCATGGTTTTATCAAAAATCAAGCAAGAGAAAACAACGATCTGTTTCTTTGATGAAAGAACATAGAGAACAATATGGAATTTCGGGTAATTGCTTTGATCTTGCTATTTGGCTCCTTGAGGAGTTTAATAAGGATGGAATTGTAGCCTATCCAATCGGCAGCCATCTACATACAGAAAAAGCTCATACTGCTGTAATTGCATTAGATGAACGGGGAAGGAGGTATTTATGTGATCTAGGGGATCAATGGCTAGAGCCAATTTTAATCGATCTAGCTGACGATGCCTTTTCCGCAGAAAAAATGAATGGTTTTTTTCCTGCAGCACAAATACAAATTAAGGATGCAGCGGGTGGAATAGAGGTTATTTATCATCATCCAAATGGAAAAATATCTCGCCAATTCTATCCTACTGGTCCACTAGATATGAATTTATTTATGGACGCAGCTGAATATTCCCAAAACCAGATTCGTCCGAAGCCGCTACTAGAAGTAAGAACACTGTATAAAAGTGAAACAGCCCACTGGGAATTCTATAATTGGGAAAGTTTTTTAAGTACGAGTGAAGGATTATATAAAGAAGAGAGATTGTTTACATTAAAAGAATGGGTGGAAAAAATACATTTAAAAACAGGATATGAAAGAAAGTTCTTGGCTGAAGCTTTGGAACTCTATCAAATGAGCGATAGGAAAGGGAGATACATCTAGGGTAACTGTGTTTTAAGACAGCTAATGTATGAAATCAAGAAGAAGCACGTTTTTGCGGGAACTAAGGACCGTTGATACTTGAAATCGAGGAAAAACGTGTGTCCTGGTAACCAAATGGGTTAGATGATCTTTTATTTCCAAATTCCTTACTAGTAAAGGATGATTAGTAAATAGCATAGTTTCTCCTTTCAGCTAATTAATAAATAGTTTGGTTATTATATTCGCTAGCTTCGTATGCAACTCCTTTTAGGAGAATATCGGAGGGGTTTAATGAAATTATTAGAGGGGTTTCAAAAAAGGATTCCATTCCTTCAAACATCAACAATGATGGAACAAATCAATAAAGGTTTCTCGAATGATAATAAATATGTAGTTAAAATGGCAGATGGTAAAAAGTACTTGCTTCGGACAGCAGCAATTAACGAGTATGACAGGAAAAAGTCAGAGTTTGATCTACTAGCGGATTTGCAAAATTATTGTATCCGGTCACCGGATCCGATTGAAGTAGGAAGAATAGAAGAATTAGGTCTTTCCTATTACCTGCTCACGTATATTGAGGGGGAAGATGCCCGTGATGTACTGCCATTGTTTAGCACACAGGAACAATATGAAATTGGCCTAGCCGCTGGAAAGGACCTGGCAAAAATACATACTGTTCGAGCTCCAGCTTCGATTGAACCTTGGCACAGCAGAATAATCAAAAAACATCAGAAGTATGTAGAAGCCTATCAGACATGCGGAGTGAAAATTCAAGGTGATGATAAAGTGGTCCAATTTATCGATAAAAATGAACAATCCTTAACAAAACGTCCCAATCGGTTTCAGCATGACGATTTCCATGTAGGCAATATTATTGTGGAAAACAGGAATTATGCTGGAATCATCGACTTCAACCGTTATGATTGGGGAGACCCGTACCATGATTTTCAGAAAGTTGGCTTGTTCAGTAGGGAAGTTAGTATTCCTTTTTCAATTGGACAGATAAATGGCTATTTCAATGAAGAAATCCCCGAAAATTTTTGGACACTTTATTCCATTTACCTAGGCATGAGTATCTTTTCCGCTATTGTTTGGACAATAAAGGTTTCCCCTGAGACTTTAAATGAAATGATAGAGCGGTGTTATCAAATTTTAGAAGATCATAAAAACTTTGAAATAATAAAGCCGATATGGTTTAAGTAAAAGCATCACAGGTTCCCGCTGCTTAATTTAGCAGCGGGAACCTCCCACATTCCTGCTGATTTTCCTCATCTATTTTGTAGCCCTTTACTAAATTAAATATTTCTCCATATTTATGGAACCTTTTCTCATTAAAAAAAGTCTAATGCGCACAGGGAGGGGAGTAGTGATGCTTCATGAGAATGATGTGTTTTTGGCCCAAAGTGGAGATCAAGAAGCTTTTATCAGATTAATCAATAGTTGTGAATCTTCCCTTTATCGAGTGGCAAAGGGATTTTTAAAGAAAGATTCCGATTGTGCAGATGCGATTCAAGAGACAATTTTGAAAAGCTATAAATCAATAAGCAGGCTGAAAAATCCAGCTTATTTTAAAAGTTGGCTAATCCGGATCCTTATCAATGAATGCAATGATTTGCTGCGGGCTAATCAGAAAAGCTTTCCATTAGAAACGATTGAAAATATAGCTGATTCATCCGTGAATAATTTTGAGGAGTTGAGGGATGCACTAATCCAGCTTAACGAAAAATACCGAACTGTTGTGGGGCTATTTTACTTCGAAGGCTGCTCAATTAAAGAAATTGCTGAGATTTTAACTATTCGAGAGGGGACTGTTAAGTCAAGATTGAATCGTGCGCGTTCGATGCTCGCTTCTTTTATAAATCAAATGAAAGAGGAAAGGGGCTCTCAACATGGATAAAGAGATTAAGAAGATTATTCAAAATGAGGAATTAGTTGTTCCAGATATAGTCAAACAAAGAATGAATCAAACACTTTATAATCTCCCTAATAAGAAAAAGAGTAACCTTCTCTCTTTCCCATTTAAGTATTTAATTAGTGGAGCAGCCTGCATATTTATAACCATTGGAGCTATTTTCTACATGTTGACGAATGGAGGCGTTACCCCTTCTAATCAGCCAGAAGAAAACAAGGATAAAATCATTCATGATTATTTGTATTCAGGAGAAAGTGACCATTGGGAAGCATCGCTAGAGTTTTTTGGTAGAGGTGCTTTTTTCAAAGGAGAAAATGGGCGTACTGGCTATGAAAGTGAAACCGAAGAGTTTTTTCGATTGGAATATAAAGGGGATTTTAAAGAAATAGAAGGCAAACCGATTTCATACGAATATAAAACATCAGCAGGAGGTGGGGGAGGAACTTTAGCTGAAATGTACGACAAAACAGTTACAAACCGTTCAGGAGCAGGCAATGGGGCAATGATGAGAGAGGATGAAATAGTTGAAGTGACTGTAGAGTGGGCAGGAAGAACAGAAAGTTTTTCTTTGCAATCAAATAGCAGCAAGGATACAAACTGGGAGGTCACACCGACATTTCCAACTCCCGAAATACAGACAATGAGTGGAAAGCGTTCCTATCTGCTCAGAGGAGTTAAAGGAAAAGCAGTTTACGTAGATACAGGTGACATTAAAGCAGGAGAGCCTTATAAAACAAGATGGCTTTTTTATGGGGAAGAATTAGAGGGAAATACCGACCAAATGATTAAGCTGGTAGCAGTTCAAAAGGATACAGGTCAAAAGGAAATTCTTCATCATTCTGTTAACGGGGAGATTGGGGATCAGCGGTCGATAGATATTATGGATGCAATCCATGCACAAACCTCATTGCATGTAGTGATGAATATCCCTGCCCCAGGTATGTGGAGAATTGATGCCTATATTGAAAATAAATATATAACGAGTATTGTTGTTGAGGTTAAAAAGTAATTATTAACAAAACTGCCCCTAGGATGAACAGTGTCATCAAAAGGGCAGTTTTTAACCTTATTAGATGGTGCTTGCCAGAAGTCATAAACAAACAAATTATGCTGAGCCCCTCAGTAATTTTGGGTGCCGGTACATGGCTGCTAAAAGAATCACACCGCTTAGAATAAGGAGTAAGCTTGTCGAAATGAACACAGCTGTATAGCCGAAGTACCCAGATAGGAGTCCCCCCATTACCGGTCCAATAATATTACCTAAGAAACGTAAGCTTGTATTGTAGCCTAGCACCTCTCCTTGCATAGCAATTGGCGCCTCTTGTCGAATATAGGCGATACGAACTGGAATAATTCCGCCAATCGTTACACCAAGAGCAAATCGGACAAATACGAGCTGCCATAAGTTTGTTACAAATCCACCTGGGAAATAGAAGATACCGGCCATGAATAATAAAATGATGAGGATTTTTACATAACCGTACCGGTCTGCAATTTTCCCCCATTGTCTTGCCATCATTAAATTTCCAAGTCCCGCAGCAGAAAAAGCAATTCCTGCGAAAAAAGCAAGATTTTCAGGTCCATGCAATTCACTAACGTATAATGATAAAATCGGCTGAATGCTAAAATGGGCCATCTGGATAAGTGATGAAATAAGCAAGACAGTTAGGAGAACAGGGTGACGGATAATATGAAGGATGACTTCTTTACTTGTGTAATTAGTTTTCGATCCTTCCTTATATGCTAATTTTTTTTCAATTGTGAAAAAGACAAGAATTGCAGAGATAAATATGGAAATGGAAGTCCATTTAAAAGTGTCTGCATAGCCAAATGTATCGGCAAGAATTCCGCCAAGTAATGGCCCCATCAAAGAGCCGGTTATACTCCCGGTTTGAAGGGTACCCATGACTCTTCCGGCAATCTCCTTTGGAGTTTGCGTAGAGATAAAGGCTTGGGACATACCAACAAAGCCAGTAAATATCCCCATAACCAGCCTGAGCATAAATAGCTGCCAGACTGAAGTAACATATCCCATAAAAAAAATAGACATTCCCATACCTATTCCAGAAATAATAAGAATCTTCTTTCGACCGAATAAATCGCCGATTCTCCCCCATATCGGTGAAAAGATAAATGCGGTTACGAATGTAATCGCAAAGGTCCAGCCTGACCAATGCTGGACATACCCTGATGAAAAATTTCCGAACGTCTCGATATAGAGTGAGATAAATGGCAATACCATCGTCATGCTGCCGGCAATAAAGAAATTGGCGAACCACATGATGACTAAGTTACGACTTGAGTTATGTTTCATCAGTATTTCACACTTCTTTCCTGTCGACTATTTCGTTTCTCTAAATAGTATAACGGAAAATCAGTGAAAATTGAAGGCATTAGAAACAAATGGTTTGAAAATGGACAATCAATATAATTTTCAAAAAAGTAATATTGTATTAATACAGATGTTAAATTATAATTTTATGATATAACAATGATTTAATGAAAGCGGTTTAAAAATAAAGATTGTTTTCTTTAAATGCTTGTTTTATAATTCTTAATAGGTAAAAGATTCAGAATATATAAAAAGAGGGGGATTTTTTTTGGAGGACTTTGTAAATGGTTTAAATAGTATTCTATGGAGTACACCAGTTATTTACATCTGTCTTGCAGTTGGATTATTATTTTCCATTTTAACTCGTTTCCTGCAGGTAAGACATATTAAAGACATGTTCAAGCTAATGTTTAAAGGCAAAAGTTCCGAAGCGGGTGTTTCATCTTTTCAGGCATTATCTATTTCTCTTTCTGGCCGTGTAGGAACAGGGAACATTGCTGGTACAGCAACAGCAATCGCAATGGGTGGACCAGGAGCAGTATTCTGGATGTGGGCGATTGCATTTATTGGAGCAGGTACATCATTTGTTGAGTCCACGCTAGCACAAATCTATAAAGTGAAAAAAGAAGGTATATACCGTGGAGGACCTGCATTCTACATAGAAAAAGGTATAGGCATTAAATGGTTTGCTATCCTTTTTGCTATTTCTGCGTTATTGGCAATGGCGTTGCTTATGCCAGGAATTCAATCAAACTCTATTGCACTTGCTATGGATAATGCATTCGGAATAGATACAAGAATAACAGGATTTGTGGTTATCTTCTTATTAGCATTAATCATTTTTGGTGGAGTAAAAAGAATTGCTACAGTTGCTCAGTACGCAGTACCTTTTATGGCAGTTGGATATATGTTAGTTGCGCTTATTATTATTGGATTTAATATTGCAGAATTACCAAGTGTAATTGGATTAATCGTTAGTAGTGCTTTCGGTGCGGATGCCGCGTTTGGAGGAATCATTGGTAGTGCTATTGCTTGGGGAGTTAAACGTGGAATCTACTCTAATGAAGCAGGTCAAGGAACAGGTCCACATGCTGCAGCAGCTGCGGAAGTATCCCACCCGGCAAAACAAGGGTTAGTTCAAGCGGCAGCAGTCTATATTGATACACTATTAGTATGTTCTGCTACTGCCTTTATGATTTTATTTACAGGTATGTTTAATACGGTTGGTGCTGATGGAAAAACGATGATTAAAGAAGGATTGCCTGGAGTTGAAGCAGGACCTGGATTTACACAGGCAGCAGTAGAAACTGTGTTGCCAGGATTTGGAGCTGGATTTGTTGCAATTTCATTATTCTTCTTTGCATTCACAACGATCATGGCCTACTATTATATGGCTGAAACGAATGTTGCTTACTTATTTAAAAATGCTAAATGGCCGACATTTATTTTGAAGTTTGTCTTGCTTGGTTCAACGTTCTACGGCGCAGTTAAAACGGCGACTCTTGCATGGGCACTAGGAGACGTTGGATTAGGGCTAATGGTTTGGCTGAATATTATAGCGATCTTAATTCTTGCCAAACCTGCATTAATTGCATTAAAGGATTATGAGGCTCAAAAGAAGCAAGGACTTGATCCTGTATTTAATTCAACAAAGCTTGGTATTAAGAATGCAGATTATTGGGCAGACGGATACCAAGAGGAAAAAGAAAAAGTTTCCTAAAAGGGAAAAGGTACTCGGCTTGGCTGAGTACCTTTTTTTAATGAGAAAATAATAATACGAATAAATGTTCCGCAATAACTTTACTATCAACTGAAAAAAAATATGTGTTATTTTCATCATCATACACTAAGATGAAGGGCTCTTCCTCCTCAGGGTAAAAAATAATCAATTCATCCACTAATGCATTCATCCATTGATTTTTCACTTGAATAGCTGGATCCAATGGAATTTTCACTAGTAGGCCCTTATCTGGAAGAGGGTTAAATTTCTTATATATATCATTAACTCCTTGAAGTATTATTTCTGAATCTTTTCGGATCATGGCGTTCATCGTAATGGTTTTTATCACTTTTTCCTGATCGATATCATAAAGCTGAATGGCTTCATTCATTTGAGCAGGAGTGTGTGAAGTGTAAATAAAAAAAGCGATTAAAACAGCAAAAGCAATCTTTTTTATCAAAACACCACCTCATCCATAATATGACCAAAATGAATCTTATTATGAAATGGAATTGAAGGAATAAGCTACTAGACATCTATTCATTCATAAGATAGTATCAATAACGAAACTCGTTTTTGAGGATACTAGTAACTAATACATAGATGCATGATTCAATCATTTAGATGAAATAAAGGAGATACTTATGACACATTCATTAATTAGCGAACTGCAGCCATTTATTCAAGCGGTTTGGGAAAAGTCAGAGTTTACACAGCCAACAACTATACAGACAAAGGCCATTCCTGCCGCAATAGAAGGCAATGACCTGATTGCAGAATCACCAACTGGTACAGGAAAGACACTTGCTTATCTGCTTCCTTTACTAGAAAAGCTTGAGGTGGAAAAAAGGGCCGTTCAGGCTGTTATTATTGCGCCTTCACAAGAGCTTGTGATGCAAATTTTGCAGGAAATTCAGAAATGGGGGGAGGGCAGTGGGATCAGAGCTGCTTCTTTTATTGGCGGAGCAAACGTAAAAAGACAGCTAGAGAAATTAAAAAAACATCCGCATATTGCATTAGGTACCCCAGGCCGAATGCTTGAACTAATCAAACAAAAGAAGCTTAAAATGCATGAGGTAAGAACGGTTATCCTTGATGAAGGGGATCAGCTGCTAGTACCAGAGCATGTAGATACAATTAGAAGCATTATTAAATCTACATTAAGTGAGCGTCAAGTTGTTCTTTTCTCAGCCACACTTCCAAAGGAAACAGAAAAGCTGGCTAAGGGATTAATGAGCGATCCAAAAGTGATTCGTGTTGAAAAGGATGAGACAATTGATGCCGCTGCAGTTGACCACATCTACTTTGTGGCAGAGCAGAGAGACAAAATTAAGATGCTTGAGAAGATTTCAAGACTTCCTGATTTAAAAGCGCTTGTTTTTGTTAAAGATATTGGAAATTTAACAGTCATGTCTGAAAAGCTTACTTTTAATAAAATTCCTTCTAGTTCTTTACACAGTGACTTAAATAAAATTGAACGCCAACATTCTTTAAAGGACTTTCGATCGGGAAAAACGAATATGCTGCTTGCAACGGATGTTGCTGCTCGAGGGTTAGATATCCAAGGGGTGACACATGTTGTCCATATGGATTTCCCAAGAGATCTAAAGCAATATGTTCACCGTTCTGGAAGAACTGGCAGATTTGGGGCAAAAGGGACGGTCATTTCTCTTGTTACTGAAAGGGAAGAAAGAGACTTGAAGAAATTTACGAATGAGATCGGCATTCAAGCAGCAAAAAAGGTTATGCGGGGCGGAAAGATTGTTGATCCAGGTCAAAAATAATTTCTAATGAATAAGGAGCCATTTAGCCGCTCATACTACCTTTGATCATGTGAAAAAGGAGAGGTACAATGGGCAGACAAAAACAAGGCAATGCCAATGCTGAACGCAATAAAAATGTGAAAAAAGGCAATCGAACAAGCGCTGAATTAGTGGAGTTTACAACCGGCAGCGATGATAAACAAAAAAATCGACGACAAGAATAGTATTATGAAATAAGAAAAATCCTCTGTTATACAAAAGAGGATTTTTCTATTTATTTTTCCGTATCAGAAGTTTATAACTTTTGAATAAGAGAATAGACTTCCAGTTTGTACGGCGATGACCAAGGCGCATCCGCTTTTCCTATTCTAAATCAATCTTTTTTAATGGTTTTTTTGCAGGGCCATTAAATACTTTGCCGTCATATGAAAAACGTGATCCGTGGCAAGGACAGTCCCATGTTCTCTCGCCAGCATTCCATTCGGTTTCACAGCCCATATGGGTGCATGTTGTATCAATCAAATAAAGCTTGCCTTCTTTATCCTTATATGCACCGGCCCGTTTTCCATTTATCATGACAACCGAGCCTTCATCGTTTTTCAAGTCGCTAGGTTCTTTAGATACTGTTTCAAGTTTGCCTTTTATTAAATGCTTGGCAACATCGGTATTTATAGAAATAACTTTCTTTAAACTAGGGTCTGTTTGAAATCTCGCTGGGTCAAATAACTCCGTATACGGGTTGTCAGCCCCGATAATCAGATCTCTTAATAGCAAAGCAGCTGTAGTTCCATTCGTCATTCCCCATTTTCTATAGCCAGTAGCGACATAGATGCCAGACTTTTGTTTTGTGATTTGACCAATATATGGAAGCTTATCAAGGGTGATTAAATCCTGTGTTGACCAACGGTATGGAAAATCAGTAATACCAAGCGTTTCTTTGGCAAAGGTCTCTAGTGTTTCGTAGTGTTTCATCATGTCGATTCCTTGCCCTGTTTTATGGCTTTCCCCGCCGACAAGAATTAACTTACCATCTTTGTATGGTGTATATCTTAAGGAGCGGGTTGGGTTATCTGCACTAATATACATGCCGCCGGGAAATTCCTCTTGGACCTTAACACCAAGAACATACGAACGTTCTTGATACATACGAGCAAAATAAAACCCCATCATATCAACAAAAGGAAAATGAGAAGCAGCAATAATGTTCTTACATTTTATTCGGTGTCCATCTCGAGTAATGACTACAGGTTGGTCGCCTTCCCCAATATCTGTTGCTGTTGTGCCCTCGTAAATAATCCCTCCTGCTTTTACGAAATCCTGTACTAAACGCTCTAAATATTTAAGCGGATGAAACTGGGCTTGATCCCTCATGCTTAATGTAGCTTTTGTTTTAATATTAAAAGGAATTCCGTCTACTAATGCTCCGTTAATGCCAATCGTTTCATATGCCTCTAATTCTGTTTCTATTTTTTGTACATACTCATCAGATGTAGCATATATAAAGGCATCCTCCTGGCTAAAATCACAATCAATTTCTTTTTCTTTCACCGTATTTCGAATAAATTCTAAAGATTCATTTGCAGAGTTATAGTATAAAGCTGCCTTTTCTAGCCCGAAATGCTTGATTAATTCATCATATATCAAGCCATGCTGTGCAGTAATTTTTGCTGTTGTATGACCTGTTGTTCCGCTAAGAATACTTCCAGCTTCTAAAATAGCAACCTTGAATCCCTCATTAATTAGTAAATATCCGGCAGTGATTCCTGTAATCCCCCCACCAACAATGACAATATCAACAGATGTGTGTTCGGTTAGTTTTTCAAATGATGGCAGGTTTATTTCTCTCCAGTAAGACTCTGGATATTGAGGCATTTCGTGAGTAGATGTCATTTTTTTCCTCCTTTAATAAAAGCATTTTATCCTTAATTTTCCCTATCCAAAACGTTTGTATACAAATACAAAGGAAAGGAGGAAATCTTGTTGAACGTTTCCTTATCACTTTGTATTTCTTGATGAGGAGCTTTTTTGGTACTTGGTACTAGACGTGGTTCGTAATCAATCTCGTCTGAGGAATAAATTTGTATAATCATTTGTCCACCTAAGACTTTTGAGCGGATGAGTATAGGTAAACTATATTCATTAACAAAACTAAAGTCAGGACCGTACCAGCTGACAGTTGCATCTCTTCCTGGCGGTACGTAAGGGACCTTTTTTGAATGTGAGTAACGTTCTACCATTTTCAATCCCGCTCGATCAGCGGCATTGAAAAGAGTAGAGGATACTTGGCATATCCCTCCCCCAATGTCTTCTGATAATTCCCCTCTTACAATTACGGGTGCACGCATATATCCTCGTTCCTTCGTTCTTTTTCCAACTACTTGATTGAAGGAAAACTTTTCACCTGGGAAGATTACATAATTATTAATGGCATCAGATGCAAGGATAATATTATGGCTGCGCGCTGTATTATTACGATTGAAATAAGTCACGTATTGGCCAATTTGCTTTACATTGATACGCAATAATAGGTCGCGGTCTATTTTCGGGTAAATGGGAAGCATGGGAACCTCAATTCTTAAAGCGTTTGTTTTATAAAAATAGGAATAGAACAAGTCATTAAATGCTTTACGATATAATTTTCTGCCCGGTTCTCCCTCAATTACTTTTCCAACATTATTTATATAAGCATTTTTGGGCGGTTTGTAGGTTTGTTCATCCAACTCCTCGATAAACGCATTGTATTTTTTAAGATCAATTAATGGGATACCTGGAAAAGACAAAGTGTAGTCACTCCGGTTTATGCTTGTAATCATTTCGCCTTGATTCTCAATCATTAAACGTTCAGGAGGATTGATAGGCTGAATCATTAGCAATAACCCAAAAAACCAAGCTGAATTCATCTGTTCTTACACCTCCAAAGTTAGTATGGATTGGGTCTGTTGTTTTCATGTGGTTGATTGGTATATTAATCAATTCCTTCTATAAAAAAGTTAGTCTTATATGTGATACGTCTCAGGTCCTAGATGAAAATAAAGCTCTGGCTCGTTATAAGGAGATAGGAATCAAGGTAAGATGAAATCAAGAAAGGAGGAATCGAAAATGAAAAAACTCGGATTACTAATTGCAGGAGGAATAGCAGCAATCGTGCTGTTGTCGAATCTAGGCCCAATGATTGGGCTAGCGATTAGCGTAGCAATCCTATACGTTGTGTTCAAACAGTTTATAAAAGAAAAGTCAACTTTAGGTAAGATTGGCTGGGGAATCATCGGATTTATTGCACTGATGGCTTCCGCTTCAAATATCCCAGCAATCTTAGGGATCGCAGCTGCATACGTACTTTACCTTGTATATAAAAAATGGAATACCTCTAAATCAGTCATAGTTGAAGAAAGGGATCCATTTGTCAACTTTGAAAAGCAATGGGCAGAAA
Source organism: Cytobacillus sp. (assembly GCF_032154635.1). GTDB lineage: Bacteria > Bacillota > Bacilli > Bacillales > Cytobacillaceae > Cytobacillus. The sequence goes on along the minus strand of NZ_JALDXW010000009.1, from coordinate 76,248 downwards.
TGAACAAATACTAATATAATCAGTAAGGAGAGAAAAAGAATGGCAAACTTATTCACACGCATTAAAAATACGGTATTAGCAGATTTAAATGAAGTATTAGATCAAAAGGAGAAAAAGAATCCAATAGCGTTATTAAACCAATACTTACGTGAATGTGAAGCAGAGACTGAAAAGGTGAGAAAGCTGTTAGAGCGCCAATATCAGCTTAAAGAGGAATTTACTCGCGAATACAATCATGCACATGAGGTAGCAAGCAAACGCAAACGTCAAGCTGAAATTGCGACGAAGGCCGGAGAAACGGAACTTTATGTTTTTGCAGCCAATGAGCAAGCGCAATACGAGGAGCGAGCGTCTCGTTTAAAAGCGACTTTAGACCAAACGGTGCAGCAGCTTGCTGAGCTGGAAAGAAAATATGAAGAAATGAAACATAAATTGAAGGATATGCATATTCGCCGCATGGAATTAATGGGCAGAGAAAATGTAACCCGTGCGAACAATCGAATGAACAAGGTGCTTGATAATCATTCATATTCGAATGAATCGGTCTCCCGATTCCAGGAAATTGAGTCTTATCTTGACCGCCTTGAGCATCAAGTAAACAGTTCCTATTATCGAAATACAATTGATGCCCGAATCGCTCAATTAGAAAAAGAAATGAAAAAAGAAGAAACTCATTCTATTTCATAAGGAAAACATGTTATTCTAAAAAGGCGTAGGAAAGCTGCGCCTTTTTGGCATCAAGTAAGGTTTCGTAGAAGGGAGGAAGTCCGATGTTAAACAAAGTAAAAAGTGAGTATGTTAGTTGGATTGTTTTACTAGGGATTATCGTTCTACTTTTGGAATTTTTCTTTTTTAACCGGGGCTTGATTTTCTCCCTTCTCGTGTCGATCGGTATGATTTACGTCGGGAGAAAGAGGATGCCAAAAACATCTGGAAAGCTCCTGTTTTGGTTCGGACTTATCTTTTTAATTATTAATATTTTTAACATGATGACTTTAAAGTTTTTTCTGTTGGCGATTCTATTGCATTTCTTCATACAATTTGTGCAATCGAAACGGAATCCCGCCCATTTGAAACCTATAATCAAGGAGCCTAGTCCGTCAATTGAAAAAGAACCAGTGATTAAAAAGGAATCCCTATTCTCCAATCAATTATTTGGACAGCAAAAAACACCTGAACACGGATATGAGTGGAGCGATATAAATATTCAAGCTGGAATTGGAGATACGATCATCGACTTTAGCTATACGGTATTGCCAAAAGGTGAAACAGTCATTTTTATTCGGAACTTTGTTGGTAATATCCATGTTCTCGTTCCATATGATGTGGAAGTGAGTGTCAACCATTCTGTTATTGCAGGTGCAACAGAAATTTTTGATTTTCAAGAAACAAAAATATTTAATCAATCTGTTCATATTCAGACACCAGGATTTAATCAGGCTGAACAGCGAATCAAAATCTTTACCTCATTGCTTGTTGGTGATTTAGAGGTGAAGCGGGTATGAGTACAGTTCAGCGTCAAATGATTTGGGGAGCGGGACTTTCTATCTTGATTTGTGTGTCGTTCACCATCTTCTTTTTTATTCGATTTCCGCTCGCTGACTGGCGTTCATTATGGGAAACGGACGTCATGGATATTCCGTTTATCATATTTGTTCCAAGTTTAAGCATAGTCATTGGTATTCTCTTTGGATTAACATCAGGTATTCGCTGGAAAAAACAAATTCAATCTATCGACAGCTGGCTTCATCAGATTGAAGAAGGAAGGCAGCTTGAATTAGGTGAAATAAATACAGGTTCTGAAATTCAAACAATTGCAACAAGGGTAGAGAAAATTCATAAACAAATTGCTGAGCAGGCAAAGCTTTCGCAGAAGCTAGCAACGGAAAAGGCGGAGGACATCGAGAACCGAATGCAGGAGATCATTTCTCAGGAAAGAAACCGCTTAGCTCGAGAACTGCATGATTCCGTTAGCCAACAGCTCTTTGCCGCATCCATGATGATGTCCGCGATCAATGAAGCAAAGTCTAGGACAGACGACAGAGAAACAAAGCAGTTGAAAATGGTAGAGGAAATGATTCATCAATCCCAGCTGGAAATGCGAGCACTCTTACTTCATTTAAGACCAGTAGCATTAAAGGGAAAGACGATACAGGAAGGAATTGAAGAGTTATTAATTGAATTATCACAGAAAGTGACGATGGAGATAAAATGGAAGATAGAGGATTTCCCTTTAGATAAAGGGATTGAGGACCATCTCTTTCGAATTCTACAGGAATCAGTATCCAATACACTTCGACATGCTAAATCAACAACACTTGAGGTACTCCTCATTAAGAGAGACGAGTTTGTAATTTTGAGAGTGGTCGATGATGGCATTGGCTTTGATGTAGAGGAAGCAAAAGCAGGCTCATATGGAATGCAAAATATGTATGAGCGAGCTGTTGAGGTTGGCGGTACGCTGAAAATTATTAGTTTGAAAAATAATGGCACACGTCTTGAGGTAAAGGTGCCTATCATCTAGGAATGAATGTCTAAACACGATAATATACAAGAGGAGAGGGTGAGGCTAATTGATTAAAGTATTGTTTGTGGATGATCATGAAATGGTGAGAATTGGCGTTTCTTCTTATTTGTCTGCTCAACCGGATATAGAAGTCATAGGGGAAGCGGATAATGGGAAGACGGCTATTGAAATGGCTCTTGAATTACGTCCCGACATTATCCTTATGGATCTAGTAATGAAGGAAATGGATGGAATCGAGGCAACAAGAAATATTATTGAGCAGTGGCCAGAAGCAAAGATCATTATTGTCACAAGCTTTTTAGATGATGAAAAGGTCTATCCTGCCCTTGAAGCAGGAGCGACCAGCTACATGCTAAAAACATCGAAAGCTAGTGAAATAGCCGATGCGGTCCGTTCCACTTATCATGGCCAATCTGTACTTGAGCCAGAGGTAACAGGAAAAATGATGGTGAAAATGAGACAGAAAACACAGCAGCTCCCGCATGAAGAGCTGACAAGCCGGGAGATGGAAATCCTTTTGTTAATGACTGAAGGAAAGACTAATCAAGAGATAGCGGATGAGCTATTTATTGCGTTAAAAACAGTTAAAACACATGTTAGTAACATTCTTAGTAAACTACAAGTACAGGATCGCACCCAGGCAGTAATTTATGCATTTAAACATTCACTGGCTGAATAGGAAAAGTAAATAATTGAAGGGTGAAAGGGCTAAAATAAATTGTAGCTCTTTTTTATTTTGGACAAACTTAAAAAGTGCATTTTAATTCATGTTCAAACATAGCTAGAAGAGTGTCCACGGACGGTGCCTGGCACCGTCCGTGGACACTTTGGTGGGTCTTGTTCGTGTGGGATAGACAGTTATAATTAGGTGAAGAAATAGTTTGGATAAAAATACCATCACTTTTGCTAGGAACACGTCTTTGTAATTAGTTATTTTATAGTAGGAGAGCTGCTGATTTAACCAATTTTAATCTACCTGCTGAAAATATGAATAGATCGATAAAAATTATTAATTGCACTGATAATTGGAAATTTGTTGATTTTGAATGGCAGAAATATTAAAATATACGTAACTAATTTGAAATGGAGGTGGAGAAGGGATGAGTCAAGCTGTTTTTGCACGTGAAGAAATGAAACATTTATATCTTTGCCGTGCAATTTTTCATGATGCTGCTTTTAACGGGATACGTGTGCCCTTTTTTAGCAATAGCATAATGAAAACAAAACAGTGAGAACATCTCTTTACCCACTTATGTTGTACATGAGGGAGAATAAACTTCCTTTATGACAATCTTACTATAAGGAATGGGAGAAGGAGGGCTTCTTTATGCTCTCCTTTTCTATTCCTCTGGGCCATAGGATGATGCATTCCTATGGTCTTTTTTTGTTTCAATTAAATGAATAAACGGAGGAATAAATAATGATAGCATGCAGCGGACAAAAGCTTGGAAAAATGTACGGTGGAAATTCTGTATTTGAGGATCTTTCCTTTGAAATACATGAAAAGGATATAATTGGTTTAGTAGGCAGGAACGGCACCGGGAAAACAACGCTATTCAAGCTATTAGCAGGTATTGAAACGCCTGATTCAGGTCAGGTTCATTGGCGAAAAGGGTGTGAAATTGGGTTTTTACAACAAATACCCAGCTATCCTCAAGGGATGAAAGTGATAGACGTATTAAAAATGTCATTCTTACTTTTGGTGGAAATGGAAGAAGAAATGAAAAAGGTAGAGAAAGAGATGGCTAAGGAAAACAAACCTGAAAAATTGCGTAAGTTAGTCAATAAATATGGTGAGCTTCAAGAGCAGTTTACTCTCCAAAATGGATATGAAATGGATGCTTTTATCGACCGAATCAGCAATGGGCTAAATATCGCCGAGTTATTAAATAAGGATTTTAACATGTTAAGCGGCGGGGAGAAAACTAAAATTTGTCTTGGTCAAATGCTGCTTAAAAGTCCAAATCTTCTTTTGTTAGATGAGCCGACCAACCATCTTGATATAAAAGCTGTCGAATGGTTAGCTGGGTTTTTGAAAGAATATGATGGAACAGTAGTGATTATCTCACATGATCGGTATTTTTTAGACGAGACAGCTAATAAAATTCTTGATCTTGAGGATGGTGAATTAACGATTTACCATACCAATTATTCAGGATTTGTAAAGGAAAAAGAGGAAAGGCTTTTAAGAGAGTTCCAGCAGTATGAAGAACAGCAGAAAAAAATAAAAAAGATGAAAGAAACGATTAAACGGTTAAAAGAGTGGGCCAATCAGGCAAATCCGCCAAATGCAGGCCTTCATCGAAGAGCACGCAGCATGGAGAAGGCGCTTGAACGGATGGAGAAACTAAACCGCCCAATCATCAATCGTAAAAAGATGAATATGGATTTAGATTCGACCGATCGAAGCGGGAAAGATGTTGTCTATATGAAGGGAGTGTCCAAGTCCTTTGGCAGCCATCAGCTTTTTGAGGATGTGAATATGCATGTCCAGTTTCAAGATAGAACGGTCATTGTTGGCGATAATGGGACAGGTAAATCAACCTTGATAAAAATGATTCTTGATGAGATTAAAGCGGATAAAGGAGAGGTAAGGCGAGGAAGCAATGTGAAGGTGGGCTATCTTTCTCAGCATGTTTTTGCTGAAGCAAGGGATCAATCTGTCATCGAGACGTTCCGTGATGAGGTACCAGTGACTGAAGGGGAAGCTCGCCATATTCTTGCACGTTTCTTATTTTACGGATATGCAGTTTTTAGGAAAGTTTCGCAATTAAGCGGCGGGGAAAGAATGAGGCTGCGCTTAGCACAGCTTATGTATCAAGATATTAACTTTCTTATTTTGGATGAGCCAACGAATCATTTAGATATCGAATCAAGAGAAGTCTTAGAAGAAGCACTTGAGGATTATCAAGGAACAATATTGGCAGTTTCTCATGACCGGTACTTTATTAATAGGATTTTTCGGAAAATTTATTGGATCGATGATAAAAAAGTTCACTTTTTTGCAGGGGATTATAACTGGGCTAAGAATAAGCTAAATGAACAAAGGAAAGTTATTGTTCCAGAAAGTCCTATAAAAAAGGTGTTTGAAGAACCAGAAATAAAAGAAAGAAGCAATGAAAAGAAAGTGATTGAATTGGAGAGTTTAATAGAAGAACTAGAAGCAGACCTGTTGTTAGTAGAGGCAGAAATGGAATCTGAAGAGACTTTAGAAAATCTGCAAAATTTATTTAAGAAAAAAGAGGATTTGGAGAATAGAAGAGAAGCACTGTATCAACAATTGGAGGAATGGCTGTAAATATATTTTTTTGAAAAATCCCACATTGTTTATGTTAAAATTTTTGATAAGTGTATTTTAAAGAGAAGCAGGTGGGGGCAAGTGGAAAAGAATAAGATATTGTCTATATTAGAAAAAGAATTAGTTGTCGCATTAGGCTGTACGGAGCCAGTAGCAATTGCTCTTGCTGCAGCAACTGCGAAAGGGCAGATTAAGGGAACGATAGAAAAAATCTGTGTGAAGGCCAGCGGAAACATTATTAAGAATGCTAAATCTGTCGGAATTCCAGGAATGACAGGAAAGGGCTTAGATTTTGCGGCTGCACTTGGGGCAGTTGCTGGTGACGCCTCAAAAAAACTTGAAGTGTTAGATGGGCTTACAAAAGAAGATGAACTGCGTGCCATCAAGCTAATTGAAGCGGGAAAGGTCACTGCAGGACAAGCGGAAACGCCTAAAAGGCTTTATATTGAGGTTATTGTTGAAACAGAGGAGCAGATTTGTAAGGTGGTTATTTCTGATAACCATAGCAATATTACTTTAATTGAAGTAGATGGAAAAGCGGTCTTCCTTGGCGGTTGTGAAAATATTGGCATCCAAACGGATGAAGAAGAACTTGAAGAGCTTACAATAGATGAAATATATGATTGGGTTCTTCATACAGATATAGATGATTTAACACTTGTAAAAAAGAGTATTGAATTAAATCAGGCTATTGGGAAGGAAGGACTATCCGGTAATTATGGTTTAAATGTTGGAAAAACCATTCAGGATAATGTGAAAAAGGAGATCTTGTCAGATGATTTGGCGACAGCAGCCATGTCACTTGCTGCAGCAGGGTCTGATGCAAGAATGGCAGGTTCTACCCTTCCAGTCATGGCAAATACGGGAAGCGGGAATCAAGGAATTGCCGTAACATTGCCTGTTGTTGCAGCTGCTTTAAAGCTGCAAGTATCAGAGGAAAAAATGATTCGCGCAGTTGCACTTAGCCATTTAATCACGATACACATTAAATCAAAATTTGGACGTTTATCTGCTTTATGCGGCGTAACAGCTGCTGGAATGGGAGCAAGTGCAGCGATTGTTTATTTGCTTGATGGGGGAATTCAGCAAGTGAAGGCAGCTGTTCAAAATACAATCGGAAATGTCTCGGGAATGATTTGTGATGGGGCAAAGGCAGGCTGTGCGATGAAGGTTTCAACCTGTTCGAATGTAGCAGTCCAATCAGCATTGCTAGCATTGAACCATCAAGAAATCAGCTCCACAGATGGATTCATTCATGATGATGTCGAGAAAAGCATTGAAAGCTTTTGTAAGCTCGGAAATGAAGGAACAAGACAAACAGATGAGATGATTTTGAAATTGATGTTAGAGAAATAAATACAGGTTGGTGGCCGGCATACTTGTCGGCTATTTTCAATGATTGGGAGAATGCTCCGCTCTACTAATTTTTCCATTCTTAGTAGTTATCATTAAATGAGCCCAAGGATTGCTGGACTCACTTAATGATTCTAACCGCATGTTGACCAGGAAGAAAAAAATATAGCTGCCCATTTTATTCATTCTTAAATATTTAGACAATTTTTCCGGTAGCGTCAACCCATACGCCAGCGCCATTATTATTTAATGATTTAAGCCATAGCGGTTTACCTAAAGTAGAATCATAAATCATCATACCGATTGTCCCATAAAAAGGGCGCTCATTTGAAGTAAAGACTCCTCCTGTTATATCAAGCATGCTTGCTCTGCCTAAATTAATAAAATATGGGAGCTCAGACGCTGTATTCACGGAACGTTGAATGATGCTATTATAACTTAAAACATTATTCCCATTTAAAATATTTTTCGCATCCCCTTTGCCGAATGAATTACCTATATACATAAATGAAGAAATTTGAAGGTTGTCATAAGCATAAAAGTTAGGAGCTTGGATCTCGACTACTGAAACAGTTGAAGTATCTACCTTATCCCCAGCAATTATTTTATAGTCCCCATAGTTATTTGTAATAGATAAAGAAAAAATATATCGGAAAACAGGTGAAGCAATGGCTTTAGCAAAAACAAACCCTAAATTGCAACCTTCAAAATAGTTATTATCAATACGAACGGCTTGAGCATGTGAATTCCCCTGAGCACTAATTGCTCCATCAATGACAATCCCATATTTTTTGCATGCCTGAATAGCGGAATTTTGGACAGTTATTGAATTCCCCCAAAGTTCAAGTCCATTTTCTCCAAATCTAGAAATATTGCAATTTTGAATGTTGATTGCATTAATTTGATTTGAATAATTTGATTGTATAAGATGAATGGCCCCCTTCTTTCCAAACTCTAATTCACAATTAATGATGTTTATATTATTCACATTTCCAAGACTATCCGCATAGAAAAACCAATCGCCATGTCCTCTCATCCATACATTTTCAAAAGTCCAGACTGCAGAATTATCACCGAAAACAATTCCTTTTCCACTTGTTGCATCCGTTCCGTACGGTTTTGTACCGTTTCCAAATATCCCGATATCTCTCATTGTTCCTCGCTCAATATTGGGATTTATTTTAATAGCAGGATTTGTTGGGCTGTTATTTACTAAGAGTGTTGAATATTTTCCGCCACCGATTATGTTTAGCGGCTTAGTAATGACAATTCCTTTATGCTCGTATCGCCCAATTGGAAAGAAAAGAATGCCTCCCCAATTCGAATCATCTATTGCTTTCTGAATGGCTATCGTCCAATCACTTCCAGATACCAAATCACTGTAATTAATAATATTGATGATCCCTGGAATTGATTGGTCGTTATAAGCAAATAACGAAGGTGTGGAATTTCCTGATGGGGTGGAAGGAAGTTGAATCGTTTGCTTGCTGCTAGACTTACCACTAAATAAATTTCTAAAGTTAAACAATTGAATATCGCTCCTTTCTAGCTGAAATAATTATATTTAAGACCTTTCTATATTAAATGCAAAGATTTCTAAATAGCTTGGACATATATAGATACTTGAATGATTTAATAAGTGAAGTGGGTGCGAATAATCACCTGTTTTTTGAGATAAATCTTTTAAAAGTAAAACAAAAAAAATATTTAAACAACTTGTCTCATATCTTATATAGAATGAGTACCGGAAAGCGAAGCCGGTCACACGAGTCAGATGTATAAGGGGAGAAAGGATGAATACATTTTTTAAAGGAACATTGTTGCTGGCGGTTGCTGCTTTTGCTGGAGAATGCATTGAATTTTTAGTAAATATGGTTTTAGCTAGAGAATTAGGAGAAAACGGGCTGGGCATGTATATGTCCATTCTGCCGACAATTTTTCTAATCGTTCTTCTGGCAAGCTTTGAACTGCCCATTTCCATTTCTAAATTTATTGCCGAAAAAGATAAAAAGTATCACCGAAGTATGCTGAATCATGTAATTAAATTGACGGTGATATTCACAGCGGTTCTCATGCCGCTTGCGATGCTAGTCATGCCATTTTTAACTGTTTTCGACCAGTACCATCCGTATCTTAGATGGGTCGTCATTGCGTTTATTCCGATCGTTTCTTTCTCTTCGATTACGAGAGGATTTTTCATGGGGAAGAACCAGATGGGGAAAATCGCTACGTATAATTTCTTAAGGAAGCTCGTTCAGCTTTTGTTTCTTGTATTTCTTTACCAATTTTTCCAATTTGACACGAAGACTTCCGTGTTTATTGCCTTTTGTACGCTAATTGGCAGTGAAGTGGTTGTATTTTTATACTTGCTTCATATGTTTATTATTCAGTTCCAGCAAGTTAAAAAGGAGCCGTATGAAGAGATGAGCGGAAAAACGGTACGACGCAGTTTAATGGCTGTATCGATTCCGACGACTGCAATGAGAGTTTTTCATGCGCTGACACATGCGATTGAACCATTCTTAATAAAGGCTGCTCTTTTACAAGCAGGAGTTAGCGGAGTGGTCGCTACTGAACATTTTGGCATGCTTGCAGGGATCGCAATGACAGTTGGCTTCTTCCCGGCATTCATCGCGCATTCATTTTTAATTATGTTAATACCGACTGTCTCAAAAGCTTATGCAGATAAAGATAATCAAAAATTACAAAGCCTTCTCCAGCAAGTGTTTAAAGTAACGATTTTTTATGGAGTTCCAGCAGTGACTCTCTTTTATATCTTTGCCGAGCCGATCACGAGGATATTTTTCCATTCACCTGATGCAGCCATATATTTACAAATGCTTTGGCCATTTTTCCTCTTACACTATTTCATCATACCGATGCAAGCCTTTTTAATTGGGATTGGTCTGATGAAGGAAGCTCTTTATCACTTTGTCTGGTCGACTGTTGTTTCATTTTCCGTCATTTATCTCCTCGGATCGATGCATGCCTTTCAAATGGATGGGGTAATCATAGGAATGAATGCAGGGGCAGCTGTCTTGTATCTGATGCATTACTTGACCATTTGCAAAAAAATTGGTGTAACGATTTTGCTTGCTCCTTTAAAAAGATTCCATTAATAGAATAGAAGATTTTTTTAAAAAAAGTGTAGGGATCTTGTCAGTAAAAATCGTCTATTAATGTGAGCGATGAAACTTTTAAGGAGAAATACAAAATGAAAATCTGTAATCATAAACAATCAATGGAGCAATACTTTGAAACTTGTATTTTAGAACATGGCAAATCTTTGTTTAATTATATTTATTCACTAGTACGGCATAAGGAGCTAGCTGAGGATTTGTATCAGGAAGTATTAATTTCGGCATATTTAGCATTGCCTTCTTTTGAAGAAAGAGCGAAGGTGAAAAATTGGTTATTTAAGATAGCGGTGAATAAATGCCGGGATTACTGGCGGAAGGAGAAATCAGCCAACCGTTTTTGGGAGGAAAAGGTTTACTTGTATGCAGAAGATAAAAACGTGATTGAACAGCCAGAGGAATTAATTCTCCATAAATGCAGTCAGGAGGAGATGGTTGATACGCTCCAAGAACTTCCGAAAATGTACCGGGATCCTCTGCTATTATTCTATTATCACAACCAAACATTAATGGAGATTAGCGATTTGACAAGTTTGCCCATATCTACAGTGAAAACTCGAATGAGACGTGCGAAGGATCGATTGCGTCCGAAGGTAAAGGAACTAGTGGCGAATGGGTAAGTGCTGGAGCAGCCGAAGGGCTGCTCCGTTAGATTTCTATATGGATTGGTTGATCCCGTATTTTTTGGCTCTATACTCGCTGTCTTTTCTTCTGTTTTTCCGGATGTCTGCACGTTCTTTTGCAGAATCATACAAGCTTTTTTCTTCTTCTGTTTCTGGAATGACAGAAGGAACGGGTGTAGGCTTTCCGTTTTCATCGATCGCCACCATTGTCAGGAATGACATCGCACAAATATTTCTATCTCCAGACAATAAATCCTCAGCAATGACTTTCACGAATATCTCCATGGATGATCTGCCTGTATAGGTTACAAATGCCTCTAAACAAACGGAGTTTCCTTGATAAATGGGGTGCAGGAAATCAACCGAGTCGGTAGAAGCAGTTACTACATTTTTTCTTGCATGACGCATAGCAGAAATTCCAGCGACATCGTCAATATAAGCCATCAGCTTTCCGCCAAATAATGTACCGTAAGCATTTGTATCTGGCGGCAAAACAATGCTTGTTTTTACCACAAAGGATTCTTTGCATTTTTTAGATTCGTTCATCGTACTCCTCCTTGAATTGAAAAATGTATTTTATTTCTCGTCAATATAACATATCAGAGATTTAGAAGGAAATTTATGCTGGAAAATTTACAAAAACAAAAAGTTACTCATACTTTTGAAATATAGGAAGTTATGATCAAAATAGTTTTTAAGAGGATAATGAGACATAACCATTTTTTCTCTTTCATAGGGTAGATAAGAACAAGTCTGCATAAGGAGGAAAAAAATGAGGAGATTGATAAGAGCATGCTCAGCAGTTTTATTTAGTATTCTGCTGATTGCAGGAACCTTGCCTGTAAGCAGTCACGCCAAGGGTAAAAATGTAAAAGGTAAGGAGTACAGTCAAGTTGATGTAGGGAAGGATGGAATGGTTGCAACTGCACATTCATTAGCTTCTGAAATTGGTGCAGATGTTTTGCGAAAAGGTGGAAATGCGATTGATGCCGCAGTAGCGATTCAATTTGCACTAAATGTCGTAGAGCCGATGATGTCAGGTATCGGCGGGGGCGGATTTATGATGGTCTATGATGGAAAAACAAAGGAAACGACAATTATCAACAGCCGTGAACGTGCCCCTGCAGGAGCGACTCCTGATATGTTTTTAGATAAAAACGGCAAGCCTATTCCATTTGCTGAACGGGCAACTGGAGGGAAGGCAGTTGGTGTGCCTGGTACTTTAAAAGGACTGGAAACAGCTTTAGAAAAATGGGGAACACGTCCGCTGCAGCAGCTGATACAACCGGCAATTAAGCTTGCTGATAAAGGGTTTCCAATTGATTCGGTACTAGCTAATGCAATCGCCGATAATAAGGAGGTCCTTGCTCGAACAGCCGCTAAGGATGTTTTTCTGCCAAACGGAAAACCGTTGCTTGAAGGTGAATTATTGGTCCAAAAAGATCTGGCCAAAACCTTTAAACTTATTCGTTCGAAAGGTTCGGATGATTTTTATAATGGCTCCACAGCAAAGGCCATTGCAAAAACTGTGCAAGCCTTCGGCGGTTCGATGACGTCTGAGGATTTGAAAAAATATCATGTAACCATCGACAAGCCTGTTTGGGGGGACTATCAAGGCTACGAAATTGCCAGTATGCCTCCTCCAAGCTCTGGAGGGATATTCCTTCTGCAAATGCTGAAAATTTTAGATGATTTTAATCTTCAACAATATGATGTTAAGTCATGGGAAAAATATCATCTGCTTTCTGAGGCCATGCATCTAGCTTATGCTGACCGTGCAGCGTATGCAGGTGATCCTGAGTTTGTTCATGTCCCTATAAATGGACTTTTACACCCAGAATACATTAAAGCACGTCAAAAGCTGATCAGCTTAAATAAAGTGAACAATAAACCAGCAGCGGGTGATCCATGGAAATATGAATCAAAATTAGCCAATTACGATCAAACAAAGCAGCCTAATGATCGTAAATATGGGGAAACAACTCACTTCTCTGTTACCGATAGATGGGGGAATGTCGTTTCCTATACAACGACCATTGAGCAAGTATTCGGAACGGGAATAATGGTTCCGGGCTATGGGTTTATGCTAAATAACGAGTTAACTGATTTCGACGCAGTTCCTGGCGGCGCAAATGAAGTACAGCCGAATAAACGGCCATTGAGCAGTATGACTCCTACTATTGTCTTTAAGGAGGAAAAACCGGTATTAACGGTTGGTTCACCAGGAGGAGCAACCATTATTACCTCTGTTCTTCAAACCATTATCCATGCGATTGAATATGACATGGAGCTGAAAGCAGCAGTTGAGGAACCAAGAATTTATACGAACAACTTGGATTCTTATCGATATGAAGAAGGGATATCAAAAGAGGTCATTAATAGGCTAAATCAAATGGGACATAAATTTGGCAAAACGCCTGTCACCATCGGCAATGTTCAAAGTATATTAATAGATCATCAGAATGGTATGTTTAAAGGTGTGGCAGACTCAAGCAGGAACGGAGCAGCCATTGGGGTCGATTTAAAAGGGAATAAGAAATAAAAAAATGAGTGAATATTCATTCAAATGGAGGAATCGATGCCCTCGTCGTTGAATTTTAAATAGAGAAACAAATAAAAGCATTAGGGGGAAAGCGAATGTCAGTTAGTACGGAACTTAAGGATTTAGCAGAAAAAATGAATGAGAATCCCGTGCATATTGAGGGTGAAAAAGATCGTGTATTTCAGGTGAATTTAGAAGAGGCCGGTACACTTCAAATTGTACTTAAGGACGGACGGATCGAAATTGCAGAAGGGACTCCATATGAACCAGAAGTAAAACTGATCCTGTCTGATAAGAACTTTTCAAAGCTGTTAAAGGATGAGTTAAATACAACAATGGCATTTATGACGGGCGGCTTGAAGGTAGAGGGGAAAATTGGACTTGCGTTGAAGCTTCAGGAGATTGTTAAGAGGTACCAATAATAAAATAGCAAAAGCCCCGGTCCATTTGACTGGGCCTTTTGCTATTTTTAAAGAAACAAAACCATATGGTCTTCATCATAATAGGTATCATCAATTCTCATCGCTCTTGTATCTTTACCAAACACCTTAAAGCCAAAGGAGGAATAAAGGTTCTTCGCCGGTTCATTTGTTGATTCGACAGCCAAGTAGATTTGTTCAATCCCATCAAGCTCTTTTGCTTTCTCAAGTGCAGCTGCAATTAATGCCTTCCCAACGCCATTTCTCCGGCATTCTTCTGAAACGTACATCGCTACAATCAGAGCACGATGCTTTAATTTTAGTTTTGTTTCTTTTAACAAGGTCACAGAACCGATAAGTTTTTCTCCCTCAAAAGCGCCAAAAGTAAAGGAATCTTCTGATTGGAATCTTTCTCCATAAAAGGCTGCTGATCGGTCCTTTTCCTCTTCGTAACTTGACGCAAAGGCAGAAGGGTGTTTATGCAAAGCCATTAACCTCAATGTTCGATATGCGTTAGAATCATTTGTTGATAAAAGTCTTATGTTCATTTGCGTTCCACTCCTTGCTAATTATTCTTCAATTCTATCATTTTTAAACCATTTTTAAACAAAGCCAATCAAAATTTTAACCTTCAAATTTTATGATTATATTAAAATTTCGATTGGGGTTGAGAATTTGATTATCCGAGATGGGAAAAAGCGAATGAAAAGGCTAGTTTTACTTTCACTTATGTCTTTAACAAGCTTTACTGGTGTGGCAGGATTAAATGTGGCATCGGCAGCAGAAGGAGAAGGAGAAGGAAGACAGCAATCATCGTATGTAGTTAATAATGAATCAGTACGTACTTCTACGGAAGCACTCCAGGATTGGAGAAAGTGGACAACAGATCATGCATACAGCCTTTCTGGCATACAGCCTGAAACAGCAGTGAATGGAAAGATTCCTGCAGAGCGATTCAAAGATTTAGACATGCTAAAGCCTTTACTACATGACAAACGCATTGTTTTCTTGGGAGAAAGCTCACATGGTGTGGCAGAGTTTAACTTGGCAAAGACAAGATTGATTCAATTTTTGCATGAAGAAATGGGATATAATGTCCTAGCCTTTGAAAGTGGAATAAGTAATTCGATGAATGTTCAAGGCAAAATCAGCCGTTTATCTGCCGAGCAGGCGATGAAGGGCTCCATTTTTGGTGTTTGGTGGGCACAAGAGACACTGCCGCTTTTTGATTACATAAAAACAACCCAGAACACGGATAAGCCGCTGCTATTAGCAGGATTTGATATTCAGCAGCAGGGACAATTTATCGATACAAGCTGGCTTAAGGATGAAAAATTGGCAAAACAGTTAGCTGATGCGGAAAAACAGCTTATGAATTGGGGAGGAAGCAAGGATTTAAAGGGATATCAGAAAGCAAAATTGGGTCTGATTCAAACGTATGAACAAGTACTATCACAGGTGAAACAAAAGGAAGAAGCGTTAAAAACAGCATATCCTGATGAACCTCAAATCCTAAAACTGATGGAACGGGCTTTAAAGGAACGGGTAAGAGTTGCAAAAGAATATGTGGAAATTAACATAAAATCTAATATTGAGATGGTAAACTATGATCCTACATCATTTCTGAAATCCATGGAGTGGCGTGATCAAGCCATGTTAGCCAATTTAATATGGCTGGCAACTGAAGTCTATCCGAACGAAAAATTTATTGTTTGGGGACATAATGATCATATTCGCAAGTCACATTCAGAAGTACAGGGATCGCCGTATCCAGTCAAGCTGATGGGAGAGCTTTTACCTGATGAGTTTAAAAAATATAGCTATGTGTTAGGATTGTACATGGCAAGTGGAGAAACGGCAGATAATATGCGCAATCCAATGAGTGTTCTCCCTGTAAAAAGCGGGTCAATTGAAGATATATTAGGAAGCAAGCTAAGTCCCAATACTTTTATTGATATGAGGTATCGCCAAAATGAGCGGGGGAGCTCTTGGATGTTTGAACCGCGTTTTGCATATAGCTGGGGGATTATCGAGGAAAGTTTTGTTCCTAGAGACCAATATGATGGACTTCTTTTAATTAATAAAGTAAAAGCGCCAACGTATATTAAATAAGTATAGAAGAATGGAAAAGCTCCTTGCGTTAAGGGGCTTTTTCTTAATGCAAAATGAACTCTTGCTGATAACTGCTTTTAAAGCTCTTCTTTACGGGTATGATATATACATTAGCCTCTAATTCTTATATATGGAGGAGAAAGAATGAAAAAACGGCGGGTTGAATTTTTTATTGCAATCATTTTAGCTTTTTCTCTTTGGCTGATTGTATTATCCAATGTAAGCCTGGCAGCAAAGGCATGGATTTCGTTCCTATATATGGCAGCGATTATGGTAAGTATTTACTCATTGATGCTGGAAAACCGTTCCCCGCAACATACACTCCTATGGATATATGTTCTTGTTTTTTTTCCTGTACTAGGATACTTGTTCTACCTGTTTTCAGGACAATTGTATTTAAAAGGTTATCTGTTTCGAAGCAAGAGGAAGAAGGATAGAGAGGAATGGAAAAGGCTCCTTCAACAGGATGAGTCTCCAGATTTATCTTTTCTACAAGATGGGCAGCATTCATTTGCAAAATTTGCAAACCATCGATCACCAACTCCAATAAGCACTGCCTCTCGATCGCATGTCTTAAAGAATGGAGAGGAGACTTTCTCTGAGATAAAAGAAAAGCTAAAAGAAGCTGAGCAATATATTCATATTGAGTACTATATTTTTCGAACGGATCGGCTAGGAAGAGAAATTATTAGCATCCTTATAGAAAAGGCAATGCAAGGTGTCGAAGTGTTATTTATTTTCGATGCAGCTGGCAGCCGTAAGATTGCAGTTGAAGATATTCAGTCGATGGAGCAGGCGGGTATTAAGGTACAAATATTTTCCCCATTGAAATACGGATTCTTTAACCAAAAATTAAACTTTCGCAACCATAGGAAAATTATTATTGTCGATGGGAAGATTGGCTTTGTTGGCGGATTGAATGTAGGAATTGAGTATCTTGGAGAGAACAATAAGATCGGATTTTGGCGTGACACACATATGAAGTTAACTGGTGAAGCTGTGTATTCGCTTCACACTGTTTTTTTGCTTGATTGGGAATATGTCAGTGGAGACAGCGTCTTAAAAAAGTATTCTAAAACGGAATCAATAATGGATGATTCTATTCTTGATGGAGCTGTACAAGTTGTGGCTAGCGGCCCTGATACTCAGCAAGGCCTCATGTGTGACTTTTACTTTGCGATGATTGCTAGTGCCGAAAAGTCTATATGGATTGCCACCCCCTATTTTATCCCGGATGAGCCCATCCGAACAGCTTTAAGAATAGCAGCTGCCAAAGGAGTAGAAGTAAGAATCATGGTGCCTGAAGTAAATGATGGCTTTTTGACTCAATATGCGAGCCGATCCTATTTTCCGGAACTGCTCCGAACAGGTGCAGAGATCTATTCCTATAAAAAGGGATTTCTTCATCAAAAGATTATTATTATTGATGGGAATTTAGCGTCACTTGGGACAGCGAATATGGACATGCGCAGCTTTCATTTGAATTTTGAAGTAAACGTCTTCTTATATGGGACAAGCTCCATTCGCGATCTTGTTGCTCATTACGAACAAGATATAGAGGATAGTGAAAAGATTAGTCCTGTTCAATATTATAAAAGAGGATTTGCAGAAAGATCCAAGGAATCCTTTGCCCGACTTTTCTCGGGTGTACTTTAAACAGCTCCATTAAAAGATGGAGCTGTTTTTATTAGTAAAAAAAGGAATTAACCTGTATAATTCGAATAGTTAGAAAAAATATACAATTATAAGGAGGCCCATAATGCTAGCAAAATCAGTGATTGAAGACGTTCTCACAGCGGCATTAGCAACTGGGGGAGATTTTTCCGAAGTGTTTCTTGAGGACCGCTATACGAATAATCTGAATCTGCAAGGAGGAAAAATTGAAAATAGCCTATCGGGAAGAGACTTCGGAATTGGCATTCGTGTATTTAAGGGGCTTCAAAGTGTGTACACTTACACAACTGATGGGTCAAAAGAGGGGTTGCTAAAGGCAGCAAGAAATGCAGCGCATGCGATTTCAGGAGAGACAATCATTCGTCCAGAGCCATTAAAAAAGGAAATAATAACTTGTGCCCATTCGATTGCAATAAACCCAAGAGAAACTGAGAAAACAAGAAAAGTGAATGTAATGAAGAAGGCATACGAGATTGCCAAAAACTATCATTCTAGCATTCAGCAAGTGCTTGTACGTTACTTAGACGAAGAGCAAAATGTTCTAATTGCGAATAGTGAAGGCAAATTTATTGAGGATAAAAGAGTTAGAAGCAGGTTAGTTATTCAATCAATCGCTTCTGATGGCAAACAAATGCAGCCAGGTGTCTATGGTCCGGGCGCTCATAAGGGATTTGAGTTTTTTGAGAACTTAAACCTCGAGCATTATGCAAATGAAGCTTCAAGGATAGCGGTAACGATGCTTGGAGCCGATCCTTGTCCGAGCGGAAAATTCCCTGTCATTATAGATAATGAGTTTGGTGGAGTTATATTTCATGAAGCGTGTGGCCACGGACTTGAAGCAACATTTGTTGCTAAGAATAATTCTGTTTTTGCGAATCGAATGGGTGAAAAAGTAGCTTCAGACGTTGTCACATACATTGATGATGGCACGATTGCAAATGAGTGGGGATCGATCACCATCGATGATGAAGGAGAAAAGGCACGTAAAAATGTCTTAATTGAAAATGGAATTTTGAAAGGGTATTTAATCGATAAATTTAACGGCCGCAGAATGGGAATGGAGTCGACAGGATCAGGAAGACGACAGTCCTACCGATTTGCCCCGACTTCGAGAATGACGAATACGTACATTGCGGAAGGAAAATCGACTCCTGAGGAAATTATCAGTAATACTGACCATGGCATCTATGCAAAATATATGGGGGGAGGTTCTGTAAATCCTGCAACGGGAGATTATAACTTTGCTGTAATGGAAGCTTACCTCGTTAAGGATGGAAAGATAGGAAAGCCGCTGAAAGGTGCTACACTTGTGGGGAATGGACCAGAAACAATCAAGCTTGTAGACATGGTTGGAAATAATGTAGCACATGGTGCAGGCATGTGTGGATCATTAAGTGGAAGCATTCCTGTCAATGTTGGCCAGCCGATGATACGAGTCAGTGAAATGACAGTGGGCGGAAGTAAGGAGGGGGAGTAGAATGAATATCCAAGCATTTCAGCAGAAGCTTTTCGAAATCGGTGAACAGCAAGGCTTTACGGATATGGAGCTTTATTTTGAACGTAAGGAAAAATTTAAATGTGGACTGTTTAAGGGGGAAATCGACTCCTATGAGACTTCTGAAATTGCCGGAGGATCATTCCGCGGGCTTTTCAATGGAAAAATGGGCTATGCTTATACAGAGAAGTTAGATGATGATTCCTTATTATATCTCGTTGAAAGCGCGAAGGAAAATGCGCAATTGATTGAGGAAGAAGTTCAAGAGGAGATTTTCAGAGGCAGTGAGGAATATCAAGAAGGGAGCTTCTACTCTACTGAACTTGTTAAAGTGACCGTTCCGGAAAAAATTGAACTCCTTAAAGAAATAGAAAAGCATATATATGCTTATGATGAAAGAGTTAGTGGAACGGATTACTTTATTCTAGAAAGTGAAGAATCAGAGCGTTACATTATTAATAATAAAGGGCTTTCTCTTAATGAGAGACAGAATTATATTGGGATGTTTATTACTGTTGTAGTTAAGCAGGGTGATGAGACGAAAACAGGGGCTTACGTAAAGGCAACTAAGGATTTTTCTTCCTTTGACCCAAAGGAGATTGCCACATATGCAGTGGAGGAAGCCCTGTCAAAGCTTAATGCACAAACGGCAGAAAGCAAACACTATCCTGTATTATTACGTAACGATGCTGCGGGAGACCTATTCCAAACATTCTCAGGAATTTTTTCAGCTGAGAACGCGCAAAAAGGAAGATCAAAGTTAAAAGGGATGGAAGGAGAATCAATTGCTGCTGGAGCACTGCAATTGGTAGATGATCCATTTCTAGAAGACGGCCTATTAAGCAGAAGCTTTGACAGTGAGGGTGTTGCCACAATGAAAAAAGCAGTTGTAAAGGATGGCAAGCTTGTCACTTTGCTTCATAATCGGAAAACAGCTAGCATTGCGGGAGTGGAATCTACAGGAAATGCGTATAAAGGTTCTTACAAAGGCAGCTTAACTGTGTCTCCAACAAATTTATATGTGGTACCGTCAAATAAGAGCCGTGAGGAGCTAACTGCATCGGTTGATGAAGGAATCCTCATTACTGATTTAGCAGGCTTGCACTCTGGTGCAGATACGATATCAGGAGACTTTTCTCTAGCAGCTAATGGCTTTTTAGTAAAGAATGGAAAAATCGAACGCACAGTGAAGCAAATGACGATTGCGGGGAACTTCTTTGATTTATTAAAAAACATAGAGGCAATCGGTTCCGATTTAGCATTCTCGATGTCTAATATTGGCTCTCCATCATTGCTGATTAAAGAATTAGCTGTAACTGTTGAATAGGCTGAAAATGGCATATCACATTGTAGTGGTATGCCTCTTTTGTTTGTTCTATAGGTGTGATTTATGTTTCAATGGAATCAGAAAAGACATTTGGAGGTTCTTTGTGAAGATAATCGCTGCCCTTCCTTATATGATTGTGTCTCGTTCAATTGATTGGAATAAACAATATTTTCAAGAGAGAGAAGAGCAATTGCTTCTAGCGGAAGATAAAATTATATCCCACATAAATGAATTTCTCTTAGATGAAGTCTGGGATATTTCCTACAGAGCATCTAGTTCTGAATTCGGTTTTTTCTATCTTCATACAAATAGGGGATTATTTTCCTTTCAAGTTAAAGCAGAACCGTCTAAATTTATTGGTAAGTATCATAAGATGAAGAAACGGGGAAAAGAGTATGATTAACTTTTTACCCGTTTTTTTTATTTTTGTAAATACCGTCAATAAGAAAAGCAGGAGTCACTCTCCTGCTTAGTCTCTGCTTCCAAGAATACCGAAAATACGTAAAATATTAATGAACAAGTTTATAAAATCAAGATATAGATTAAGTGCCATTAAAGGGACTTCTTCAGCTGATACCCCATAATGCTTCATGCGGTTAAAATCATACAGTACATATCCGCTGAATACGAGTACACCAATGAATGAGAATGCAAGCATTCCTGTAGAGCTCAGCGGCCAAAATAGGCTGAAGATTGAAATGGCAATCAGCGCTAATAGTGCGGCCATTAGCATTCCGCCTAGGAAAGATAAATCCCGTTTTGTCGTCGATGCGTAAATGGCAAGGCCAGTAAATACCGTAGTTGTCGTAGCAAGAGCAAGTAAAACTGGGTTAGGTCCTATAGTCGCTAAGTAGTGCGAAACAATTGGGTACGTGGTGACACCAGAAATAAATGTAAATGCAAACAGGAATGAATAAGACATTGCTTTTTTGCGGCGGATAATAAACGCAAAAATGAGCATCCCAATTTCAAGAATCATGAGTGGCAAAAACATAGCGGGTGGAACAAAAACACCTGCCATCGTACCAGCAAAGGCAATTCCTAAAGAAATCGCAAACGTTCTCAAAACGGATGGCAAATATGGATTAGTTGTTTGTTGTGCATACATATTTTCATTTCTCCTCAAATTAATTTAACTATAGTTAATATACGGGTATCCTTAAAAATGGTTTCAAAAAAGTTATTTTTCCTTTAATAAATCTCTTATTTCTGCTAATAGCTCCTCTTTCTTATCCACTTTCGGTGCAGCTTGTACTTCTTCTTCTTTTTGTCTAAATCGTTTATTAATTATTCTTATAAAGACAAAAATAGAAAATGCAATAATAAGAAAGTCAACAACTGTTTGAATAAAAGCTCCGTATTTTACTTCCGCATTTCCTATTGGAAAAGCAAGGTCTGAGAAGTCAATCCCACTTCCAATAAGAACCCCTACTAACGGCATAATAATGTCATCAACGAGCGAGGAAACAATTTTTCCAAAGGCAGCTCCGATGATGACTCCAACAGCAAGATCTAGAACGTTTCCTCTCAAAGCAAACTTTTTAAACTCATTCCACATGGATGAAAGCACCTTTCTATATAAAAAATTATCGTTATTATACTATTTGTAAGCAGAGGAAGCTAGTTTAAAAGGTCTCAATTTCAAGAAATCGGAAAATCCTTAATACATTCATCTGTGTGAATATTGACCTAGTGTAAAAGAAATTGTTGCGAATGTTTGGGTATCATGTAATTATTAGTATGAATATTCAGTTATTTGTTCTTTGATATTTTATGCTATGCAATATTTTGAGGTTTCTTTACAATACTAAAAGTAGAATACTTTAGGAGGATACAATGGAAAAACACAAACAGCGGAAAGATCCTCGATTTAAAATTGCTGTTAAGGAAGCTTGGATCGGGATTGGATTGGTACTTTTTAATTTTGTCTGGTGGTTTGGCTTTGCTTATGGTCCTCTTGGATCAGAGTCTGTCGAAAACTACCAATATATTTTCGGCTTGCCTGCTTGGTTTTTTTATAGCTGTGTAGTTGGATTTGTCATTATGGCCATTCTTGTTATTTTAGCGGTTAAATTATTTTTTAAAGATGTTTCTTTTGATGATGAAACAGAAGGGGAGGCCGAGACAAAATGAATGGGCAAGTGGTTACCCCGTTAATCATTTTTTTAGTTTTTATTTTTATTATCGGTTTTTGGGCAAGCAAAAAAATGAACTCATCCAATTCTTTTCTTCAGGAATATTTTCTTGGAGGGAGAGAGCTTGGCGGCTTTATATTAGCGATGACAATGATGGCGACATATGGGAGTGCGAGCAGCTTTATTGGCGGTCCTGGTGTAGCGTATACACAAGGGCTTGGATGGGTGCTGCTGGCTATGTCACAAGTCGTCACAGGCTATTTTGTGCTCATGATCCTAGGGAAAAAATTTGCTATCATGGCAAGAAGATATCAGGCAGTTACCTTAATTGACTTTTTAAAGGAACGTTATAAAAGCAAGTGGGTCGTTATACTGTCAGCCTTTAGTATTATTATCTTTTTATTTTCAGCAATGGCAGCCCAATGGGTCGGCGGGGCAAGGCTTATTGAATCACTGACGGGTATTAGCTATATGTCTGCTTTATTTATTTTTGCCATTTCTGTTATGGTTTATGTTGTTATTGGCGGATTTCGTGCGGTCGCCTTAACAGATGCTGTTCAAGGTGCAATCATGTTCATTGGCACACTTATACTTCTTATTGCTGTTATCATTGCAGGTGGCGGAATTCCAAAAATTATCAGCGATTTGGCAGCTGAGAATCCGAAATTAGTTACTCCTTATGGATTTGATGGAGGACTGACACCGCTCTATGTTTCCTCATTTTGGATTCTTGTTGGTGTTGGTGTTGTTGGACTGCCGCAAGTTACGGTCCGTGCCATGTCTTATAAAAACTCGAAAGCGATGCATCGGGCAATTATTATCGGAACAATTGTTGTAGGATCTATCATGCTCGGCATGCATTTAATAGGTGTTTTTGCCCGGCCGATTATGCCTGGTATTGAAGTTGGAGATTCGGTTATGCCGTTAATTGCTCTGAAAGTATTGCCACCATGGCTAGCTGGTGTGGTCTTGGCAGCTCCGATGGCTGCCATCATGTCAACAGTGGATTCTCTTCTGCTACTTGTAAGTTCTACCGTTGTAAAGGATGTATATATTAATTATATAAGACCAAATGCAAGTGAAGGTTCCATTAAAAAAATGAGCTTTGGTGTAACGGCCGTGTTAGGAATCCTTGTTTTTTTAATGGCAATTAGTCCTCCAGATTTGCTTATTTGGCTAAATTTATTTTCCTTTGGCGGTTTAGAGGCAGCATTCATTTGGCCAGTTGTCCTTGGGCTTTATTGGCAAAGAGGAAATAAATTTGGGGCAATAACATCGATGCTTGTTGGGACGGGTTCTTATATCATTATTCACCTTTACTTTCCAAATCCTCTCGGTATGCATACGGTTACCCTTCCGATTGTTTTATCATTGATTGCGTTTATTTCAGTTAGTTTAGTGTCTGGGAAAAAGGAAACAAATCAAGTAAGCCAATTAACCTAATAAAGAAAGAGTGTGAAATCTATATTGATTTTGCACTCTTTTTTAGTTCATTTTTGAAAATTGGGAGATTTGTAGAATCCTTTTTCTTTTGTTACACTCTTAACATAGTGATTGACATACTAGGGAGAATTCAATGAAAAATTATATATATATATTAGCTTTATTGATGCTAGCCGGAATGGCAGCTTGTTCACAGAAACTAGACACAACAATTAAAATAGAAAATCATGAGATGAAAAAAAACACCCAACAATCAAGTGATAATAGATTAGCAGTGATGACAGAAGGAAAAGAAAAGATGGAAACAGTATGGCTGAAGGAAAAAGCACTCTACCAATTTGAAGCAGTGGCTGATGAATTTGAATACACTGTGTTTCTTTTTGCAGATGATGAGCAAAGCCGATTAAAAGAGGCACCTTCAGATAATGCCAATAAAGGGGAACAATTGTACACAGGTCATTATTCTATGTATTTGGCAGAAAAAGATTCAACGGTCGCGTATAAACAGGAAGTGTTGGAGCAAAAGGGAGAATTAACTTTTAGTTCCTCCGCTGTTCAGGCATATCCATTAAACTTAGGGAAAAATACGGTTATTGCAGTGATAGACAAAGAATCACACCCCAATTTCTATTTTATAGATAAAGGAGAAATAAAAGAAATTCAACAAAGTGAGAGCATACTGCCGATTGTTGGTACTAAAGTGAAAGCAGTTAATCAGAAGTTTATTCAAACAGCTCATTTAGTTGGCGGGGAAGATTGGATATTTACGACATGGGGATTTGATAAAGAAGCAATGGTTTTATATAAGCATGATGAGACACAGGTGGAAGAACAAGAAGGGGAGAAATGGTACAAGCTATGGAACGAAAAAAGTGAATACTTTTTTCCGTTTTTAAATATAGAACTTACTAGTGAAGTACTAGAAAAAGCAAAGCAAGGAATTCCTTTAGGAAGCCCATATCCAATTGGAACAAGTATTTCAAATATAAAAAAGTCCAACCCGCATTATATAGATGAGGGAAGAGATGCAATTGATGTTCCGTACGTATCATACCCCGAAATCACCTACTATTTTGAAGAGGCTACAGGTATCGTCAATGCTGTATCCATTCCCGGTGAACGGCTGAAAACCACGTTAACGAATGTGAAAAAATTGTTTGGAACCCCTCAGCAAGAGATAGATAAAGGGGAAGGAAAACTTGCTGTTTATTTGGCAGATAAATACAGTATTGAAATTTTGACCGATAAAGAAGGAAAGGTAAAGCAGATGTTTTTACGAAAAAAATAAATGATCATGCGGAGGAAATCCGCATGATCATTTAAGTGTGCCTTTAAAACGCCCAATCTCCATTACGGAAGACAGGCTCGGATTTGCCGTCAGCAGTAATGCCGTCAATATCCATTTCAGCTGAACCAATCATGAAGTCGACATGTGTTAAGCTATCATTTAATCCATGTTCCTTCAGTTCATCACTGGACATTTGCTTGCCGCCTTCTAAACAGAATGCGTACGCACTGCCGATCGCTAGGTGGTTAGAAGCATTTTCATCAAATAATGTGTTGTAGAAAAGAAGATTGGATTGAGAAATGGGCGAGTTGAAAGGGACAAGTGCCACTTCTCCAAGATAATGTGAGCCCTCGTCTGTTTCGACAAGCTGCTTAAGGATTTCTTCGCCTTCTTCTGCTTTCACATCGACAATGCGTCCATTTTCAAACGTGAGTGTAAAGCGATCAATGATATTGCCTCCGTAGCTTAGAGGCTTTGTGCTCGATACCGTTCCGTTTACACCAGTTCTTAAAGGAACGGTGAATACTTCTTCGGTTGGCATGTTTGCCATGAACTCATGACCTTTTTCATTGATGCTTCCGGCACCACACCATAGGTGCTTTTCAGGAAGCTCGATTGTTAAGTCTGTTCCTGGAGCAGTATAGTGAAGTTTCTTATATCGTTTATTGTTTAAATAATTAACTTTTTCGTGAAGCGTTTCATCATGGTTTTTCCATGCTTGAACTGGATTTTCAACATCTGTATGCGTTGCTTTAAAGATAGCATCCCATAGCAATTGAACTCTTTCCTCTGCAGGTGCATCGGGGAAGACCTTGTCAGCCCATGCAGGTGAAGGAGCTGCGATAACAGTCCAGCTGACTTTGTCAGACATCATCATTTTTCTGTATTTAGACAATGCTTTCCCAGCTGCCTTTTGGAAGTTAGCTATGCGCTCTGGGTTAATTCCTTTAAATAAGTCAGGGCTTGCTGAAACGACTGACATGAATGCTGCACCATTTTCTGCAAGCTCTTCAACTTCCTTTGCACGCCATTCTGGATATTCATTGAAAGCCTCGTCAGGAGCAAGCTCGTATTTTGTACGGGAAACAACATCATCGCTCCAGTTAACAACTACATTATGTGCGCCAGCTTCATATGCTTTTTTTACGACAAGTCGGACGAATTCAGCTGCATCAAGTGTCGTGTTCACGACAAGAGTCTGCCCTTTTTGAATATTTACACCAACTTTTACTGCCAGCTCAGCATATTTTTCTAAGTTTTTTTGAAAGTCACTCATTATGTAATCTCCTTTTTCAGAATCTTCATTAACATTGTAGCGTTTTTATGGCAAAAAAGAAACTTTGAATGATTCAAAAGTTCCTGCTTTATCATATTCCGGTTAGATTATTAATGATTCCGGTCACTTTTGTGAGTTTTCCGGTTAATTTTTCAGTTTATCGGTCACAATAATGATGCTTGTTAAAAAAAGGAATCCTTATCCGGATTCCTTTTTTACTTTCAGATGATTTGACTTTTCAGTCATCGCAAACATAACCCAATATAAGAATGCACTTAATAAGGCAAGTACAGCTAATATAACAAATGTCCAGTCATAGCCAATCCATACAGTTAATGGGATCGAAATGGGGGCAATGGTTTTGCCGATCGTAAAACGAAGGCTTGCCGCTGCAAAATATTGTCCTCTCATATGATCAGGAGCAATTTTAGAAACAAAGCTTTGCTGAATGCCTGCGGCCATCAATTCACCAAGTGTAAAGAGTGCCATCGCAAAAATTAATCCCCAAATCCAATTCGTTTGACCAATCATAAAAATTGCTACTGCGTAGATTAAAGAAGAGAAAACAAACACATTTCTCTCTCTATACTTCGTCATCATTTTCGTAACGACTACTGTAAACAATGCAACTAAAAAGCCATTTTCAGAAAGCAAGATGCCAAAGGCTTGCTCCCCATGGACCGTGAATGACCACTCCCCAAATTGAAGCAACGTCTGATTTTGCACAAACTCTTTCATATAAACGGGAAGCAGCAGGTCGAGCTGCATAAATGTTTGTGCTGCTAGAACACCGGCTATAATAAAAAGCAGAAATGTTTTGTCCCGGAAAATTATTCCATAATCTCTTATTTGATCGATTAAAACAGTATGCCATTTCTTATTTTCTTGGGATAGTCCAGTATGTTCCGGCACGGTTTCTCTCGTCATTTTGGCAAGAAGCCCTGATAGAACGATGCAGATAATCCCCGCAGCAAGTAGCAGCTGATAGCGATAATCGGTATAAAAAATCGCTCCTAAAATCGGACCGACAACAACAGCTATATTAATAGACGTATAGAAAATAGCGAACACATGACTGCGATGCTTTTCTTCGACTACATCGGCAACCATGGCTTGACTTGCTGGCCAATAGAATGAGCTGAAAACACCGACAAGCGCAAAGCAGATAAACCCAATCCATGGGGAGTTTAACCATGGAGAACTAGCTAGAGCGAAAACAAGATAGCATATCCCCTGCCCGAAAGATGACAGAACCATCATCGTTTTACGTCCAAAACGATCGGCGAAATAACCGCCCATTAAGTTAGCTATTACAGAAAATACTTGTGAAAAAATAAGCATTAAGCCAGCTTTGTCTTTCCCAAATTCACCTGCGAAATAAATAGTTAAGAACGGAAAGAACATCCAAAAGGCAATATTTAAAGCGGCTTCCCCAAATAATCGAACCTTTAAATTTGAATCCCAATCTTTAATTCTCATGTTGTTTCCTCTATTTCCATTTTAGAATAACGCTATCATACTACCAAATTTGAGGAAAAAACAAGAAATATTTGAAAAAAGCGGAGAGTTGAAACATTCAATATAGAAAATTAATTAGTATACAAAATAGATAAGAACAGTGGTTAGGGCCCCTACCCAAATACTTAATAAAATGCAATAACCCATAATATGACGAATATGAAGACCGACTACAGCCAGTATTGGCAATGCCCAGAATGGCTGAATTAAGTTAGTCCAAGCGTCCCCCCAGCCAACTGCCATAGCAGTAATCGCAGGATCAACACCGAGCTGGATGCCTGCTGGAACTTGAAGCGGACCTTGCAGTGCCCATTGCCCTCCTCCAGAAGGGGCAAGAATGTTAACGAGACCTGCTGTCCAATACGTAAAAATATCAAATGTATCTTTGCTTGCAATTGAAGCCAGGCCATTAATAATAGCTTCAGCAAGTCCCGAGTTGCCTAGTACGGCAATGATTCCTGCATAAAAAGGAAATTGAAGGATAATAGGAGAGATCGCTGTCCCAGCATCTTTAAAAGCCTTTGCATATCGTCCCAGTGATTTATGGAGAATCAGTCCAAGTGATAAAAAAAGAATATTGATGATATTTAAATCCAGGTCTCTTCCATTAATACATTCATAAACAACATAAACGATTCCGATTAATCCGGTAATAATGCCTAAAAAAGAGGTATTTTCTAATCGTTCTGCAGGAGTTGATTCTATTTCATTGTGATTCTTAGTTTCTGCTTTTTTAGACTGAGATGAATAGGAAATGATGCCTTTTTTAGGAGCCATTAGAACAATAAAGATAGGAAGTGTTATTAATAGTGAGAGGAAGATGATCATTGTTCCGGGATGAAAGATAGTCTCGGAAGTTGGAACAACACCCATAACATTTTCTAGGAAATGGCCTTTAGTGGCAACCGTCAGCCCAATAGAACTAGATAAGCCAGCTGTATAAAGTGCAGTTGGTGTATAGGCAGCTGCAACTAAGAGGGGGAAGTGAGCTTTTTTATTCCTTTTGCCTAATTCCCGGGCAATTATGGCGCCAACCACAACAGCTAGTCCCCAGTTAATATAATAGGCAGCAGAAGATACAAGAAAGGTTATGACATATGCATGATTGGCTGTTTTTGCCTTAGCTGCAATAAAGGCAAGCATTTTTTCAACGATAGGTACAGAAGCTAATGCCATTCCAGTCATTAATAATAGAACCATTTGCATGGTAAAAGTAAGGTAAACCCAGAACCCATCACCAAATGATTTGAAAAGCTCGACAGGTTCAGACGGTCTCATAAAGAAACCGAGGACAAAAACAAGAAGCGTCATTAAAACAGCAATAACAAACGCATCAGGAAGATATCTTTCTACGAGCTTTGAAAAGCGGTCTGCAATTCTGTTTAACATTTCTTCACTCTCCTTCATTAAGTTAGTACATGCTATGAAAGGAGACGAGCTTTTTATGACAAAAAAGATAAAGAGAGGATATTGATCATTCAAAAAACTAGACTAATTCAGAATTGCTGATTCCACTAAGGACGTATGCTATATTTAACTTACGGCAATTTTGAAAGGATGTTTTAAATATGGCAAAAAGTGTTGTAATCGCAGAAAAACCTTCAGTTGCACGAGATATTGCACGTGTGCTGAATTGTAATAAAAAAGGAAATGGGTATCTTGAAGGAGATAAATATATTGTAACTTGGGCATTGGGCCATCTTGTCACACTTGCAGATCCAGAGAGCTATGATGTGAAATATAAAACATGGAATTTAGAAGATCTGCCTATGCTGCCTGAGCGTTTGAAGTTGACGGTGATTAAGCAGACTGGAAAACAGTTTCAAGCGGTTAAAAGTCAGCTGATCAGAAAAGATGTCAATGAAATCATTGTAGCAACAGACGCAGGAAGAGAGGGAGAGTTAGTTGCACGCTGGATAATTGATAAAGTAAAAGTCAATAAACCGCTGAAGCGGCTATGGATCTCATCTGTTACGGATAAGGCGATTAAAGCAGGCTTTGCCAACTTAAAACCTGGTAAAGCGTATGATAATTTATATGCTTCGGCAGTTGCACGTTCAGAAGCAGACTGGTATATCGGTTTAAATGCTACACGCGCCTTAACTACTAGGTTTAATGCTCAGTTAAACTGTGGCCGTGTACAAACACCAACTGTAGCGATCATTGCTGCACGAGAGGAAGAAATTAGAAACTTTAAGGCAAAAACCTATTACGGCTTTGAAGCCCAAACAACCAATCATTTAAAGCTGACTTGGCAGGATGCAAAAGGGAACAGCCGCAGCTTTGATAAAGAGAAAATCGATGGAATCGTGAAGAAACTCGGCAGCAAAAATGCCATTGTAACAGAAATGGAGAAAAAGCAGAAGAAGTCCTATGCTCCAGGTCTTTATGATTTAACAGAGCTGCAGCGTGATGCAAATAAAATCTTTGGCTATTCGGCAAAGGAAACGTTAAACATTATGCAAAAGCTGTATGAACAGCATAAAGTTTTAACCTATCCTCGAACGGATTCACGTTATATTTCTTCAGACATCGTCGGAACGCTTCCTGAACGCTTAAAAGCATGTGGAATCGGAGAATTTCGCTCATTAGCTAATAAGATTTTAAACAAACCGATAAAAGCGTCAAAATCATTTGTGGATGATAGCAAAGTATCTGATCACCATGCCATTATTCCAACAGAAAGCTATGTGAATTTCTCTGCATTTACAGATAAAGAGCGCAAAATTTATGAGCTAGTTGTTAAACGATTTTTAGCCGTATTATTCCCTGCCTTTGAATATGAGCAATTAACCCTTCGTGCAAAAATTGGTGAGGAGTACTTTGCTGCAAGAGGGAAAACAATTTTATCACTCGGCTGGAAGGAAGTATATGAAAATCGCTTTGAAGATGATGATGCAGCAGATGATTTGAAAGAACAACTTTTGCCTCGCATAGAAAAAGGAGACACATTAAACGTAAAACTAATTGCTCAAACATCTGGTCAAACGAAGCCACCTGCACGTTTTAATGAGGCAACATTACTTTCGGCAATGGAAAATCCAACAAAGTATATGAATACAGAGGATAAAAAATTAGCAGAAACGTTAAAATCAACTGGTGGTCTAGGAACTGTTGCCACAAGGGCAGACATTATTGATAAACTTTTCAATTCATTCCTTATTGAAAAGAGGGGCAAAGATATTTATATTACCTCAAAAGGAAAGCAGCTATTGGATTTAGTGCCTGAAGAGCTAAAATCGCCTAGTTTAACAGCAGAGTGGGAGCAGAAGCTCGAAGCAATCGCCGCGGGCAAGCTGAAAAAGGAAGTCTTTATTGGTGAGATGAAACGATATACGAAAGAGATTGTAGCGGAAATCAAAGCAAGCAATAAAAAATACAAGCACGACAACATTTCCACAAAGAGCTGCCCAGACTGTGGAAAACCAATGCTTGAAGTGAATGGAAAAAAAGGCAAGATGCTCGTATGCCAGGATAGAGAATGTGGACATCGAAAAAATGTCGCACGCGTAACAAATGCACGCTGCCCACAATGTAAGAAGAAGCTAGAGCTCCGAGGGGAAGGAGAAGGCCAAATATTCGCATGTAAATGCGGCTATCGTGAAAAACTATCGGCTTTCGAGGCACGCCGTAAAAAGGAATCAAAGGGGAAAGTAGATAAACGTACTGTACAAAAGTATTTAAAGGAACAAAATAAACAAGATGAACCAATCAATAATGCATTAGCAGAGGCGTTAAAGGGATTAAAATTTGATTAAGAGTTCGTTACTCTTTAATGTTGGTACTTTTCTAAAAGATTGTTATTTTGAACCAGTTGTTTAAATGAATAATGATTGCCAAAAACTTTGGTTAATTGAAGCGGAAGGTGAGAGACTCCAGAAGGAGAAGTGGGACAGCTGAGACTCTACAGGCGCAAATGCGCCGAGTAGGCTAACCGCCCACCCTTCGGGACGCTGAGCGACCTGCAGCGGAAATTAACCTCTATTCCCTAAGTATTAGTCTGCATCATTATTAAAAAAAACACTTTACTCTGCTAACGATCTAATAATCTAACTTGTTAAAATTTTACAAATATTCATTGACAATAAATCTGTTCTGATCGTAAAATTAATTATATTCGGAAAATTTTCGATTGGAATGATTGCTATGACTTGTCAATCAGTAGCTTGTTCATACAAAAAGGCTGTATTTCAAACGCTTGTTTGAAGTACAGCCTTTTCTTTATCTCACTAATGTACTGAGGAGGAAGGAAATGGTTATTTTATCTGGAAACACATTAACTTTAGAGGAAGTAAAAAAGGTTTTATTCAATAATGAAAAGGTTTCAGCATCTGAGGAAAGCATGGATAAGGTTAGGAAGAGTCATGACGCAGTTAAGAAAATCGTAAATGAGGAAAGAGTTGTATATGGAATTAATACGGGATTTGGAAAATTTAGCGATGTCCTCATTGATCCGAATGATGTGAACGATCTTCAGCTTAATCTTATTCGTTCTCATGCCTGTGGAGTAGGGGAGCCATTTCCCGAGCTTGTGTCACGTGCTATGGTGCTCTTACGGGCTAATGCGTTACTGAAGGGATTTTCAGGGGCACGACCTATTATTATTGAGCGTCTGATTGATTTAGTAAATAAAGAAATCCATCCAGTGATTCCGCAGCAAGGGTCACTTGGTGCTAGCGGGGATCTTGCACCGCTTTCCCACCTTGCACTCGTTCTAGTAGGTGAGGGAGAGGTTTATTATAAAGGGGAAAGAAGATCATCTAATGAGGTTCTTTCAGAAGAAGGAATGGAGCCTCTTACTTTAGAAGCAAAAGAAGGACTAGCATTAATTAATGGGACACAGGCAATGACAGCGATGGGGGTTGTCGGCTATCTGGAGGCAGAGAAGCTTGCCTATCAAAGTGAATTGATTGCTGCGGTTACGATGGAAGGCCTAAATGGCATTATTGATGCATTTGATGAGAAAATTCATATGGCAAGAGGCTATAAACAGCAGGTAGATACGGCTAGGCGAATCCGAGAATACTTATCTGGGAGTGCTTTAATTACTAAGCAAGGGGATATTCGTGTTCAGGATGCATACTCCATTCGTTGTATTCCTCAAGTGCATGGAGCTTCATGGCAGGCGCTTGATTATGTAAAAGAAAAGCTAGAAATCGAAATAAATGCAGCAACCGATAATCCGCTCATTTTTGATGAGGGTGATCATGTCATTTCAGGTGGGAACTTCCATGGGCAGCCGATTGCCTTTGCCATGGACTTTATGAAGATTGCTGTCGCAGAGCTCGCTAATATTTCTGAGCGAAGAATTGAACGTTTAGTCAATCCACAGCTAAGTGACTTGCCGCCATTTTTAAGCCCAGAACCAGGTCTTCAATCAGGGGCGATGATCCTGCAATATGCTGCGGCGTCACTTGTATCTGAAAACAAAACCTTAGCCCATCCGGCAAGCGTGGATTCAATTCCCTCCTCAGCTAACCAAGAGGATCATGTGAGTATGGGTACAATTGGATCAAGACATGCGTATCAAATTGTTCAGAATGTGAATCATGTCCTTGCGATCGAACTAATTTGTGCGCTCCAGGCAGTAGAATACAGAGGAATTGAGAAAATGGCAGATAAAACAAAACGCTTCTATGAAGAGGCACGGAAGATTGTTCCTTCTATTACAAAGGATCGTATCTTTTCAAAGGATATTTCAGTATGCGCTGCATGGCTAAAGGGTGTAAAAATCGATTTAATATAGAATGAAAGCGGGTCTAAATATATTAGACCCGCTTTTTCCCCTAATATTATCAGTCTTCCTCTTCCTCGACACGATTTTTAAAGGCTTCTTGAACAACAAGAAATTCTTCATCTTCCTGTGCTTCTGTAGCTGCACGCTTTTCAGTTTCGGCAATGTCAGGGAAATTCCCTGGATGATTTTTCTTTTTATGATTAAAATGTTCACCGCGAGCGATAGTAAACACCCCTTTCCTATATCTTCAAGTAGCTTCCCCCTATTCGAGAAACCTATGTAGATTAAATTTGGGTGATTTTCATTAAAAGAAGGTCTAGGTGAAAGTGTTAATTTAAGAAATATATCCCTTCATAGTAAGTTTGTCCATTCGATTCATTTTTGATTACATATTCTATAGTAATTGAGATGGAAGGAGGGGGAATATTATGTGTAATAGTTGGGGCCACCATAATAACCACCATGATAATAGCAATAGACGAGTTATAAATGCTGATCAGGTTATTATTCGTGCAAACAGAGTGTTCGTTATGGGTGCGGAAGATGACAATAATCATGGTCATCATTGCAGAAGAAGAAATGTAGCTGGTGTAGAAGACCGTAATAGACATTGCTGCAGAAGAAGATGCTGCTGGTTTTAATGAATGAAAGTCGGAAGCAGGGATAACATCCCTGCTTTCTAATTTGACCTCTCCATTTAATGCATAAAAAATGAAAATCAATTAAATATGTAATTTCACCTAAAGCTTATAAGAATATTGTCGAAATAAGAAGTAAGAAATCATTTACTATATCGAGGATTTTCAATGTATTTTTGATTAAAAATATCATTTATAGATTAATAGAAATAGGAGAGAGCATATGGATAAAACATCGTTAATTGGATTAATATTAGGAATCGTTGCTGTAGGGGTAGGGATGGTATTAAAAGGGGTTGATCTGCATGCATTGGCTAACCCAGCGGCTATCCTAATAATCCTGGCAGGTACAGCTGCAACAGTTATTATTGCATTCCCAACTAGTGAAATCAAACGGGTTCCCAAATTATTTGGCGTCATTTTTAAGGAAAAAAAACAAATGGATCCGATTGATCTAATCAAAATGATTTCTGAGTGGGCACAATTAGCAAGAAAAGAAGGGCTGCTTGCTCTTGAAGCAAAAACGAGCGAAATAGACGACCCGTTTCTAAAAAATGGTTTGTCATTAGCGGTTGATGGACAGAGTGCCGATTACATACGTGACGTTTTAAGTGAAGAAATTGAGGCAATGGAAGAAAGACATTCAGCTGGAGCACTAATTTTTACACAGGCTGGAACCTATGCTCCAACCTTGGGGGTATTAGGGGCAGTAGTAGGCTTGATAGCAGCATTGAAGGATATGAGTGACACAGATGCTTTAGGGCATGCGATCAGTGCGGCTTTCGTTGCAACTTTACTAGGGATATTCACTGGATATGTGCTTTGGCACCCATTCGCAAATAAGTTAAAACGTAAATCAAAACAAGAAGTAAAGCTTAAATCAATGATGATTGAAGGCGTATTATCTGTCTTGGAAGGAGAAGCACCAAGAGTGATTGAGCAAAAATTAGCTTCTTATTTACCTGTTGGGGATAGAAAGAAATTTCTTGAAGAAAGCAGTGTGAAGAAGGATGAGTAAACGAAGAAAGAAAAAGGGTCATGACGAAGGGCATGTGGATGAATCTTGGCTTCTTCCTTATTCTGATCTTCTAACATTATTGCTAGCCTTATTTATTGTACTTTTTGCATCTAGTTCAATCGATGCAGTTAAGTTTCAGGCGATTTCAAAAGCATTCAGCAGTGCACTTACAGGGGGGACTGGGATGATGGAGTTCCCAAGTCCATTGCCAGAGGGACAAATGCAGGCGGATGAAGAGACTAAGGACAAAAACAATGACGACCCAAATGGTCTGCAAATTGATAAAAAGCTGCTTCAAAAGGTAGATCAGAAGGAATTGGAAGCTGTCCAAGAGAAGGTAAACAAATATATTGAAGAAAATCAGTTAACAGGGAAACTGCAAACATCTTTAACAGGCGAAGGCCTAATGGTTTCTATAAGAGATAATGTGTTATTTGCACCAGGAAGTGCAGATGTCCGGCCAGAGGATTTAAAGATTGCCAACGAAATTGCTGAACTTCTAATTATGGACCCGCCAAGAAATATTATCATAAGCGGGCACACAGATAATGTTCCAATCGGGAATGCGCCATTTGAATCAAACTGGGAATTAAGTGTGATGCGGGCTATTAATTTTATGAAAATTATTTTGAAAAATAATGAACTTGATCCAAGAATGTTCAGTGCAAAAGGATTTGGTGAATTCCAGCCTGTCGCTTCAAATGATTCAATTGAAGGAAAAGCAAAAAATAGAAGGGTAGAAATTTTAATTTTACCAAGAACTGAAGCTGAACCTAAATAGGTTTGGCTTTTTTCTTTAAAAGAAAAAAACTGCTAATAGGCAGCAGCTAATAAAATGCATGAATTATTTATTTCCCTCCTGGTTAACGGTTTTATCGGGTTTACACATATGATCGATTAGAATTCCAAGACCAATCATTGAAACAATAGGAATGGTAAAATTTAATATCCAAATATAAACCATATGGTTTCCTCCTAAAAGATTTTACAATGTAAGTATCTTACTTACATTATATTCTATTTTTAACAATCAATACAATGAATATTCAGAAAAAATACATAATTATATATTGACAAATAACATTCATGAACAACTGCTCACAACCAATGTAAATGTCGATCTGCCTAATTTCTACTGTGCGGGTGTTACCTCGTACATAAAGGCTTGTTCAATTAATTAGACCGTCCATTCCCTTTTTACACAGAAAAAGAGCCCATAATGGGCTCTTCTGTCCTTACGCTGAAATATCCGCTTCAGTATGCATCATATTCTGGTCATTAGACTTTTTACCATGTAGAAGATAATAAGCAAATAAAGCAAGGAGAATCACAATAGCAAGAACTAAATACAAATTGGATAGATTCGTGTATACTGCCACAACACCTAGTGTATAGGAACCAATCCCAATCCCTGAATCAAAAAACGTGAAAAATGTAGAGGTAGCTAATCCCCTTTTTGAAGGTGCTGAGTTTTTAATGGCAACAGTTTGTAGACTTGGGGAAAGGCTCCCATAGCCTAGTCCGATAATAGCAGCTGAAAATAGGAATAAGAAGGTGCTGTTAGCCTGACTTAGCAGAACCATTCCGATAGCAAACAAAATAATAGACGGGTAAACGATTTTATTTTCCCCATAAAGGTCAAACCATTTTCCTGTAAATGGTCGTGATAGAACAATCGCAACAGCATAAACAACAAAGAAAAAGCTAGCCGCTTTAAATAATCCTAATTCCTTTGCGTAAACAGAGATAAACGAAAGGATTCCTGAATAAGCAAGAGCTAATATTCCACCTACAATGGATACTGAAATGGCATTCTTTTCGAAAAAGCTGCCAATCGAGAATTTAGAATGTACGGTTTCTACAAGGGGTGAAGCCTCAGGAATACGAACAATAAATGACAATACGAGTGCAAAGAAGGCTAAAACAGTACACAAGATAAAGAGAAGCTGAAAACTTGTTATTTGGATAACCGTTAGGCCAGCAAACGGGCCAATGACCATCGCTAAATTCATAAATAATGCATAATATCCAAGTCCTTCTCCTTTTCTTTCATTTGGAACAATGTCAGCAATGATTGCTCCTGTTGCAGTTGTTGCCATCCCAAACCCGATTCCATGCAGGAACCTGAGTCCAAGCAGTAAGGGAATCGAATTTGTCCATAAATACAAAAGACTTGAGATTAAAAAGATAATAACGGAAGAAAGAAGGATTTTTTTTCGTCCGATCACATCAATCCATTTTCCTGTAAATGGTCGACATAAAACGGCTGCAATTAAAAATACGGCTACAATTAATCCAACTTGGGTTTCATTTCCATCTAATTCATCTAATACATATAGCGGTAATGTTGTAAGCAAAATATAAAAGACAAGAAATAAAAATAAACTAATAAAGGAAATTCCTAAAAAATTCTTTGTCCATAGTGGTTGTTTCTTCATGATGACCTCCGTAAAATAGTAAGATTTTTAACTAGATGATTTTCGGAGTAAAAGTTAGCTGAAGTAAGGGAGTGGACCACAATAAATAAGCAATCGGCAGGGCACCGATTGCCAAGAATTTACCAGAGCCAAGCATATTCCAAACAGTTGGATTCAAAGGTTCCGATTCATTTTTTCAATAATACCCATCATTGAGCAAACTTCTTCGTCACTTATGTTTTTTAATACTTTTTTCTCGCATGATCGAACAGCTTCAAGCCATCCTTCATAGTTTTGGATTGCCGTGTCTGTCAGGATGATCATTTTCTCCCGTTTATCTGTTCCCGGTATTTTTGAAATCCAGCCTGCCAGCTCTAATCTTGCTAAAGTTCGTGTCATCGTCGGGGCTTCAACACCTAAGTAAAGGGATAAATCCTTTTGAGTGGCTGGTCCCTTTGTTTTTAGCAGATAAATGATTGTCCATTGAGCAGAATATAATCCTAGAGGGACAAGCACTTCGTTTAATGATTTAGAAAAATGACGTGTGAATTGGTTTATGGAATGAAAGAATGTACTTTGGTAATCGTTCATATATTCACCTAGTTAAAATTAGTTACCTAGCTAATTATATTCCTTTATTCAAAGATTGTCTAATCTTTTTTATCCGGAAAGTAATTGTATTTTTCTAAGACATGTGTTTATAATTAAGACATAAGTTTATGGATGATAGGGCTGAGCTACCAATGAATGAAAAAGAATCACTAATCTTGCAGCTAATAAAAGCGAATCCATTTATTTCACAAAATGAATTAGCTGAGAAAACACAGCTTTCAAGATCTGCTGTAGCAGGATATATTTCCTCTCTGACTAAGGAAGGAAAGCTGCTTGGAAGGGCGTATGTTCTTCCAATGAGAAAGGACATTATCTCTATCGGAGGATCAAACATTGATCGAAAAATCCAATCGTTAAGTAACCTTAAACTCGGAACATCCAATCCTGCTGAAAGTTCCCAATCTTGTGGAGGAGTGGCGAGAAACATTGCGGAGAACCTAGGAAGACTTGGCTGTGATGTAGCTCTTATGACAGTCGTTGGCGAGGATCATGAAGGGGAATGGCTGCTTGAATATACGAAGTCATTTGCTGACATCAGCCCTTCTCAAGTGTTACCGAATGCAGCGACTGGCACCTATACAGCTATATTGGATCATGAGGGTGAAATGGCTGTTGCATTAGCAGATATGGCGATTTATGACGCTATTGATCTTGATTATATTGAAAAAAGATGGGGCTATATCGCATCATCAGCAATGGTTGTCATGGATACGAATTTTCCAGCCAAGGTGCTAAAGCAGGTGATAAGCCGTTGTAAGGAAGAAAATATTCCACTTTGTATCACACCTGTGTCTTCTCCAAAGGTGAAGAAGCTTCCACCGAATCTTCAAGGAGTCACTTGGCTAATTGCCAATAAAGATGAGGCAGAAGCATTATCCGAGCTGAAAATAGAGAATGAAAGTGATTTTTTCAAGGCAGCTGAGAAAATCATGGCTAAAGGAGTAGAAAAGGTAGTTATCACTCGTGGCGATAAGGGATTAATCTACCGTACAAAAAATGGAGAAGCAGGTGCCGTACTTCCGCCAATGGTTAGTGTTGAAGATGTTACTGGTGCTGGGGACTCCCTTGTTGCTGGAATTATGTTTGCCCATTTAAATGGGATAAACACCGAGGAAGCTTGTAAGATTGGGGTTGCTTGTTCTATCCTGACACTTCAATCACATGAAACAGTGAATTCCACATTAAATCATATTCGTTTGCAAGATACATTTAAAAAATACTTTTTATAAGGAGTTTTACATCATGATCGAAAACTATTTAGACTATTCTGCTGAAGTGCAAGAAGCGAAGAAAGCAAACAAACCCATTGTTGCATTAGAATCAACCATTATTTCACACGGGATGCCTTACCCGCAAAATGTTGAAACAGCTAGAGAGGTAGAAGAAATTATTCGTAAAAATGGCGCGGTACCAGCAACAATTGCGATCATAAATGGAAGAATTAAAATTGGTCTTTCAGACGAGGATCTTGAGTTTTTAGGAACAAGCAAGGATATTGAAAAAGCAAGCCGCAGAGACCTGCCTTATTTAATTGCCAATAAGAAGAATGGAGCAACTACTGTTGCTTCCACAATGATCTGTGCACAGCTAGCAGGCATTGAGGTTTTTGTTACTGGAGGAATTGGCGGTGTTCATCGAGAAGCAGAAACGACTATGGATATTTCTGCTGACCTTCAAGAACTTGCTCAAACGAATGTAGCGGTAATTTGTGCAGGAGCCAAGTCCATCCTTGATCTTGGACTAACATTAGAATACTTAGAAACACATGGGGTACCTGTAGTTGGGTTTGAAACAGATGCGCTTCCAGCCTTTTTTACACGTACGAGCCCATTTAACGTGAATTATCGTGTGAATACTGCAGAAGAAGCAGCTGCGATGATTCGTACAAAATGGGAATTAGGATTAAAAGGCGGACTTGTTATTGCCAATCCAATCCCAGAAGCAGATGCACTAGACGAATCATTTATTACAAATGTCATCGAATCTGCATTGAAGGAAGCGAAGGAAAATAATATTGCGGGCAAAAAAGTAACTCCATTCCTATTAAGCAAGGTAAAAGAATTAACTGAAGGAAAGAGCTTGACTGCGAATATTGCCTTAGTGAAGCATAATGCTGAGGTAGGTTCAAAAATTGCAGTGAGTTTGCAGAAATAAAATAGAAACGTATGTATGATAAATAAGGCTGGTCTAATCTTGCAAACGGCAAGAAAGACCGGCTATTTTTTATTTCTATTCATTATAACGAATTGATTTAAGTGGCCTATATGTCTATGATAATGTTCATATATAGAGCTAACATTTTGATTTATATAAATCATTATTAAATAAAAGTTCACAAAAAAACTAATATTTTCTATTGATTTGTTCTTTATAATGAACTAAAATGATGTCTATAAGATCAAGTTTCCAAGGTTTGTTGTTGAAAATGATCATGATCTAGGTTTTTATTGATTTGTTGTGAAATCAGCCATTTTTTTTGCTTTATTAGTTCTTTATTAAGAACCTTATTGTTTATTGCCTTCAGATTAGGTTATGAATATATTTTTTTGCTTTAGTGTTCTTTATTAGGAATATTTTGTTCTTTTTATGCGGTGATGTCTTCTTACCGTTATCAATGGAGGCACTCGGCTATATTGTGGGTTGAAAATAACCTTAGACGCGAGTCGTCAATGGTATGGTGTGAGGATGGGTTAGATGCCCAAATTTTTAAAGTTTTTAATTATGAGGTTTTTAAGGAAGACTTTATAGATAAGAACTTTAAAAAGTATGAAAGGAGGATATAGGTGGCTAATAGGAATAGATTTTATTTTTTATTGTTTTCTGATTCATTTGTTGTACTTATAGCTATTTTTTTGGGCGTGTTTTTATCTAATAATCATCTTGAGATCACGAATAAAATATTATTTTTTAGTTCTTTTATATTAGTAATCACTCATCACTTTTATAGCTATCTTTACAAGCTTTACAAAAAGTCTTGGCAGTATGCAAGCATTGGCGAACTTATTATTATTTTTAAAACAATAACGTTATCTATCCTAACAGTTGGGTTTATCCAGATGATAATATTTCAGGATGTTTACTTTCGTCTGTTAATGATAACCTGGATGCTTCATATATTACTAATCGGAGGTATGCGTTTTTGTTGGAGGGTGTTTAGTAACCGAACAACTAAAGGAATTCAGAATAGAAAAAGAACGTTAATAATTGGTGCCGGATCAGCAGGGACGATGGTAGTTAGACAGCTTTTGCAAAATATTGATGCAGAGCTATTACCTATTATATTTATCGATGATGATGTTAAAAAACATCAATTAGAAATACTTGGGGTACCTGTAATTGGAGGAAGAAGTCAAATTGAAAGAGCCGTTCGAGAATATAATATAGAAAATATTGTCATTGCGATTCCATCGCTTCATAGTAAAGAACTAAACGAAATATTCCAGTTATGTATGAAAACGAATAGAAAAACACAAACAATACCAATGCTTGAAGATTTAATGACTGGAAAAATCTCTATCAATCAATTTCTTGATGTACAGGTAGAAGACTTATTAGGAAGGGAACCAATTGAATTAGATGTTGGGGGAATATCTAAATTTATTACGGATAAAGTTGTTTTAATTACAGGCGCAGGAGGATCAATAGGTTCCGAAATTTGTCGCCAAGTTTCATTATTTAATCCGAAAAAACTCATTTTGCTAGGTCATGGTGAAAATAGTATTTATTCGATAAAAATGGAATTAGAAGAAGTTTATGGTGAAAAGGATATTGAGTTTTGTACAGAAATTGCCGATATCCAAGATTATGAAAAAATGATGTTGATTATGAACAAGTATCGTCCACATATCGTGTACCATGCTGCAGCACATAAACATGTTCCTTTAATGGAAAGTAATCCAGAAGAGGCAGTGAAGAATAATGTGATAGGGACTTTGAATGTTGCAAATGCTGCCAGCTGGAACCATGTTGAGAATTTTGTAATGATTTCTACAGATAAAGCTGTGAATCCTACAAGTGTCATGGGGGCTACTAAACGCCTAGCGGAAATAATTATTCAAAATATGAATAGTAAAAGCAGCACAAAATTTGTTGCTGTCAGATTTGGAAATGTACTAGGAAGTAGAGGCAGTGTTATTCCTTTATTTAAAAGGCAAATTCAAAAGGGAGGGCCGGTTACTGTTACCCATCCAGAGATGGTTCGATATTTTATGACCATTCCAGAAGCTTCAAGGCTTGTGCTTCAGGCTGGTGCATTGGCTAATGGAGGCGAAATTTTTGTCTTAGATATGGGGGAACCAGTAAAGATAGTTGATCTCGCGAAAAACTTAATTCGGCTATCAGGAAAATCTATTGAAGAAATAGGCATTAAATATACAGGAGTAAGGCCGGGGGAGAAATTATTTGAAGAGCTGTTAAAAGCAGATGAAGTACATGAGGAACAAGTGCATCCAAAAATATATATTGGAAGATCACTCAATCAAGATACGGAATCAATTATGCAGCTATTAGAAGAATTTACACAAATGGATAGTGAAATGTTAAAGACGAGACTTCTCTTTCTTTGTAATCATAGTGTAGTTGATCGAACACTTGCCGTCCTCTAGATAAAGATTCGTATAAAACTAGAGCTACAAGATTAGTGTTTTTTTATTGGGTATGACTCATATTTCCTATATTTTTTGGAGGTGATCATTTGGCAATCCTCATAACTGGAGGTGCTGGCTACATAGGAAGTCACATATGTGTGGAACTTATTTATGCAGGTTATGACATTATAGTAGTAGATAATCTTTCAAATAGTAATAGAGAATCGATAAAACGAGTAGAATTAATTACTGGAAAAGAAATAGTATTTTATCAGATTGATATACTTAGCCAAAATGATCTTGAAACTGTATTTTTAGAAAATAGCATTGAAGCAGTTATCCATTGTGCAGGGTTAAAAGCAGTAGGAGACTCTGTAAAAGCTCCACTTCATTATTATCAAAACAACGTAACAGGGACGATCATTCTTAGCAAAGTGATGAAAAAATTCAACGTAAAAAAAATGGTATTCAGCTCTTCCGCTACCGTATATGGCATACCAGAATTTGTGCCAATCCGTGAGAGTTTTCTACCAAGACCGATCAATCCGTATGGCCGTTCGAAATGGATGATAGAAGAAATATTAAAAGATCTCCATTTGTCAAATAACGAATGGAGTATTACTTTATTACGGTACTTTAATCCGATTGGAGCCCATAAAAGTGGGCTTATAGGGGAAGATCCAAATGGCATTCCAAATAATCTTATGCCAATTATTACGCAAGTGGCTGCAGGAAAGTTGAACATTCTTCAAGTCTATGGGAACTGTTATCCGACAGTAGACGGAACAGGAGTAAGAGACTATATCCATGTTGCTGATCTTGCTAATGGCCATTTAAAAGCGTTAGAAAAAACATTTAATTCATCTGGAGTAGAAGTTTATAACCTTGGCACTGGTGAAGGGTATAGTGTTCTTGAATTAATTTCTGCCTTCGAATTAGCTACAGGAGTAAGAATACCTTACAAAATAACACAACCTAGACCTGGTGATGTTGCGGCCTGTTATGCAGATCCAGCAAAGGCGAGGCAGGGATTAGGATGGAGGGCAGAAAACGGAATAAGAGAAATGTGTGAGGATGCATGGCGATGGCAATCTAATAATCCTGATGGTTATCTTAGTGAAGAAGCAGAAATAAGATGCTAAAAATGCTGGCATGACAACCGGGATTTTTATTTAGAATGTGACGAAAGAAAGGTCAATTGGAATGGGAAGTGAATAGATGAAGAGATCAATGGATTTGATGATTGCATTAATTGGCTTAATTATTTTGTTGCCCTTCTTGTTATTGATTACTATTTTGGTTAAATGGAAACTGGGTTCTCCCATCTTTTTTAGACAACAGCGCCCCGGCTTGAACGGTAGACCTTTTTATCTGTATAAATTCCGAAGCATGAGTAACGAAAAGGACAATGATGGG
The DNA here is from genome assembly GCF_032154635.1 of Cytobacillus sp. Classification (GTDB taxonomy): domain Bacteria; phylum Bacillota; class Bacilli; order Bacillales; family Cytobacillaceae; genus Cytobacillus. The sequence goes on along the minus strand of NZ_JALDXW010000009.1, from coordinate 31,657 downwards.
AGGTTGTTGCCAGATCATCAACGATTGACTCCCTTTGGAGCTTTCCTAAGACAATACAGCCTTGATGAACTCCCCCAATTAATTAATGTAATAAAGGGTGACTTAAGCTTAGTTGGTCCACGCCCATTACTAATGGAGTATCTTCCGTTATATTCAGAAGAACAAGCAAGCAGACATTTAGTTAGACCTGGTATAACGGGATGGGCTCAAGTGAATGGAAGAAATGCAATTACATGGGATGAGAAGTTTAAATTTGATATTTGGTACGTGAAAAACCAATCATTATACCTAGATATAAAAATATTATGGTTAACAATTATAAAAGTTTTTCGATCAGATGACGTAAATATCGATGAGCAAGATTTTGAAGGAACAATGAGAAAAGAGAGTCATGGGTAATGAATGCACTGTCATTGGAGCTGTTAATTATGGTAGAAACGATTGTAAATAAAAGAATTCTTCTATCACCCCCTCATATGAGCGGGAACGAAATGAAATATGTTCATGAAGCATTCAAATCGAATTGGATTGCACCGTTAGGACCAAATGTTGATGCCTTTGAAAAAGAAATAGCGAGAACGGTAGGGGCAAAAGAAGCTGTTGCAGTAAGTTCAGGTACTGCAGCCATTCATTTGGCTCTTTCTTTATTGGATGTACAAAAAGGGGATACAGTGTTTTGCTCAAGTTTAACATTTGTGGCAACAGCAAATCCGATTCTTTATCAAGGCGGCGAACCTGTTTTTATTGATTCAGAGCCTGATACGTGGAATATGTCCCCAGTAGCACTTGAAAATGCTTTAAGAGATGCAGAGAGAATGAAGAAGCTTCCGAAGGCTGTTATTATTGTTAATCTTTATGGACAGATCGCTAAAATGGATGAGCTAATCGCTATTTGTGAAAAGTACGATGTTCCTATTATTGAAGATGCAGCGGAGTCCCTTGGCTCTACTTATAAAGGAAGAGCAAGTGGGACGTTTGGTGAATTTGGTATTTATTCATTTAATGGCAACAAAATTATTACGACATCTGGTGGAGGAGTCCTTGTTTCTAATAATTCCGATGCATTGAAAAAGGCACGTTTTTTGGCGACACAAGCCAAAGATCCTGCTCCCTATTATCAGCATAGTGTACGAGGATATAACTATCGCTTAAGCAATGTACTAGCTGGAATTGGAAGAGCTCAATTAGAAGTGCTGGAAAGGAGAGTTCTTGAAAGAAGGAATGTTTTCGAAACTTATCAACGAGAATTGGCTGAACTTCCGGGTGTCACTTTCATGCCGGAATTAGCGAACAGCTTCTCCAATCGGTGGTTAACCGCTTTAACGATTAATGAAGGGCTAACTGGAATGACCATTTGCGAGTTGCTTTCATCATTAGAAGAGAACAACATTGAAGCAAGGCATGTCTGGAAGCCACTGCACTTGCAGCCGTTGTTTAAAGAATGTAAATACTATTCTCATCAAGAAAATGGGAATGTGTCGGAGCAACTTTTTTTAACTGGAATATGCTTGCCGTCAGGGTCAAATATGACAATGGATGATCAAATGAGAGTAATCGAATGTTTGGTAAATAAACTGAATCATTCATAAGAACTGCAACGGTAATAAAGGAGTATTGAAGTGATCAAATTGTAAAATGCCAAAAAAGAGTAGAGGTATATAGATGATCGGAAATAATATAGTGAGAATTCGAAAAAAGAGAGGATACACCCTCTCTGAGTTTGCAGAACTAGCAAATATATCTAAGTCTTATCTTAGTAATATTGAACGGAATATTAACAAAAATCCATCCCTTGAGGTGATGCAAAAAATTGCAAAAGTGCTAAATGTAGACCTAATCACACTGTTAAAACCTAGCACGGACCTGGACAAACATCTTTATGTTGAACAAGAGTGGGTGGATTTTTTAAATGAACTAAAAGAATTAGGGATTGAAAAAGAGGAAATCCAGCGATACAAAACCTTGATTGAGTTTATTAAATGGCAGAATGAGAGAGAACTACAAAAAGGAAAGTAAATCCAGCAGCTGGTCTTTGAATAACCAATGAATCTTTTCATTTAGTTTTTTATAAATACAGGATGCAATTATCGGAGGTTCATATGGAAGATACGTTTAGTATTAAGGAAAAAATAAGTATCATTAAAAAACGTTGGTGGTTGATTGCCCTTTTTACAATAAGTACCACAGCGCTAAGTATTGTAGCCACACTTTATATTTTATCGCCCAAATATGAAGCATCTACACAGATATTAGTCAATCAAAAAAATTTAAGCAGCCAGCTTGATGTATCACAATTAAGAAATAATATTGAGTTAATTAATACTTATAGCGTAATCATTAAAAGTCCAATTATTTTAGAAAAGGTAATAAAAAAACTTGAATTGAAACAAAATGTGGACCAGCTTAATACTAATATTTTTGTAAATAGCCAATCAGATTCCCAAGTCTTTTTATTGACAGTTCAAGATAGTGACCCTGATCAAGCTGTAAAGATTGCTAATACGATTTCGGAAACCTTTCAACAGGATATTAAAGGAATTATGAATATTGATAATGTTAATATTCTTGCTAAAGCCGAGTTGAAGGATCATCCAGTTCCTATTAGCCCTAAACCTATTATGAATATTGCTGTCGGGATCGTAGCTGGGCTATTGATCGGAGTTGGGGTTTCATTCCTTATTGAGTATTTTGATAATTCAATCAAACGCAGTGAGGATATCGAGGCATTTTTAGATCTTGTCGTTTTAGGTATGATTCATAAAATACCAAAACAAAGGGTGAAAAAGAGCTACTTAAAACAAAAAATGGAGGTTGATAGATTTGAGTCGAAGGTTGAGAACGGAGGATAGAAACAAGAGCCGAATTCCATTAATTGCCCATACGAAACCTAGGGAAGTAATATCTGAACAATTGCGGCAAATAAGAACGAATATTTTGTTTTCAGCGGTAGATAAAGAAATTAAATCGATCATGATAACCTCTCCAGAACCGTCAGATGGCAAGTCAACAGTTGCTTCAAATCTATCCATCGTTCTGTCTCAGCAAGAGAAGAGAGTGCTGCTTGTGGATACGGATCTAAGAAAGCCTACTGTTCATTATTCATTTTCGGCAAGTAATCTCGTTGGTTTAACAAGTATTTTAACAAAAGAAGTTGACTTAGAAGGAGCAATTTCAAAAACGTATATACCTAACCTTGATATATTAACAAGTGGGCCAATCCCCCCCAATCCCTCAGAGTTGTTAAATTCAAAGGCGATGGAAACATTAATGAAGAATTTAAATGAAAGGTATGAATATATCGTATACGATACCCCTCCTTTACTTGCTGTAACCGATCCACAAATAATAGCTAATAGGTGTGATGGGGTAGTGATGGTGGTGGCTAGCAGGAAAACAAGTAAGGATCGTGCTTTAAAAGCCAAGGAGCTGCTGGAAAAAGCTAAAGCTAGAATATTAGGTGTCATTGTAAATAGGGTCGAATCAAAGAAGGGTGAATACTTTAGTACGTATAGTTAAATGAAATATTAACTAGATAAGTATATATATTCTAGTCTAAGTAAGAAGGAGATCGATTACAAATTGATTGAATTGCACTCTCATATTTTGCCTAATATTGACGATGGCCCTTCTACTATTTCTCAGTTTTTAGAGATGGCAAATTTGGCAGTAAGTTTGGGGATTACCCACATATTTGCTACCCCTCACCATATGAACGGGAAATATGAAAATAGAAAAGAAAGTATTTTGATGAATGTATCTTATTATAATAGACTTATTCAAAATGAAGGGCTCCCTTTAATGATTTATCCAGGTCAAGAATTAAGAATTCATTTAGATATTTTTAATTCCTTTAAGAAGGATGAAATACTCACACTCGGAAATAAGGGTAAGTATTTACTTTTAGAACTTCCATCATTTGAGGTGCCTAACTACACATATGAAGTTGTATATGAACTATTACTAAAAGGAATTACCCCCATTATTGTTCACCCCGAGAGAAATAAAGAACTGTACGAGGAACCAAATCTAATCGTTAAATTAATACAAGCGGGAGCATTAACTCAACTTACTGCTGGAAGCATATTAGGGCACTTTGGAAAAAAGGTTAAGTCTTTCTCTAAAAAGCTACTCGAGCATCATTTGGTACATTTTATCTCTTCAGATGCACATAACAATAGTTCAAGGAGTTTTTTTCTTCAAGATGCTTATGAGGCAATAACGAATGAATTTGGTTTTAAATATACATTTTACTTTAGAGAAAATACGGAATTGCTTTTTATTGGGCAAAGTGTTCAAGTAGAAGAACCGATCCGAATAAAAGGGAAAATTTTTGGTTTATTTTAATGGCTGCAAACTTTCCACTAAGCAGGTGAATGTCTTTGAATATTTTATTTTTAACTTTGTCGGGAATGGAGGATGTAAACGAAAGAGGAATCTATCCAGACCTTGTAAGAGAATTGTCTAAAAAAGGGTTGAATGTGTATGTCATATTTCCGAGAGAGAAGAGAACGAAGCTACCAACCGAATTAACAACAATAGGTAATATAAAACTTTTAAAAGTGAAAACAGGGAATATAACAAAAACTAGCTTTATTGAAAAAGGAATCTCGACTCTTTTATTAGAGGAGCAATATCTTCGGGCAATAAAGAAGTATTTTAGTAGCATTCGTTTTGATTTAGTTTTGTATTCCACTCCGCCTATTACATTTGAAAGGGTTATTAAGTATTTAAAACGTAGAGATAATTGTAAAACATACTTGATTCTTAAGGATATCTTTCCTCAAAACGCGGTCGATATCGGCATCCTGAAGGAGGGTAGTTTGATTTGGAGATACTTCCGGATGAAAGAAAAGAGTCTTTATCAAATATCTGATGTCATTGGCTGTATGTCAGAGGGAAATGTTAAATATGTACTTGAACATAATAAGGAGATTGAAAAACAGAAAATGGAGGTTTTCCCCAACTCAATTGAACCAATAGATATCAGAAGGAGTGGAGATAGAAAGACCTTTGAAAAATATCATATTCCAAGTCATTCAACATTATTTGTATACGGTGGAAATCTAGGAAAACCACAAGGAATTGATTTTTTATTAAAAATTTCCGATCATTTCGATAAAGTTAAGAATGGTCATCTCTTAATTGTCGGTTCTGGTACAGAATATGCATTAATTAGAAGACATTTAGCAAAAGTAAATTCTAAAAATGTAACACTTATTCAAGAACTGCCAAAAATAGAGTATGATCAGCTGCTTGAAGTAGCGGATATCGGTTTGATTTTTTTAGATCATCGTTTTACCATCCCTAATTTTCCATCTAGATTAACTGCCTATATGGAACATTCCCTTCCAGTCCTTGCAGCGACTGATACTTGTACGGACTTAAAGGAAGTAATCATTCAGTCAATGAGTGGGCTTTGGTCAGAAAGTGGAGATATAGAAGCTTTCATCTCTAATGCTAATAGACTTTCTATTGATGTAACTTTAAGAGGCAGATTAGGGATAAATGGACGGAAATATCTAGAAGAACATTATGATATTAGAAAGAATGTCAAAACAATAACGAAACATTTACCAATCTTGAAAGGGGCTACTTGATGTTTAAAGATAAAACCTTACTAATAACAGGTGGAACAGGTTCTTTTGGGAATGCGGTGATGGAAAGATTTTTAGATTCGGATTTGAAAGAAATTCGAATTTTTTCAAGGGATGAGAAAAAACAAGATGACATGCGAAAAAAATATAATAATAAGAAGTTGAAATTCTATCTGGGTGATGTAAGGGACTTAGCAAGCATCCAATCTGCCATGTATCAGGTGGATTTCGTATTTCATGCAGCGGCTTTTAAACAGGTCCCATCCTGTGAATTTTTCCCAATTGAGGCGGTAAAAACAAACATCCTTGGCACAGACCACGTATTAACAGCTGCGATTGAGCATGGAATTAAAAAAGTAATATGTTTATCCACTGATAAGGCGGCTTATCCGATCAATGCAATGGGGATCTCAAAAGCGATGATGGAGAAGGTGCTTGTTGCAAAATCAAAAACAATTGCACAAGAACAAACGTTAATTTGCGGTACTAGATATGGAAATGTAATGGCATCTCGGGGATCTGTAATCCCTTTGTTTGTCGAACAAATTAGAAGCGGGCAGCCATTAACTATTACAAATCCCAAAATGACAAGATTCCTAATGAGCCTTGAGGAGGCTGTGGAACTTGTCATTTTTGCATTCCAGAATGCTGATGCTGGAGATATTATGGTTCAAAAAGCACCATCATGCTTTATTGGAGATTTAGCTCAAGCCGTAAAAGAATTATTTAATGCGGATAATGAGATTAAAGTGATTGGAACTCGTCATGGAGAAAAACTATACGAGACTTTGTTGACAAGAGAAGAATATTCGGTTGCCGAGGATTTAGGTGGATTCTATAGGATCCCATCTGATAAGCGCGATTTAAATTATGACAAGTTTTTCAATGAAGGGGATGAAAAACTTTCAGAGGATATAGAATATAACTCCCAAAATACACAATTATTAAGTATCGAACAGATAAAGGAAAAATTACTGAAATTAGAATATATCCAAAATGAATTAAAAAGAGAAAGGTATACATTAGGCGTAATTTGAGATAAGGGGACGGGATTTAGGTGAACATACTCGTTACTGGTGCAAATGGCTTTATTGGAAAAAATCTACTATTACACTTAGAGAATTGTGGATATAAAAGTATTTTGAAGGTGACAAGGGAAACGGACTTAGCAACACTAGAACAATATGTGAAAGAGTGTCATTTTGTGTTTCATTTGGCTGGCGTGAACAGACCGGAAGATGAAAAAGACTTTAAAATGGATAATGATGGTTTCACAAAGGATTTATTACGTTTATTAAGAAAGTACGATAACAAATCACCGATTGTATTTTCATCTTCCATTCAAGCAGAAATGGATTGCCCATATGGAATTAGCAAGAAGAACTGTGAGGATTTACTATTTTCACATAGCAAGGAAACAGGCACTAGTGTGTATGTTTATCGATTACCTAATGTATTTGGTAAGTGGTGCCGTCCGGATTATAACAGTGTTGTCGCAACTTTCTGTTATAAAATAGCGAGAAATCTTCCTATAGAGATTCATAACCCTATTACAGAGTTAACGCTATGCTATATCGATGATGTAGTGAATGAGTTTTCAAGAGGCTTAAATGGCAAACCTACAATTAAAGGGAATTTTTGCATCGTTCCGGTAACATATGGAATCCAGCTGGGTGAATTAGCTGAGAAGCTGTATTCCTTTAAAGCCAACCGAGAGTCACTTGTCATGCCATCATTAGAAAAAGAATTTGATAGAGCATTATATAGCACATTTTTATCTTATTTAGAAGAGGATAATTTTTCTTATCTGCTAAAGAAAAATATGGATCAACGTGGATGGTTGGCGGAGTTTATTAAATCAAAGGAACTTGGTCAAATTTTTATTTCAAAGACAAAGCCGGGAGTGACCCGTGGGAATCACTGGCATCATACGAAGGTGGAGAAATTTCTCGTCATACAAGGAGAAGCAGCAATTAGATTCAGAAAAATTGGTTCAGATAAAGTCATCGAATATAAAGTAAACGGCGAAAGTCCTGAAGTTGTTGATATTCCAGTTGGATACACACATTCTATTAAAAATACAGGAGATGAAGATGTTATTACATTATTTTGGGCATGTGAAATCTTCAATCCAGAAAAGCCGGATACATTTTATGTGGAGGTTTAAAAAGGGTGAAAAAGCTTAAGGTAATGACGATAGTTGGAACGAGGCCAGAAATTATCCGCTTATCAGAAGTGATTAAAGCTTGTGATAAGTTTTTTGATCATATTCTCGTCCATACAGGTCAAAACTGGGATTACAAATTAAATGATATCTTCTTTGAAGAATTAAAAATAAGAAAGCCAGATTATTTTTTAGGGGTTGTTGGGGAGCATCTTGGTGAAACGATGGGGAATATTATCTCGGCTTCATATAGCTGTTTGTTGCAAGAAAGGCCTGATGCTCTTCTTATCTTAGGAGATACAAACAGCTGTTTAAGTGCAATTTCTGCAAAGCGTTTAAAAATCCCCATTTTCCATATGGAGGCTGGGAATCGCTGCTTTGATCTAAATGTACCAGAAGAGATTAATCGCAGGATAGTCGATCATGTTTCAGACATTAATCTTCCATATACGGAACATAGCCGGCGTTACTTGATGGCGGAAGGGATTCGAAAGGAACATATTTTTGTCACAGGATCGCCAATGGCAGAGGTGTTACGTGAAAATATGGATCAGATTCAGAATAGTAAAATACTAGAGGAATTAAAACTTGAACGAGGTAAGTATATGCTTGTTTCTGCCCATCGAGAGGAAAATATTGATCACGAGGAAAATTTTTTATCATTAATGAATGCAATTAACGAGATTGCAGAAAACTATCAGCTCCCGGTCATTTATTCTACACATCCTCGCAGCTGGAAGAAAATTGAGGAAAGTGGATTTTCCTTTCACCCACTCGTTCGTCAGCTGCAGCCATTTGGATTTTTTAACTATAATCATTTGCAGTTACATGCTTTCACGGTTCTATCAGACAGTGGAACGTTATCAGAAGAATCGGCTATTCTCGGTTTTCCTGGAGTCCTAATTCGTACCTCAACAGAACGACCAGAGGTGCTTGATAAAGGTACAGTAGTGATAGGAGGAATCAACAAAAGCGATATAGTGCAATCAGTTAACTTAAGTAGAGCAATGTGGGAAGGAAAAGCAAAAACCTACTTAGCAAATGATTATCAGGATGACAATGTATCTGTGAAGGTTGTGAAAATTATCCAGAGTTATACGGGAGTAATTAATAAGGTGATTTGGGGGAAATGAAGGATGAACAATAAATGAAAATTGCCTTAATTTGCCCATCTAATCTGCTTTTTATGCCCTATGTTTATAACTATGAAGTGATTTTGCGAGAAAATAATATTCAGTATACGATTATTAACTGGGATAGACATCAAATAGAACTCGAAAAGAAGGAAAGCGTTTATCGTGATTATAAGCAGGGGCATCAACGGAATTTTTATGATTATTTAAAGTTCAGGACATTCGTCATTAAACAGTTAAAAGTGTCCCATTTTGATAAGGTTATTATTTTTGGGGTCCAACTTTCGTGTTTTTTAGGAAGATATATAATGAAAGAATTCAAGAATAATTACTTAGTAGACATTCGTGACCATCATAGAATGATAGACTTTCCTGGCATGAAGCAAATCATTACTTCTTCAGCATTTACAGTTATTTCTTCTCCAGGTTACAAAAAATTTCTCCCGGAAGATGGGGATTATGTAATTAACCATAATACTTTAGTTGAGTCTCAAAATCAGAGGAAGATCTTCCATAATCAGATTAATAAAAAGAAAATAACAATTGCCTGTATTGGAGCGTTAAGGGATCTGCCAGCAAATACCTTATTTATCGGCACTTTAAAAAACAATCCTCGTTTTAAGCTTGAATACCATGGGGATGGGGAGATAAATCGAGATTTACAAAAGTATATTTCTGAAAATGAAATTAATAATGTAACAATAACAGGACGTTATACAAAGGAGCAAGAAGGAGAATTATATGAAAAATGCGACTTTGTCAACGTGATACATTTTTATAACGGAATGAATGACATGACTTTTTTGCCCAATCGACTTTATAATGCGGCGAAATTTAGGAGACCTCTACTTGTATTAGCTGGAAATTGTTTAGCTGAGTATATAAAAAAATATAGATTGGGTCTTGTGCTAGAAACCATTGGACAATTGGAAGAACGGTTAATAAATTATATCGAAAACTTTAATCAAGCAGAGTATGAAAGTGGCGTCCAACATTTTTTATCTGATGTCATCTCTGATAATCAAATTTTTAAAGCTAGATTACTGAACTTCTGCGGGAATAATAGTCATTTAGGACGGGATCTAGGTCGATTAAAACTTCAAATAAAGTGAGAAGAATAAGGATGAAAAATATTTTTTATGTATCATCAGTTTGTTCAGAACAGAAATTTGCGAGTTTATTTAAAGAATGCAAGGTAAAGCCACAACAGCAGGCACAAAAGTTCCATAGCCTCTTGGTGAAAGGATTAGAACAGTTAGGTCATCAAGTATCGGTCATGTCCTCGTTGCCAATAAATGCTGGGAGTATTGATAAGTTTTGGATTGGATTTAAAAAAGAAAATGAGGAGAATGTTCATTATACATATCTCCCATTCACCCGATTACCGATAATAAAACATCTTCTAATTTTTGTTTTCGGATTTCTTACCTGTCTAGTGTGGAGTTTGAAGAGGAAGAATAAAGTACTTATTTGTGATGTTTTAAATATTTCAAGTTCTGTTTCAGCATTAATCGTTGCAAAATTATTTAGGTACAAAAGCGTGGCAATCGTCACAGATCTGCCAGGCTATATGATTCAATACTCTCAACAAAAAGGGGTCAAATCTCATATCTTACATTTGTATGCCAAAGTATGTAATTATTTGATCAAGAAATACGATCGGTATTTAATCTTAACAGAACAGATGAATGAGATAGTTAACCCAATGAACAAGCCTTATGTTGTTATTGAAGGAATGGTTGATTCGAGGATGATTGACATTGATAATGATCTTGATCATAAGCATGGAGAGAAAGTTATCCTTTATGCAGGAGCACTCTTTGAAGTATATGGAGTCAAGAAGCTTTTAGAAGCTTTTATGAAAACAAACCATAAGGATGCACAATTATGGTTGTTTGGTTCAGGAGAGCTTGTCGATGAGATAAGAAGATATGAAAAATTAGATAATAGAATACGCTATTTTGGAGTAGTACCAAACGCGGATGTAGTTATGGAAGAACGGAGAGCGACCCTTTTGGTGAATCCTAGAGCAACTGAAGAGGAGTTTACAAAATATTCTTTTCCATCGAAAAATATGGAATATATGGTTTCAGGAACGCCGGTGATTACAACTAGACTTCCAGGAATGCCAATGGAATATAATGAATATGTCTATTTAATAGAAGATGAATCTGAGACAGGATTTCGGGAAACTTTTGAAAAAACGTTATCACTAGATAAAAAGGAATTACATGCACAGGGAGCTAAAGCAAAAGCATTTGTAATGAAGAATAAAAATAATATATTACAGGCAAGTAAATTATCAAAAATATTATGATAAATGGTGCTAATTCTATGAAAAATAGAAAAGATCAAGGTGATTCCAACAGATTAAGGTTGATGAATCCTTCTAATAGTAATGGGAAAGTACATTTTCTTGTACATCAATGGGCAGTTATTTTTATGTGTATATGGATATCCTGGCCATACTTAAATTATCAATTAGGAATTCTGCCATTCTTAGTTCTTTTTGTGTGCTGGTTCTTTTTAACTGATTTCAAATGGGTTTTTCATTATTTATCTATTGATATAGTAATGCTAATCGTTTGGGGAATCACACTTATTCCATTTATTTTTACAGGGGATTTTGAATATGGAAGCCTCTCTCCAAAGAATGCATTGGTTTCATTTCTATTATTTTTCACCGGTATGATTATTAATCATTATTATATGTATTACAAAAAGAATCCAGTTGTTTTAGGAAGGGTAGTATTTATTACGCTTCTTTTTTATTTCATCGCATCCATTCAAACATATTTCGGATTAAAGCAATTCCCTTTTGCTGCAAGGGAGCTTGCAACAGGTATGTCTTCACTGCCAACAGCTTACTATTCATTAGGCATAGGCGGCTTCGGGTTTGTATACAGTGCCGTCTTTATTAACATATTATTACTGTATTTTATATTTAATAAACAATCTAAGGGGCAGCGCTCCTTTAAAATTCTATGCTTGCTTATTTTTTGTATGATTACCGCAATGCTAGTTTTAGCCTCTTATGCAACGGCTTTGTTGTTTTTATTTATCGGATCTATGCTCGTACTTTTTATAAGAGGGAAAAGGAGCTTTATACTAGCTATTTTTTTGTCCAGCCTGTTTCTGCTTATCGTGCCAAAGGAAATATTTGGGCAAGTATTCATACATGCAGCTTATTTATTTGATGGAAATGGAGTTATTCAATCGAAGCTTTTCGATCTTGCACAAGGATTTGTAAGTGGGAACTATGGTGATCAGACAGTAGGAAGAGGTCAGCTGTACCTATCCTCTATACATGCCTTTTTGCATAATCCATTTTTCGGCATATATGGTCCGTTTAGTAATCCATTTAATACATTTGTTGGGGGGCATTCAGGCTGGTTAGACCAACTTGCCTATTATGGTTTGTTTGGGTCATTTCCATTGTTTACTGTGTTTTTTCTAAATATCCGAAAGCACCTGCAGCATTTTTCTAAACATCCATATTATCGTATTCTACTAATTGCCCAACTATTGTTTATTTTATTTGGATTTATAAACCCGGTCTTATATATCTATCAATTGGGGTTTGTTATGTTTGTTATTGCTCCTGCAATACCCTATCTTCCATATGCATTTTCAAAGAAAGAGCAAGGAAAGGATTAATCGTATGAAAATACTATGGGTCATTAATATTCCTATGTATGAGGCAAGCATTCTGATGGGAGAACCTCCTGTTCCCTATGGGGGCTGGCTTATTCATGCTGCGGCACAAATTAGTCAAATGAAAAATGTGTCACTCGAGATCGCTTTTCCATACAAAAATAGTGAAGTTATAGAATGGAAGGGCGAATATATTAAATATTATTCATTTCCTCCTGTTCCAATGAACAACAGGGAAATGCTAGAAAATAATTATCACCTAGAGAAGATAATGGATAAATCCTCTCCAGATATTGTTCATATTTTTGGCACTGAATTTGCACATACACTTGCAATGGTAAATATCTGTAAAAAAAGGAGCGTTGAGGCAATTATTTCTATTCAGGGGCTGGTATCAGTAATAGCCACTCATTATACATTAGGCTTACCAATGAGCAGTATTAAGAAGTACACTTTTCGCGATTTTATTAAGAGAGACAATATTTATCAGCAGCAGAAAAAATTTATGAAACGTGGGGAATTTGAGATTGAAGCGATAAAAAATGTATCACATATTATCGGGCGTACCACATGGGATAGGGCGTGTACAACCTTTATAAATAAGGAGGCCAAATACTATTATTGCAATGAGAGCTTAAGGGATTCATTCTATCAGAACTCTTGGAGCATCGATTCTTGCGAAAAATACTCCATTTTTTTAAGTCAAGGTTCTTACCCAATTAAGGGGCTGCATTTTGTGATAGAAGCAATGAGGTTAATTTTAAAACGGTTTCCAGAAACAAAGCTTTACATTGGTGGAGAAAATATTTGTCATTCAAAAACAGTTAAGGAAAAATTAAGAAGATCTTTTTATGGGAAATACATCAATGATTTAATTAAAAGGTATGCATTGGAGAATCATGTTAGTTTTACTGGGGTATTAAATGAACAACAGATGTGTGACCGATATCTTCATTCACATGTTTTTGTATGTCCATCAACAATTGAGAATAGTCCTAACTCTTTAGGCGAAGCAATGATTCTTGGTGTTCCATCAGTAGCATCCGATGTTGGTGGAGTATCTGACCTGCTGACAAATAAAGAAGAAGGATTTCTTTATCAAGCAGATGCCCCGTATATGCTGGCCTACTATATTTGTGAGATATTCGGGAGTAAGGAAAAAGCGGTAACCCTATCTGAGAGGGCAAGAAGAAAAGCGCTAATGATTCATGATAGAGAAAAGAATCTTCAAAAGCTAGTAGAAATATATACAGCAATATGGCAAGAAGGATCTTCAGAAATACTTGAAGTAAAGGGGAATTCTTATGAAGCCATTGGTTAGCATTAATTGTGCTACCTTTAATCATGAAGGATATATTGCCAAGGCAATAGAAGGATTCTTGATGCAGAAAACTACTTTCGACTTTGAGATTTTGATTGGAGAAGACTGCAGTACGGACAAAACGAGAGAAATTGTAGAAAAATATGTACGTCGGTTTCCAAACAAGGTAAAACTTATTACATCTCATGAGAATGTTGGTGCTGCGCAGAATTTTTTTCGGCTTTTTCAAAACTCTAAAGGGAAATATATTGCTTTATGTGAGGGGGATGATTATTGGCTAGATTCCTTGAAACTTCAGAAGCAGGTTGACTATATGGAGCAGCACCCAGACTGCACCTTATGTTTTCACAATGGAGAAGTTCTAGATTCATCTACTGATAAGACGACTAGGAAGGTAATTCCTTGGATGACTAACAATGAAAAATATTACCGCAAAGAAAATGCAAAATATTCAGCAGGAGAATTAGCGCTGCTAGGATATATTCCAACGGCTTCCTATTTGTATCCTAAACATTTGCTTTATAATCTTCCAGACTGGTGTTTTCACTCAGTGGTTGGGGATAATGTGATCAAGCTAATTACGGCGAGTCATGGTTATGCTTATTATATCGATGAAGTTATGTCTGTCTATCGGTTTGGCGTACCTGGTTCAGCGACTACAAATTGGGTGAACGATCACAACACGGTAAAAAGGCACATTAAACTTTGCCAAGGTTTTATAGAGCTTTTCGATAATTTTAATCATTACTCGAATTTACGGTTTGAAAGAGAAATTGACGAAGCAAAAAAATTTTTTGAGTTTCAAATTTCTTTAGCAAAAGGTGAATGGAAGGAAATTAGAGAAAACAGATATGTGAATATATTTAGGGAACTAGATACGAGTGTAAAGTTGGCTACATACATTAGATGTAATTTTCCACAAGTATACAAACTGCTAAAAAATTTTAGAACAGCCCTAGTAAGGTAAGGTGAGAACATGAACATTCTTTTTACATCAGCAGGCAGAAGAGGTTATCTTATTCGATATTTTAAAGAAGTAATTGGAAATGGTGAAATTCATGTTGCAAATAGTTCTAGCGATTCTACTGCCATTTTTTTTGCTGATAAAACCATCGTCACACCACTGATTTATGATGAATCGTATATTCCGTTTCTGCTAAACTATTGTATGGAGTATAGGATAGACGCGATCATCCCATTATTTGATGTGGATCTACGTTTGTTAGCAAAAAACAAAGAAAAATTTGAGAGAATGGGTGTTACAGTAATTGTTTCAAATGAAAAAATTATTGAAATTTGTAATGATAAATGGATGACCTATAATTATTTGAAAAGTAATGGGTATGAGATGCCTGTTACTTTTTTATCTTTAGAGGAGGCATTGGACTCGCTGGAAAAGAAATGCACTTCCTTCCCATTCATAGTAAAACCAAGATGGGGAATGGGGTCAATGCTTGTGTACGAGGTTGCAAATATTGAAGAATTGAAGGTTCTCTATAAAAAGGTAAGAAACAACCTTTCTAGCACTTATTTATCTTATGAATCTGAGCAAAACATGGAAGAAAGTGTTTTGATTCAAGAAAAGGTAGTTGGACAGGAATTCGGGCTAGATATTATTAATAATTTAAGTGGGTGCTACGAAAATACGATTGTAAAAAGAAAAATTTCGATGCGAGCCGGAGAGACGGACGCAGCAGTAACAGTTGATGATGTAAAGTTGCGTCATTTGGGGGAACACTTGAGTAGAATCGTAGGACATATTGGTAATCTGGATGTCGATATAATTAAGAGTGAAAAAGGCACATCATATATTTTAGAAATGAACGCACGTTTTGGTGGTGGTTATCCCTTTAGTCATATCGCGGGGGTGAACTTGCCGAGGGCTATTATTGCATGGTTAACGAATAGCCCAGTGGAGGGGAATGAATTAAAGGCTGAGGCTGGAATTGCAGGATACAAGGATATAAATATGATTTCAAAGGAAATAGAACGGGGTGCAGAAAGGAATGAACAAAGTAGAGGAATGCTTTCAAAAATATAGAAAGCAGTTTCAAAAAGAAAAAATTGATTTTCTTTTGTTAGATAAGGAAGCAATTCACATAGATAGAATTGCTGCTATTATGAAAAATATCAACTCAGAATATGTAATTCCGACAGATGATGAGGTGAAGCTTAGGCAATACTATAAGAAGCTGATTGAGAATGCCTACAATTTTGTTTTGGTACATGGGACTGAGGACATTGGGATTTTGTCCATTTATGCAAATAACTTTCAATCGAAAATCGCCTATACAAGTACAATTGGAATAGTTCCGTCATATCGCGGGGGAACAATTGCTCCTTCCCTTGTAAAGTTCGCATTGCAGTTTGCAAAGGAAGCTGGTATGGACGTTTATAAGGCGGAAATTGATAAGAAGAATACGAGGTGGCTTGCATTTCTAACTCGATATCACTTTCGTATAGAGAGTGAGACAACTAACAATTCCTACATTGTTTCGAGAGATCTATAAAAGTCAAATGATATCTCCATAGGAAGGTGTACTATGAAAGGGATTATTTTAGCAGGTGGCAGTGGAACGAGACTTTATCCAATTACACAAGCTGTTTCAAAACAGCTATTGCCTATTTATGATAAGCCGATGATCTATTATCCTTTGTCTGTACTAATGTTAGCGGGAATTAGAGAAATCCTTATTATATCAAGTCCTAAGGATCTTCCGCTTTTTAAAGATTTATTAGGGGACGGTTCAAAATGGGGAATCAGCCTTGAATATGCGATACAAGAGCATCCGCGCGGTCTGGCGGATGCTTTTATTATTGGAGAGGAATTTATTGCTCAAGATGCTGTTTGCCTTATTTTAGGAGACAATATTTTTTACGGACATGGGTTTAGCCCAATTTTGAAGCTTGCATGTGAAATAAAGAATGGCGCAGTCATATTTGGATATCAGGTCAAGGACCCGCACCGTTTTGCTGTCGTCGAAATGGATCACGAATATAATGCTTTATCACTGGAAGAAAAGCCAGTACATCCAAAGTCAAATTATGCTGTAACGGGTTTGTATTTTTATGATAATCAAGTTGTAGAAATAGCTAAGCAGGTTAAACCATCAGCACGCGGAGAACTTGAAATTACGGATATCAATCAAGTGTATTTAAAAAGAAACCAGCTAAAGGTTGGTGTGTTAGGGCGTGGATTTGCATGGCTTGATACAGGGACCTTTGAGAGTTTTATTGGTGCTAGTCAGTTTGTAGAAATGATTGAAAAAAGACAAGGGTGTAAAATTGCTTGTTTAGAAGAGATAAGCTTTCGAAATAATTGGATCACAAAGGATGACGTCTTGGACCGAGCGCTTGATTATAAAAATGACTATGGTTCATATTTGTATGATTTAGTACATGGGAGGTTTTTGAATGATTCCAGTCTCACACCCCTTTCTACCTCCTAAAGATGAGTATGATCAATTATTATCAAAACTATGGGAATCGAAATGGCTAACGAATAATGGTGTTTTTGTTCAACAATTGGAGAGGTTGCTAGAAGATTATTTGCGAGTACCATCACTTCATTATGTTAGTAATGGTACAATTGCTCTGCAATTAGCTATCAAAGCACTAGGTTTGAAGAATGAGATTATCACGACCCCGTTTTCTTTTGTGGCAACGACAACCTCGATTCTTTGGGAACAATGCACACCTATTTTTGTAGACATTGATCCAAAGACTTTATGTATTGATGCCAATCAAATTGAAGTAGCAATTACAGAAAAGACAGAAGCCATTCTTGCCACTCATGTGTATGGAATTCCTTGTGATGTTGAAAAAATAGAAGAAATAGCTAATCGGTATCATCTAAAAGTAATTTATGATGCGGCACATAGTTTTGGCGTTCAATATAAAGGACGATCGATAGTATCCTATGGTGATCTTTCGACACTAAGCTTTCATGCCACAAAGCTGTACCATACGATTGAAGGTGGAGCGGTAATCAATAATTCTGGTCAGCATCTAGATGAGCAAATCACCCAATTAAGAAGTTTTGGTTTTGTGGGGGAAAATTATTATTCTGCTGGAATTAACGGGAAAAACTCTGAGTTTCATGCTGCTATGGGGTTATGTAATTTAAAATACATCGATGTGATCATCGAAAATCGAAAAAAACGAACGAGAGAATATGATGAATTACTAGATGGCAAACTGGGCAGAATTCTAATCCCAGAGAACACCCATTACAATTATTCTTATTATCCAGTACTCTTCCGTTCAGAAGAAGAGTTGCTTGCAACCCAATGGAAACTAAAAAAAAATAATATTGATACTCGAAGATATTTCTATCCATCATTGAACAAACTGCCGTATGTAGCAAAGGATGATTCATGTCCAATTTCCGAGGATATTTCAAAAAGAATTTTATGCTTACCCCTTCATGATGGGGTGAAGGAAGAAGATATTATTCGTATTTCAGCACTTATAACAGAAAAAGAAACGTTAAGTATATTCTAAGGAAGCGGATGAAAATAACTTTATGGAGAGAGAAACATGAATTTACTTGTTACTGGAGGAGCTGGGTTTATTGGTTCCAATTTTGTTATCTACATGCTAGGAAAATATAAGGATATTCAGATTATAAATCTTGATCATTTAACATATGCAGCAAATTTACGTTATCTAGATTCAATAATGGATGATCCCCGCCATATTTTTGTGAAGGGAAATATTTGTGACCGAAGTCTTGTAGAAACTCTGTTTGACCAATATGAGATTGAGGGTGTCATCCACCTTGCTGCTGAATCACATGTTGACAACTCTATAAAGAATCCAATGGCCTTCATTGAAACGAATGTTCTTGGTACAAGTAATGTACTGGATGTGGCAAGGCGATACTGGATGGAACAGGTAGGTTCCTATAAAGAACGCTTCAAAAATGCACGCTTTCATCATGTATCTACTGATGAAGTTTATGGATCTCTTGGTATAGAAGGATTCTTTACAGAAGAATCACAGTATGCACCTACTAGCCCATATTCCGCGAGCAAGGCATCATCAGATATGATCGTTCGCAGCTATTTTTCTACTTATGGAATGAATGTGGTGATTACTAACTGCTCCAATAACTATGGTCCAAGACAGCATGAAGAAAAGCTCATCCCAACCATCATTCGAAAGGCTCTTGCATTGGAATCTATTCCTATTTACGGTGACGGGAAAAATATTCGTGATTGGTTATATGTAGAGGATCACTGTCGAGCCATTGAGCAGGTATTTTTCAAAGGAAAAGCTGGGGAGACCTATTTAATTGGTGGGCATAATGAATATTCAAACATCGAAATAGCTTGTAAAATTTGTGAATCACTTAATAAACTTATGCCAATCCGAAAGGACGAAAAAGGAATTACTTGCTATGAACAATTGATTGAATTAGTGAAGGACCGGCCTGGCCATGATTTTCGTTATGCAATTGATGATAGCAAATTAAAAAAGGAAGTCGGATTTGAAATCCTGTCTGATTTTGATCAGGGAATGGAGAAAACAATACGTTGGTTTCTAAATAATGATGCAGTAGTAAAAAATAATGAGGATTGAAAATATGACAAAGGAAACCTCTCTAAAGCAAAGAACGATTAAAGGTTTATTTTGGAGCTTTAGTGATCTGGTCGCTAATCAAGGAATTCAGTTTTTAATCCAAATCATATTGGCACGTTTATTACTGCCAGAACATTTTGGATTAGTTGGTATGATTTTGGTCTTAATCGCAATCTCAAATGCCCTTATTGAAAGCGGGATGGTTCAAGCATTAGTTAGAGAACAAAATTCCACTCAGGCTGAATATTCAACTGTTTTTTTCTTTAATCTATTTATGGCCCTCGCGTTATATGGTGTATTATTTTGCGCTGCACCAATTATAAGTGATTTTTTTAGAACTGGGGAATTGACTCTTATTATAAGAATACTTTCGATTGGTCTTATCATCAATTCTTTTGGAATGATCCAGCGGGCACAAATCATAAAAAAATTAGATTTTAGAAAACAAACAATCGTTAATATTGTTGCTGGCATTGTATCAGGAGTTGTTGCAGTGATATGTGCTTTATGTGGATTAGGTGTATGGAGTCTTGTTATTAAAATACTATGTATGCAACTATTTCAATCGGTGCTTTTTTGGTATTTTAATAGGTGGATTCCTTCCTTCTTATTTAAATATGAGTCTTTTAAGAAATTATTTGGATTCGGATCTAAGCTTATGCTGGCTGGGTTACTGTCTACGTTTTACTCTAATATTTTCAATATTATAATCGGCAGAATGTATTCAGCCACACGGCTTGGTTATTATTCCAATGCTCAGAAACTAAATGAAGTAGCATCAAGTTCGATCACATCCGCATTACAAAGTGTAACATATCCTGTACTTAGCAGCATTCAAAATGATGAGGAAAAATTAAAATACGGTTTTAAGAAAATAATACGCATTTCAACCTTCATTCACTTCCCATTAATGATAGGCTTAGCCGCAATTGCCAATCCGTTAGTATATTTGTTGTTTGGGGAAAAGTGGATGCCTATGGCGATCTACTTTCAATTACTGTGTATTGCAGGAATGATGTACCCGCTTCATGCAATTAACCTTAATATTCTACAGGTAAAAGGGAAAGCAAATTTATATTTATATTTAAGTATTCTCAAAAAGATTATGCTAACAATTTATATTTTTATTGCTATTTGGCTGGATACAGGTGTCTTAGGGTTACTAGGAGCGGCTATACTTGATTCTTATGTTTCTTTTCTAATTAATGGCTTTTTTTCTGGGAAAGAAATTGGCTATTCTTCAAGAGAACAATTAAAGGATGTTTCATTTTTTTACGCAGCCTCGATCATAATGGGCCTAGTAGTCTATCTAAGTGGAATGATGTTACCCGGAAATACATTAGTGAAGTTGATTCCCCAGGTGCTTGTCGGGTTGGTATTATACTGGGCAATGTGCACAATTGCTAAGGTTAAAGAATTACGTGAATTCTCGGATATTATTAGTCCGATAGTAAAAAAGCTTTTAGGTAAAAAGGGAACTAAACTAGCGCAGTAAGGGGAAAGTGTAAATGCGTTTAATAATCAAGTCATTAAGGATCATGAAAGAAAAAGGAATAATGGCTTTCATTAAAAAGGTAATAGAATGGAAAAATAATAGGGATTTCCAAAAATCCATCATTCAAAAGGAATGGGATAAGGCTTTAATTTATTGTCAAAGGCTAGCATTTGTCCATCCGGAGAAAATTGAATATAACCTGAGGATAGCCAGATGCCTTAAAGAGTTAGGGAGAGATGTTGATGCTACCCTTACCATGGAAAAATGCTTTAATAGCATTAGTTCATTAAATGAAGTAATGAACAAATTAAATCCCATTCTTCATTTGGACCCTTCTGCCACCCATAAGTATATGTATTTGGGAGGAGATCAAAATTTGGGATGTATTGAACATTCGGTTTTTTTAACGCAGAAAAACAAGAAATATTTAACGAAAATATCTACTTTATCCATTGGCGAAAAAGAGAGGCTTTTTTATTTGGAAATATATAACACCTATCCAGAAATGAATGAAATCACACCTAGATTACTTAACTATACTGAATGGCCTGAAAAAAAACTTTCTTTCCTAACTATGGAGAAAGTTGAAGGAGAATTACCGATTTTTAACAAGGAAACAATACGAGAAGTCATTAAAACTAGTAAGATTATCGCATCTATAAGGTATGAAAAACTAATAGAACGAATTCCAAATCCTCATTTTAATGAGGATTTTATTCTGATTTTTGATCTTTATCCAAGACATCCAATAAATGCTCTTCATTCATTTAGCTCGATCCATCTTCAATCGACGAACGAACAATTATTTCAGTTGATATATAAAAGAATGGAAAAATTAAAATACTCTTCCGCTTCGTTTCGTTACATTAAGCGTTTAGAGAATGTGATTTTACAAAAAAAATTGTACAAAAATATAAAGCCACTGGTTCACTATTCCCTTCAGCATGGTGATTTTCAACAACATAACATGATCTTGGATAAATCTAGAAAACTATACGTTATTGATTGGGGAAACATGAGGATCGGACCAAGATGGGTAGATATTGCAGGGTTTTTAGGGCAATTAAAGGAGCCGTTTCCTGTGATCAAAGATGATTTTTTATTAAATCGAGAGGAAAGTGACCATTTTGATTTAATTGAAAAAGTGTTTTTTATTTATACACTCATTGTTACATGGTTTATTGTTTTTTCACGTGAGGAATTTGAAGGTCAATATAAAAATTATCATGAACCTGCTTTAGAATGCATGGAAGGGATGGCTCAAAATATTGTAGAGTATGCCCATTTATTAATAGGCTAATAAATGATCTCTAAAATGAAAAATGAGGAGTTGAAACGGTGATAGAGTCAAATCAAAATATGAGACAAGTGTCTATTATGCGGAAATCCCTGGCTATCACCTTGTTACTTTTAATACTCGTACTTACCATTTGGATTAGTTTACTTCAATTTCGTACACCTGAGGTAATATCTAAAAGTGCAAATTTAGACCTATTTTCTGCCGAAAGGGCACTAAATTATTTAAAGGATTTTGCAGTTCAACCTCATCCACTTGGTTCCAAAGAGCATGATAGAGTTAAAAATTATCTGATAACGACTTTCTCAGAACTCGGACTATCTCCTACAATTCAAAAGGTTGATAATCTAAAAGAAGAAATGGGAATAAATTATGAGGGTAAATTGGAAAATATTTTGGTGAAAATTCCAGGTGAGAATAGCTCAGGGACAATTATGCTTGTTTCTCATTATGACTCTGAAGAAGGGAGTCCGGGAGCAGGGGATGCTGGATCAGCCGTTGCCGGAATAGTAGAAACGGCACGAATCTTAGCACAAGGTCCAGCTTTAAAGAATGATCTGATTTTACTTTTGACAGATGGAGAAGAGAATGGATTGTATGGAGCTCAAACATTTGTATCAAAGCATCCATGGGCAAAGGATGTAGGACTGGTGTTTAACTTTGAGGCGCGTGGAAGCTCAGGACCGTCTGTATTGTTTGAAACGAATGCAGGGAATGATCGTTTGATAGCTGAATTTGCCAAAGCTGTCCCAAACCCTGTTGCACATTCTTCTCTGAATGACCTTTATAAATTGGTTCCGCGAGACACCGATTTATCCGTTTTTAAGTACTGGGGGATGTATGGATTGAACTTTGCATTTTTTGGTGATGTAATTAATTACCATACGCCTAATGACTCCATTGAAAATTTAAATATCGGGAGTTTGCAGCATCATGGAGATTATATGATTCATCTAGTTCAACATTTTGGAAACTTAGAACTAGTGTCAAAAAAAGATGGGGACCGTATTTTTTTCAATATAATAGGAAAAAAGCTTATCACTTATTCTGAACAAATGGTTTTGCCAATAATGATATTCTCCATCCTTTTATACATTTTAACCTTTATTCATGGCTATAAGTTAGGGAAACTAAAATTTTCAAAGACAGCGCTCGGCTTTTTATTTGTCCTTATTAAAGGAATCATTGTATTTTTATCTGCTTACGGAGTTTGGTGGCTTATTTCTAAAGTATTTGTTGGCAGCATAGCGACAATTGAAGGAGAGCTAAGAGTAAGTAATCCTGTTTTTGTCGTTTTTATTCTTACACTTATTTGTATCCTCTCACTGATTTATCAAAAAATTTCTAAAAAAATTTCTGTATATAACCTAACAATGGGTGGGTATTTTATTTGGCTCTTATTAGTAATCGTAACTAGCATATATTTTAAGGGTTCAAGCTATATTTTCGTATGGCCACTTATCTTTGGAACAATTGGTTACAACCTATTTATTAGATTAAAAAATAAATCCCTTGTTAAAGGATATGTACTATCAATAGGATTTGCTATACCTGGAATCTTAATTACTGTGCCAGTTTTATACCTAGTCTATCTACTCTTCACTTTAGATGCTATGGGTGTCTTACTAGGCATCACTTCATTACTTGCTGTATTCCTAATTCCAGTATTAAGTACATTAAACCTATTCTTTATTCCATCGGAGTATAGGGAGAGGGTAGAAAAATATATGTAGGTATAAGTTACTAAAATAATGCTTTTTTTTTGCTTTTAATAACGAAAACTCTCTATTTAGGAGGGGAGATAAAGATGAATCCGATTCATCAACGCACAGCATATATTTTACAAGTTCATAATAATCCAGATCAAGTCAATAAGTTTATTCGTCAGCTCATTATAGAAAATCAAGCGGATGTATATATTCATATTGATAAAAAAAACGTTGAAAAATTCAACGGTAGAATTATTAATAGTCCCAATGTGATCGTTTTAGAGCAAAGTATAAATTGTGAATGGGGAGATATAAGTCAAGTAGATACCACCCTTTTACTGTTAAAAGCAGTTATGGACTCAAAGAAAACGTATGATTATGTTTGTTTAAGAAGTGGGCAAGATTTACTTGTTAAAAAGGGCTTTAAAGATTTTTTAATGGAGAATAATGGGAAAGTATTTATTAATATAAGATCAATGAAAAATGAATTAGCGCTTGTTAAGCTGGATTGGCCAAAAATTACGCGCAAACGTTACACAACAGCTCATCCTGTACGGATTTATAGGAGAATTGTTCAAGAGTTGTTTAGAAAAGGAATCAATATATCACCTAATGATCATTATTGGCCAAAAGAATATTCATTTTATAAAGGCTCGCAGTGGTTTTCGATTCCTTTTAATACAGCTAAATATATTAGTAAGTTTTTAGAAGAGAATGAGTGGTATTACAAATTTTTTGAAAATACGTTAATTCCAGACGAAAGTTTTTTCCATACGTTGATCATGAACTCACCATACAAAAATGATGTTGTGAACAACAATCTTCTATATTTAAAATGGGGAGAAACATTAAGTGAGAGAAACTCCCCACAATATTTGACTAGTAAAGATATTCCTGTGATTGAAGGCTCTAGTCAGTATTTTGCCAGAAAGTTTGATGAAACAATTGATCAAACGGTTGTTGAGTACTTTGCTGGAAAGTATCATTTGGAGAAATCAGAAGAGGAGAAAATGATTGTATTGGCAGATTAAGGAGGAAAATGATGAAGAGCATAGCTAAATCAAAAGATTCTTATTCAGAATATGAAGAAAACACACATAAAAATATCACACAATTAGAGGAGGAGTTCGGCTCCTCCTTTTATTTATTAAATCTAGAAAAATTAAGAGAGAATTATAAAAAAATAGACCAAGCATTTAAAAGTAGATATAGCAATTTTATTATTGGGTACTCCTATAAGACAAATTATGTGCCATATCTATGTAAAGAACTAGCAAAATTAGGTGCATATTCAGAGGTAGTTTCGAGGTTGGAGTATGATTTAGCTATAAAGATTGGCGTTGATCCTAGCAAAATTATCTTTAATGGGCCATTAAAGACGAAAGATGATATTTTTAATGCATTGAATAATAATAGCAAAGTAAATATTGATTCTATTTATGAGATTGATTTTGTAAAGGAATATTGTAGGAGAAATCAACAAAAACAAGTCAAGATAGGTTTAAGACTAAACTTTGATATTTTTGAAGATGGTGTTAGCCCACTTATAGAGGGACATGAGGTATGCAGATTTGGAATATGTACGGAAAATGGCAGCATGAATGATGTAATGAATGAATTGAAGAATATTAATAATTTGAGGGTTGTAGGCTTACATGGTCATTTTTCTACTAGCAGGAGAAGAGTATCAACTTATTCAAAAATTACTAAAAGTCTATGTAAAATAGCAAAGTCATATTTATTCGATCATTTAGAGTATATTGACATTGGCGGGGGAATTTTTGGTGAAGTGCCAAAGTCTCTTATTGATCATGCCCCGACGTTCGATGATTATGCGGAAGCCGTATGTTCCATTATGAATCAGGAATTTCCTAATGAAAAAGAGCAACCAGCGTTAATTCTAGAGCCTGGAATTGCCATGGTAGCTAATGCGTTTAATTTTGTGGCAAAAGTTATTGGTACAAAAATGATTAGGGATATTAACTTTGTATTGGTAGATGGGAGCATACATAATATTAAACCGACCATGCATAGTAAAAACCTCCCCATGAAAATTATTAGAAAGAACAATGATGATACGAAAACTGCCAAAAAATTTCATATTGTTGGGTATACGTGTTTGGAAAAGGATTATTTAGCTCGCGAATTGGAAGAAGAAATGCCAGAAATAAATGATTTTATCATCTTTGAAAATGTAGGGGCATACACAATTGTTTTTAATCCTCCATTTATTAAAGAAAGACCAGCTATTATTGCTAAAGATAAGAATGAACTATTTGTTGTAAGAAAAAAGGAAACGATTAAACAATTTTTTAATGAAGAATTATACATTTTTAGTTAGGGGAAATGGGTTTATGAATATTCTAATTTGCAGTGTAGGAAGGCGCGTACAGCTAATGAATTACTTTAAAAAAGAATTGAATAAAATAAACGGGAAGGTTATAGCAGTTGACTGTGATCCAACTGCCCCTGCCTTGTATCATGCTGACCTATTTGAGGTTGTTCCAAGGATTGATCATTCGGAATATATTTCTGTAATCAAGCATCTATGTAAGAAGTATGATATCAATGGAATTCTAACACTGATTGATCCAGAACTCACCTTATTAACCAGCTACAAAAATGAGTTCGAAAGGGACGGAGTTCAGGTTATAGTATCGGATAAGAAAGTAATCGATATTTGCTATGATAAATATTTAACATACCAATTTTTACAGGATAATGAATTGCCATCCGTTCCAACCTATATTGATTTAGAGCTTGTTTTTCAAGAATTAAATGAAGGAAGGCTTAAATTTCCTTTGGTCGTCAAGCCACAAAAGGGGAGTGCAAGTATAGGTGTACAGAAAATAACAAATATAAACGACCTTAAAGCATTTTGGGAAACACATCCTGGATATATTGTGCAACCTTTTATGGATACTAATGAATATTGTGTGGAGTGCTACATCGATTTACTCACACATAATAATACGAGTCAGTTTAGTAAACGGAAGTTTAATATGCGGGGGGGAGAGACTGACAAATCCATAGTAGTAAGAGACGCTGCTTTAAATCAAATCACTAAAAAGTTAATCGAGTCGCTAAAGCCTATTGGTCCAGTGGATATCGATTTCTTTAAAACTGCGGATGGATATAAGATTTCTGAAATCAATCCAAGATTTGGCGGGGGATACCCTTATGCCTATGAAATGGGAAATAATTTTATAGAAAATATTATAAACAATTTAAAGGGGATTCCAAATATTCCAGTGAAAGAATATTTAGGCGAATACGAAGAGGGAGAAATAATGGTTAGATATGATCACTTTGCAATTTTATAGTAATAGCTAAACTAGTTCATTTTGGATCTAAAAGGAGCAATAATGATTACGTCCATTAGTAAAAGAATAAAATGGAAGGGTTTATTATTTGGTTTTTGCATTTGTGTAAGTGTAATTGGCTATACCGTCTGGGACAATCATCGCATAATAATTGAAGAACAAGAAATAGTAATTGATCATCTTCCAGAAGAGCTGGATGGCTTTGCTATCCTTCAAATTACAGATTTGCATGAAAGAGAATTTGGTAAAAATCAAATTAAACTATTGGAAGCGATTAGATCTATTGAATATGATGCAATTGTTTTTACAGGGGATATGCTTGATGCTGCGAGCAGTACAAATTATAAGCCATTTTACACATTAATAGAGGGAATTGAAAATAAGGAGATTGCATTATTTGTTCCTGGGAACACAGATCCGCAAATTGATCCGATAGATCATGTAAAGAATGATTTTATTAAAGGGATGGAACAAAGAGAAGTAAAATGGCTAGAGTCGGTTTACACAACTAAAATAGCAGATTCAACTGTTTATTTTGTCAATTTCGAAAAGTCGATAATGAAATATCAAAATGAAATAAAACGATTAAGCGGAATGAAAGATGCTGATATTTTAGTTGCTCTCAGTCATTACCCTGTAATAGATGAAAAAATCGATACTATTAAGATGGATGATTATTATCAATTTAGAAATTATGATTTAATTATTGCCGGCCACTATCATGGTGGCCAAATTCGACTGCCTTTTATAGGTGCGCTTTTTGTTCCAGAAGAATCCTATTTATGGGGTGGGCTGTTTCCGCCCTCTGATCGAGTAAAGGGATTATGGGAATATAAGAAAACGAAACAGTATGTGAGTACAGGCTTAGGCAGTAGCGATGCGATTCCTTTTATGAAATTTCGCTTTTTAAATCCCCCAGAGATTAACTTGCTTACATTTAAGAAATCTAATGGAGAATAATCTTGCAGTATGCACAAAGGCCAGTCTATTCTTTACTAATATAAAGTTTTAGACTGGTCTTTATTTGGATTCACAATGAGTAAAAATTAGCTTCCAGTCAATATTTTTAATTGAATAATAGAATTTTGCCCTCCAAGATCAGATAGCGAATGCATATTAGTAAATAGAAACTAGCATTTAATCATCTTCATCGAATCACTTCCTCCTAAAAGATAATTTCATTATAAAGAACAAATAGTTCGATAAAAAATACAAGAATGTAAGATA
This sequence comes from Cytobacillus sp., assembly GCF_032154635.1. Classification (GTDB taxonomy): domain Bacteria; phylum Bacillota; class Bacilli; order Bacillales; family Cytobacillaceae; genus Cytobacillus. Next base: position 3,157 of record NZ_JALDXW010000009.1, on the reverse strand, counting down.
ATGTAAGAAAACGCAAGGAAATCAATGAGAAGTGTTCTTTATAACGCAAAAATGACAGAATTTAAACTTTTTCAAAATATTACATTTGAACTATACTCAACTCATGGGATTCTTTAAAAAGAACGATAGTGTTGGTAGAAAAGAACAAAAGTGTGGTTCTGATAGAAACACATTGTTCGAAAAAATAGTATCAAAGGAAGGTGGACATGATGAAATTGATATGGGGAAAAGGGAGAAAAATCTTAAGTACTATCATTACTACTATTTTATTCATCAATTTAATTGTAATGGCCGTTTTAGTCATCTCTTCAAAAGCATCAGGAGGAGAACCCCAGGCATTTGGTTATCAGCTTAAAACAGTATTATCTGGTTCTATGGAACCAACCTTTTTAACAGGGTCTATTATAGCAGTTACACCACTTGAGGGGGAAGAAAAGAAAAACCTCAAAGAAGGAGATGTGATTACTTATGTGGATAGTGAAGAAAGGCTCATTACCCATAGAGTCATCGGAATCAAAACGAGCGGAGAACATGTGATGTTTGAAACAAAAGGGGATAACAATGATGCAGCTGATTTGGAGCCAGTCCTTTCTGAAAATGTTCAGGCAATCTACTCTGGCTTTACGATTCCTTATGCAGGGTATTTCATTGATTTTGCTCAGTCTAAAGAGGGAAGTGCCATTCTGCTGATTGTTCCAGGTTTACTGCTCATAGCTTATGCAGCATATTGCATTTACCAAGGTCTTAAAGAACTTGAGCCTAAAAAGAAAAAAAACGACATCGATACAGAAGAAAAGCCAGCTTAATTCGGTTGCACTCCTTGTACATAACAAGGGTCAATATACAAAAAATTATACATACCCAAAGGGTAAGAGGAGGAAATTGAAAATGAGCATTAAGAAAAAATTAGGTTTGGGAATTGCATCAGCAGCACTAGGTATTTCATTAGTTGGCGGGGGAACATTTGCTTACTTTAGTGACACAGAAGTAACAAATAACACTTTTGCTGCTGGTACACTGGATTTAGCAGCTAATCCAACTGAGATTATTAAGGTAGACAATATCAAGCCTGGTGATACGATGGTCAGAGAATTTATTCTAGAAAACAATGGGACTCTAGACATTGCTAAAATTGATTTATCCACTGCATATACGGTTAGCGATGCAAAGGGGGACAATTCGGATGACTTTGGTAAACATATTAAAGTCCTTTTCCTTGAAAATGCAGACAAAACAGGTGATGGCTGGGTGATCGGGGACTACAACGATGTCATTTCAGAGACAACTTTATATGACCTGCAACAAATGACACCTGATGCTGTAGAAAATTTAAATAGCTTCTGGACGGAGCTCTTAGGATTAGGGGGAGAGGAAAGCGGTTTAAAAGCTGGTACTGCTGATAATATGTATGTTGCATTTGAATTCGTTGACAATGGAGAAGATCAAAACGAATTCCAAGGTGATGGTTTAGAACTTACATGGACATTCGTAGCTCACCAAACAGAGGGAGAATCAAAATAATATTCTAATAGTCAAAGGCGGGAATTCGTTCCTGCCTTTTATTAAGAATCATATCGAGAGGCAAAGAGGAGGATTTTAATAATGAGTATTAAAAAGAAAATCGGTCTTGGAATTGCGTCTGCAGCACTAGGAATATCATTAGTTGGCGGAGGAACATTTGCATACTTTAGCGATGCTGAAACAACGAATAATATATTTGCTGCAGGAACACTGGATTTAGGGATTGATAAGGAAGCAATTATCAGTATTGACAACATTAAGCCAGGAGACGGTTTCTTTAGGTATTTCCAGCTTTCAAATAATGGATCACTTGATATGAAAGAAATAGTGCTAAACACAACTTATGAAGTAGCTGATGTGAATGGTGACAATGCTGGAGAAGATTTTGGGGAACATATTATGGTCGAATATTTGTACAATGCATCTGGTAAAGATACAGTTATTTTCCAAAACACTTTGGCTGAAATAAAGGATAATCCAATCCAAATCCTTGAAAATTTCCCTGCAGGAGCAAAAAACGCCAAATTTACTGTTCAATTTAAGTTTGTTGAAAATAATGAAGATCAAAACAAATTCCAAGGTGATTCTTTAAAGCTAAAATGGTCTTTTGAAGCTAAACAGCAGGATGGAACCAATAAATAAATTGATTTAGAAAATATTAAAAGGGAGGTTCATAGTTTCTGCGGAATCAAAAAAATTCCTCGGCAAAACATTCCTTACATAGGAGGAATCCTTTTATGTATCAAAAAAATTGCGATCGATGCAGCAGGCCTTCATATAGCAGCAGTGAAAAAGGTGAGTGGCTATGTCCAATTTGTGGACATGACCTAACCGCTTATCCTTTTTTTGATGCGATGACATTGGAAAGAATAAATGTAAAACTACCATCCATTCGGAAAAAGGTTGAAACCTATCGGAGAGGATACGCTTATATGAAAAGTAGGAATGAACACTAGTCGCATATTTTAAATTTTTCCTACAAAAGAAGCATAAAAATAGATACATAATAATAAAAATAGATTATCTAGTATATGATTCCTATTAGGGGGAAAAATAGTGGCTGAGACAAAGGCTAAGGTTACAGAAATAGATAGAGAATGGGTACAATTAATAATAGAAGCAAAGAACTTAGGAATAGAGAAAAAAGAAATCATAAATTATTTAAATAGCATGTGCAAGTAATGGGAAAATGGATTGAATGAGCAGTATGGCATAAAAGTATTTCTAAGAAAAGTTTCTCCTTTCTTGGGAATGCTTTTTATTTTGGAAGGGAAAAGCAAAGTAAAGGGGTGGCCGACTATTTGAAATTTGTTTTTACTTATCTTGCAATAGTAAATGTACTAGACGGAGCCGTTACTTATTGGGGTCTCCATATCTCTGCGATTGAAGAAAGCAACCCGCTAATGAATGATTTATATGAGATAAGCCCTTTGCTCTTTATTGGATATAAGTTGTTTCTCTCAAGTGTTCTTTACGGGCTGGTCATGATGAAAAAGCTTCCAACCATTCGTATGGTTAAGGTTTTGTCAATTGCAGCCTCAATGATCTATACAATGGTTATCATATGGCATGGTGTTTGGAGCATTCCGATAATTATTCATTTCATTTCTCACTAAATTTAAAACACGATAATCAT
>NZ_JALDXW010000035.1:0-37940 GCF_032154635.1 Cytobacillus sp. | reverse complement strand
CGATTTTCTTCTAATTTAAAATTAGTAAATGGTTCATGTTTGTATGGTTGTACCATATTTTCATCCCCTTTTCTCATCATTTCAACAAAAATAATTATTGCAAGAAGTGTGCCAAAATTCAAATAGGTGCAGAATCAGTAATTATTCTCATAAACGCAAAATATATTTGCATTTTCTAAACCAAAAGCGCAAAATTATATTGCACCTATACAACATAAAGGAGGTTAGATATGAGGAACGAACACTTGACTCCTATACCATTGAAATTTTTCGATAAAATCCTTAAAGAAATCGATATTGGCATCCATGCGGTTAACCATGAAGGAAAGACAATGATTTATAACAGAAAAATGGCTGAAATTGAAGGGATGAAGTTTGAAGACGTTCTCGATAAAGACCTCTTAGATGTCTTTTCTTTTCATAAAAATGACTATAGTACACTTATAAAAGCTCTTACAAAAGGAGAGACAATCATCAATGCTAAGCAAACGTATTTTAATAATCGCGGACAGGAAATAACGACAATTAATAATACCTTCCCTATCGTCGATGGGGAGAGCCGAATTGGCGCCATCGAAATTGCCCGTGATGTGACTAAGCTCGAAAAACTGATTAGAGAAAATATGAATAAGAAAAGTAATACACGATACACCTTTGATAGCATCATTGGAAGCAGCAGCGAAATCAAGGATGTAATTGAAGCAAGCAAGAGAGCAACGAGGACCAATTCATCCATCCTTATTATTGGTGACACAGGAACTGGAAAAGAACTGTTTGCACAAAGTATTCATAATGGCAGCACTCGGTCTAGTAAACCATATATCTCTCAAAATTGCGCTGCACTTCCAGATAATTTAATTGAGGGATTGCTTTTCGGTACTAAAAAAGGGGCATTTACAGGTGCGATTGAGCGGCCAGGCTTATTTGAACAAGCGGAAGGCGGGACCTTGCTCTTAGATGAAATCAATTCACTTAATCCTGCCCTCCAGGCAAAGCTTCTTCGATCCATACAGGAAAAAACGGTCCGGCGTATAGGTGACACAAAGGATCGAAAAATTGATGTCAGAATAATCGCCACAATCAATGAAGATCCTATAGATGCGATTTCCAAAGGAAGACTCCGTAAAGACTTATATTACAGGCTTAGTGTCGTTTCCCTATTTATTCCTCCTTTACGCGACAGAAAAAAGGATATACGTGACCTCGTTCAATTTTTCATCGAAAAATATAATCAGTTATTCGGTATGACCGTCAAAGAGGTTGACGAAAAGGTATTGAATAGATTTTATCAATATGAATGGCCAGGAAATGTCCGAGAGCTGGAGCATGTGATTGAAGGAGCGATGAATTTGATTGATCATGAGAATGCGATTACGTATTCCCATTTACCAATCCATTTCCGTAACAAGACGCAATTTAAGGGTGATACGAACGATCACCCAGTTTTTATAGATAATCGCGACGACATTCTGCCATTGGATCAATATTTAGAGGAATTAGAAACGAACTACTTACAGAAAGTGTTAACATTACACAATCATAATATCACCCAAGCCGCAAAATCCCTAGGCATGAGCAGACAAAACCTTCAGTACCGTTTAAAAAAGCTTAGGTTAAAATAAAAATCCTCTGTCACAAATGACAGAGGATCTTCTATTAAGCTTGAGACTGATTAATCCACTCTTGAAGCTTATCTTTTAGCGTGTTGAAGCCTTGAGCAGTATCATTTTCTACTTTAACTGGTGCTGCTTGACGCTTGCGAGGCTTTTTCGCCTTTGCTTCAACAGCTGGCGCTTCCTCCGTTGCACGAATAGACAAACCAATTTTACCTGCTTCTTCATCAATAGATAAAACCTTAACGCTTACTTCATCGCCCACTTTAAGAAATTCATTAATATCTTTTACGAATCCATGAGTTACCTCTGAGATATGAACAAGTCCTTGTGTATTTTCATCTAAAGCAACGAACGCACCGTATGGTTGAACCCCTGTTACCTTTCCTGTAATTACACTTCCTACTTCGATTTTTTCAGACATGAAAACACTCCTAAATTATATATTATTTTTCGTTTTTATTCGCAATTAAAAATTATACCACAGTTGGGATTGTTTATCAAAAAAATTTATATTGGTGATATTCTATTTTGTGCGTGAAATCTTTAATTATGTTTAAAAAAAGGATATTGCACATGTATAAAAAAAAGAAATATGGTTATCCTTATCTTATAAAGCTTTCTAGTATTCCCCCCTTTTTTGAAAGGACAATCCATAATGGTTTGTCCCTTTTTTTATTGTTTTCACACAAAATCTCTAGCATACTATACATGTGCCTGTGAAGGAGGAATAGGAAATGAACAACCATCTAGTCAGCCTTAATGGAAATGAGATCTATTACGAATCTTACCTTAACACCCATTCTAAAAAAACAGTTGTTTTACTGCATGGCTTTCTTTCTTCTACCTTTAGCTTTCGACACCTTATTCCACTTTTAAAAAATGAATATAATGTGATTTCCATTGACTTGCCTCCATTCGGTAAAAGCGGAAAATCCACTACTTATATTTATTCATATGAGAATCATTCAAAGACAGTCATTAAGCTGTGCGAAAGCCTTCAATTGAAAGAAATTACACTTATTGGGCATTCTATGGGGGGACAAATTGCCTTAAATATCGCTTACTTAAGACCCGATCTAGTATCCGAATGCATATTATTGTGCAGCTCTTCGTATCTAAAAAAATCAAAGCGCTCCTTTATTCTCTCGAGCTATCTTCCTTTTTTTCACCTATTTATAAAGCGCTACCTTGAAAAATCAGGGGTTGAAAAAAATTTAAGAAATGTGGTTTATGATCATTCAAAAATTGATAAAGAAATGGAAAATGGGTATTTAGAGCCTTTTTTAAAAGATCCAATTTTTCGTGCGTTGACAAGAATGATTCGGGACCGCGAAGGAGATCTGCCTATTGAGAAGCTGCACCAGGTTGATACACCATGCCTGTTAATATGGGGTGAACATGATAAAGTAGTTCCATTAAACATTGGAAAACAGCTGCAAAAGGATTTAAAGAATTCCAAACTGGTTGTGTTAAAAGAAACTGGCCACCTTGTTCCTGAGGAGAAGCCAGAAGAAGTTCTATTTCATATAAAAAAATTCATAGAAGCAGCGGAATAGAAAATCACCCTTTTCGATCATATAAGGGTGATTTTCTATTTATAATTGGCATGAACCGGTATTTTTAATGGAAATGAGTTGTTCGGCTATTTTCTTGCAATTTGTCAGTGGAATTACTTGCTCAAATGAAAATTCATAGATGGATTGGATTTTTCTCGCAAGTTTTTCCTTCTCATCTATATCATGAACGGCTTGAATGACATCAGCTATTTCCGTATCATAATTGCCTTCACCCATTTGAAACGGATCCCATTCATCTAGTATGTATACAAGCTGTATGTTTATATCTTGAAATTGCACCATAATCACCTTTTATTTTACTTTTTTTTTGCATCCTTTATTATAGAGTAAAGAGAAAATAAATGAAAAGGCGGGAACGAAATGAATATGTACGATTTTAATCAAAAAACGAATCGGGAACACACTTCTTCCGTTAAATGGGGATTGACAAAGCAAATCTTTGGAGCAGATGACGTATTGCCAATGTGGGTCGCTGATATGGACTTTTCGCCTCCAAATGAAGTGAAAGAAGCTATTCAAGAAAGAGTAGACCATGGAATATATGGTTACACCTATTCCCCTCCTTCTACGACAGAATCAATCCAACAATGGATAAAAAAAAGACATGGCTGGGAAATTAACCATTCATGGATTCTTTACAGTAGTGGAGTTGTTCCGTCTATCTCCATCGCCATCGAAGCCTTTACCGCACCAGGAGATAAAGTTATGCTCCAATCACCTGTCTACACCCCTTTCTTTGAAATGATTGAAAAAAATAATCGTCAACTCGTAAACACTCCATTGAATTTAATTAATAACCGCTATGAAATTGACTTTACATTATTTGAAGATCGCCTAAAAGATGGCGTGAAACTATTCCTGCTATGCAATCCGCATAATCCGAGCGGCAGAGTCTGGACGAAAGAAGAATTAACTAGGATTGGCGAGCTTTGCTACCAATACAATTGTCTTATACTTTCTGATGAAATTCATTCAGATTTGATTTTAAAGAATAAACATGTACCCATTGCCTCATTGAACGAAACTTTCAGCGATATAACGATTATGTGTATCGCACCCACTAAAACATTTAATCTTGCTGGACTCCAGGCTTCGGCTTTAGTCATTCCAAATAAACAACTTCGTAAAGCTTTTAAAGACGTACAGGAAAGACAAGGTTTTTTCAGCTTATCCACTTTTGGTATCATCGGAATGGAATCTGCCTACCGATTTGGTGAACAGTGGTTGGAGGAACTATTAGCCTATTTAAGAGAAAATGTTCATACAGTGAAGAAGTATATTGATATTCATTTGCCTGGGATATCAATGATGGAGCCAGAGGGCAGTTATTTAATATGGCTTAACTGCCGGGAACTTCATTTAAGCGATGAGGAACTTAAAAACCGGCTGTTAAATAAAGGGAAATTAGCATTAGAGCCAGGAATCAAGTACGGTCCTGGAGGCGAAGGCTTCGTCCGAATGAACGTCGCTTGTCCAAGAGAGGTCGTCCTAGAAGGATTGGAAAGACTGAAAAAAGCTTTTTCTTAACCATCCAATAATAACATAGGGGTCTATTGGGTTTACTCTCTTTAACATTGTTTTCATTATGTGAACCAATAGACCTTAATGCGTCAACGTAAGGCAGGAACTAATCATCCTGAGTCTTTTTCTGGCCTTCAGCTTTCTTGTCCTTTGATATCGAACCGCAAGCAATGCGTGCACCTGAGTCTCCTGCTGGCTGTGTCATGCCGTCATCGGCTGATTCGTGGATCACTATGGATGTTCCCTCTTTAGTCAGCAAGGATTTTTTATTTTCCTTTAATGTCACTTGAGGAGCCATAAAATCAGCTTTAACTTTCCCGTCATCTTCGACTATTAGATTCGGGAGATCCCCTGCATGTGCACCCTTTGGATGAAGAAGTCCATGTTCCTTATCCTCTGGGTTAAAGTGGTTGCCTGCTGATTTAAAATCAGGCGGTTCACATTTGCTTGTTTCATGGATATGTATCGCATGCTCTCCAGGTGGAAGCCCCTTCAAATCAACCTTCATTTTAACTCCAGATGCCTGTTCCTCTAATTTTATCTTACCTAGAGAGTCGCCTACCGCATTAAACATCTCAACATCTAAGTTTCTTATATTTTCCTCTGCACATCCTGTAAGGAGCAGCATGGGGATAAATAGCCACACTTTCTTCATGATCTTTCATCCTCCATCAGACAATTTGTCTATAGTGTTTCCAAGATCATATTTTGATAAACAAAAAAAAGAACAGCCATTATTAACTGTTCTCTCCGCTATTATTCACTTGCTGCTGTAATCTTTCCTCTAGCTCCTTCGCTTTCAAGGCCTCTCTTTTGGAGATCTTCACAATGAATCTGAACGTAAAAAAAGCAGCAATCGCGAAAATTCCTAAACTAATGGCAGCCGGGAGATACTCAGACTTATCTTCAGGAAAGTATAAAAACAAAGACAATACAGTCCATTCTAACATTCCATTCGCCCTTTCTTTAAAAAACGGTCGTTTAATACTTAATTATAGCACATTAACACCATTACTATAACGGTTTGCACCTTGTTTTTCCACTGTAGTAAGTCATAATAATAAATATAGATTGTTTTAAAGGAGGAGTAATCTTGGAAGAATTCAAGATTGGTGACCGTGTAAAAGCCCACTATAAATCAGGAACATATATAGGTGAAGTAACAGAAATACGCCCACAGCATTATTTAGTAAGAGTGCTTGCGGTAGTGAAGCATCCCATGCAAGGGGATCTTCATAGTCCAAAGGACGCGGATGCGATATTTTTTCATGAACGCAGAGCATTAGCTTATAGAGAGCAAACAAATGTCCCTAAGAAAATGGTCAAGCATTTTGAAAATGAAATTCCAGATTATAAAGATTCATTAAGACAAGCATTAGAAAAAATGAAGCAGGAGCTAGAAGGCGTAGCATCTCCATGGGCAGAACAAAGCCTTAAAAACATTGCATCATTGGAGAAGGATTATTTTAAATAAAATTCTAATTAACAAAAGCCAAATCGTTATATAGCGATTTGGCTTTTTACGCAAATTTATTCAGCAGCTTAGACAAGTCAACCCTATCACCAATTGTTGTCGGTTCAGGTTTTTCCAAATAACGCTTATCCTTTTCCACTAATCTAAAAATATTGTAGGTTGTCATCGCATCGTCTAGTGCACGATGATGTTTGCCAGTCCCTTCTTTTCCATACTCTTGGACAGCCTTCCACAAACCAGTCTGATTCTGATCACCAAAGAAACGTTTATATTCCATTGATAAGTCTATTTCCTTCCCTTTAAATGGGAAAGGGATACCTGCATGCTGACAATTATTCCGCAGCACCCTCATATCCATATTCCCCCAAGTAATAATCGTGCATGGGTGATTATCGCTTACATCCCGCAGTTTTTTTACTAATTCAAAAAGGGGCATTCCCTGATCAACCTGTTGCTGCGATATTCGAAGAAAGGATTTACAGCGGTCAGATAATATCGGGAAACGAATGGGAGAAATATATGATGAAAATTGTTCATATACTTGATTATTCTTAACAGCAACAACTCCTGCTTCGATGATTTCAGGATAAAATCCTTTGTATCGGCTGCTTCTATCCGGCATGGTAAACTCAAAATCGATAAATAAATAGCGATGTTCTTCCTCCATTATCTCACCTGCTTTCATCAAAAATTGCACGAACACATTTTACTAATTATACCACGGAAAATTCCAATTTTTCTGTGTAATTTTATTTTTCTACAGATTTTCTAAAAAGCAAAAAATCATTAACTTTTGTACTGGACAGCCGAATAATATAAATAGAGAGTGAACGAAAGGAACGTGAGGCAGTTGCGCATGTTAACAGGATATATAATAATTGCTGCTTTACTTTCCATCTTTGTGACAGTTGTTTTTGTTGCCGGTTCAGAAATAAACCAAGTTCAAGGCTTTCATGAAGTATTGGAAAAGAAGATCCATATGAAAGAAATTTCATTGCCACAAACAAGTTTGATTAAAGCTTCCAATGGTACGGTTGTTTCTGAAATTTCTCAGCCTGTTAATCGGATCAACCTTGATTCAGCAGACATTCCACTTTTTCTTAAAGAGCTATTTGTTGTTTCAGAAGATCAGCATTTTTATGACCATCCCGGATTTGATTTACCAGCAATCGGAAGGGCGCTTGCCATAAATATGCAATCAAGCGATATTAAACAAGGGGCGAGCACCATTACCCAGCAGCTTGCGAGGAACCTTTTCTTAAATACTGAAAAATCCTATAATCGGAAACTAAGTGAGCTTCTATATGCCTATGAAATAGAGCGCAACTATTCGAAAGAGGAAATTCTTGAGCTTTATATTAATGCCATTTATTTTCATAATGGCGTCTATGGGATTGAAGCAGCTTCTCAGTATTATTTTCAAAAACAAACAAAAGAACTTTCTAAAGCTGAGCTCGCTTTTCTAGCTTCGATACCAAATAATCCGTCTATGTATAACCCCTTAAAACACTTTGATAAAACTAAGGAACGACAAGAACGACTGATCGATCAACTAAGTAAGCAGGAAATAATTAGTTTAGCCGAAGCAGAGGAAATGAAGAATGAGTCAATCCATCTAAATCTCAGAGAACATACAGATTTATATCCAGACTACGTAACATTTGTCGAAGCAGAGCTTACAAACCTCATCGCCAGGCAAGAAGGATTCGATAAAAAGTTAGTAGCAGCAACTGAAAAAGAAAAGGAAAAGCTTAAGTCCAAACTAGACAAACTTGTTAAGGAGGTAATTGCCTCTGGAATCATTATTGAAACGGCTCTTGACACCACCATACAGGAAAAAGCAAAAGTATCTATCATGAACAGGCTTCCATATAACGATATCGAGGGAGCAGCTGTTGTGATTGACCATGAAAAACACCAAGTGGTTGCTCTTGTTGGTGGAAAACAATATCAGAAATATGATTTTAACAGGGGATTTCAAGCTTATAGACAGCCAGGCTCTGCGATAAAGCCGCTGCTTGTGTATGGTCCATATCTGGAGCGGACGAATGCCTCCCTTCAAAAGAAGGTAAATGCAGGTTCCTATTGTAAGAATGGGTATTGTCCCAAGAACTATGGTGGCGGTGTGTATGGGATGGTCTCTTTAGAAAGAGCATTTATATACTCATATAATACACCCGCGGTCAGATTATTGGAATCCATCGGTGTTGAGAATGGATTTAATGATCTAGCAAACTTTAAATTTAGCAAAGTAACATCATCAGACCATGTGCTATCAGCTGCTCTTGGGGGGTTATCCTTTGGCGTGACACCGCTTGAACTGACTTCTGCCTATACCACGTTTGCTAACGATGGAAGGTATCAGCCATCACGAGCTATAAAAAAAGTGACAACCTTGGATGGGAAAACTCTGTATAGCTGGAATGACAGTCATGTGAAGATATGGAGTAATGGAACAACTGATAAAATAAGACAATTAATGAAAAAAACGATTCAGTCTGGAACAGCGAAGAAAATTCATCTTTCTCATGGTTATGCAGGCGGAAAAACCGGGACAACAAATGATTATAAAGATTATTGGTTTATCGGTCTAACCGACCAGTATACTGCAGGGATTTGGATAGGAAAAGACAAGCCCGAGAACATGAAATCCATCCAGTCCGCAGCTCCGCAACAGCTCATTTGGAAGGATATTATGACAGATTAATAGGGATATGAAGGAATCGGAGCCCCTCCGATTCCTTTTATATCGGTAAACTTGCAATGACGCTGTTATAAACCTTCACGGCTAAATAAACAACGCCTATGAATATGGATGACCATGTAAGCACTTGAAAGAAGATCACACCAACTAATCCTAGAATAGAGAGGGAGGAACTGATCTTATATACAAAATAACAAAAATAAGTGACTGTCGTTATTGCAAACACCGTTAGAATTCCTATTAGACTGCTCATCATCAATAAAGAAATGATGCTTCCGATAAAGTAAATAATTGCACCACCCCGTATTTTCTTCAAACTCTCTCCTTCAGAATCCTTTGAAAAAAATAATAGAGAAACTTCATTAATTGTATCCGCTAGTAGTTTCAACGCAGCATATATACAAAAAAACAAGATCATTAACAATGCTAAAAGAGCAAGCTTAATTCCACCATCAGAGAAGAATTCTTGCATTCCTTCATAAATTCCCGCTGACCTAAGAAAATCAAGCAAGACCATCTCAATATTTATCGAAAGAGAAAGACTAAACAAAATAATGGAAAGCAGTGGAAAATAACTCATAAAATAGGTGTTTTTCATTTTTACTCCATTCATAACAAATCTTTTTTTATATCAAAATTATTATACAATTATAGCTTGTATATTTACATCTTTAAACGCATATACATATTTACCAGAATACACCCGCTTGTTTCTTAAGAGAGGAGGACTTGTTTATCCGTAAGTCAACTATAATTTCAAAGGGCCGATTACGATTATGATACTAGGCTTAACGATTGTTTTGCTGCTTGTCCTATTTTTACCATTTACTGTAAAAAACGTGGAGCATAATTTAGAAGCATTTTTATTTATTATGGGTTTATTAGCTGCGACGATCAGTCAAGTATTAGACAATCAACTCATTATAAAAGCATTAAAGGATCCTCTTCAGATTACATTCGCGGTTTTCCTTGCGGGATTATTTTTCAAATGGTGTCAAAAGCCTTTAGAAAAAGGAATACGAGGATTAAGCCAAGCAATCCCATTTCGCTTATTTTTAGCACTTGTTATCATAATCCTTGGACTTATTTCAAGCATGATTACAGCCATCATAGCCGCGATTGCTCTTACAGTTGTAGTTAGTGTCTTGCAGCTTGAGCGTAAATCAGAAATCCGTTTTGTTGTACTAGCCTGTTTTTCAATTGGTCTTGGAGCCGTATTGACTCCCATTGGAGAGCCGCTATCTACCATTGCCATCAGCAAATTAAATCAAGATTTTTTTTACCTTCTACGATCAATTGGTATTCTTGTAATACCAGCCGTTATAATTTTCGCCATCCTAGCAGCTATCTTAGTAAATCCGAAAAATAATACTCATCAACAAAAAAAGAAATTAAAAACTGATAGCTATAAAGATATTATTGGACGAGCATTAAATATTTATCTTTTCGTTATGGGATTAACATTACTTGGTGCGGGGTTTGAACCATTTATTAAAGAATATTTGCTTAGACTCAGCCCATCCGTACTTTATTGGATCAATATTATTTCAGCAATATTAGATAATGCAACACTTGCTGCAGCAGAAATTAGTTCAATAATGGATGAATCAGCGATTAAAGCAATTTTGCTCGGTCTGCTTATTAGCGGAGGAATGCTTATCCCTGGAAATATCCCAAATATTATTGCTGCCCAGAAACTGAACATTACAAGCAGAGAATGGGCAAGCTTTGGTGTCCCAGTCGGTTTACTAACGATGATTATCTTCTTTTTCATCCTGCAAGCATTTGGGTAATCCAAGATAGTAACGAGCAATAATTATAAAAGAGGGTGAATCATATCACCCTCTTTTATAATCTGGATTGAATTCTTATATACTCACGTGATTCAAATACTTTAGCTCTTCTTTTATCCACTTTTTCCGCTTCCAAAATGTTTTGTAAGGGCATTCCCTCTAGCGGATTTACCTCAACAAACTCTTCAGCCCCTGGCAAGTAGAAATCACGCTTCCCTTTCTGATCTAAAATCCATGCACCTGAAAATAAAAATACAAAAATGAAGATGGATGCGATTACTTTCTTTTTTAACATTGCACACCCCCTAACATAAGTGTGCATAAATAAATCGTTATTTATTCAGCCAAACACTATATCAAAAAAAATTTTTTTTAAATTTTTTATAGGTATTTCTACGTGTTTCTACATATTTAATAAGGGGAGATAAAAGGCCTTATAAGAGAAATTATCAAACATGCATAGACCTTCATTATGGGGTATAATTTGTTTTGGAGCATTTGAGCGGATAAGCAACGTGTAAAACAGTTAAATTAAATTTAGCTGTTTTACTTAGTCCATGTTATATTCTCCTTTATTACTTGGCGAATCAACTTCGTGAAAAGTATAACAATAAACGATTGGAGATATTGAATACAAAGAGAAGACTTATCTTATCATCAATACTTAGATTTATCCGTACATATTTTTAAAGGGGGTCATGATTTGTCACTGCTTCATTTGGCAATAATATCACCATTCTTACTTGCCATCTTTATTCCAATTTTGTACAAGCTCTTTAGAAACGTACATACAGGATGGTTTGTCCTTCCGCTTCCCATCCTTTTGTTTAGTTATTTTCTATCATTTATTACCATCACTTCTAACCAGGAGTCCATTACAGAATCGGTACCTTGGATACCCGCACTAGGCGTGGACTTCATTGCCAAAGTAGATGGATTGGGATTGCTATTCGCCTTACTGATCACAGGTATCGGCTCTTTAGTTGTATTATATTCGATTTATTACTTATCAAAAGACAAGGAAAAGCTTCATACATTCTATGTATATTTATTGTTATTCATGGGTGCGATGCTTGGAGTTGTCTTATCAGATAATTTAATCGTATTGTATACATTCTGGGAATTTACTAGCTTCTCTTCCTTCTTACTAATTGGCTATTGGTATGATCGAGAAAAGTCAAGATATGGTGCGCAGAAATCCATGCTTATTACTGTATTTGGCGGCTTATCTATGCTTGGCGGTATTATCCTTCTCTATCTCATGACAGGATCATTCAATATTTCCGAAATTATTGACCAAGCAGCCGTTATTTCTGCAAGCCCATTGTTTATCCCAGCATTAATTTGTATATTATTAGGCGCATTTACGAAGTCAGCTCAATTTCCTTTTCACATCTGGCTACCTGATGCAATGGAAGCGCCTACACCTGTCAGTGCATACTTGCACTCAGCTACAATGGTTAAAGCAGGGATATATTTAGTCGCTCGAATGACACCTGTTTTTGCTTCTGAGGGATTATGGCTATGGCTTGTGGCTGGCTTTGGAATTGTCACACTATTCTGGGGTTCTTTTAACGCTGTAAAACAGACGGATTTAAAAGCGATTCTTGCTTTTTCAACCATCAGTCAGCTCGGAATGATTATGTCACTACTAGGACTCGGTGCTGCAGCTCTTCATTTTGATGATGTCAAAAATAGCTTTTTCGGTGCGGCAACTGCAGCAGCAGTCTTTCATTTATTTAACCATGCAACATTCAAAGGCAGCCTATTTATGGTAGTAGGAATTGTCGATCATGAAACAGGAACAAGGGACATCCGCAAGCTTGGCGGCTTAATGAACTTTATGCCGATAACCTTTACTTTAGCCATTATTGGAACGTTCTCAATGGCAGGATTGCCTCCATTCAATGGTTTTTTAAGTAAAGAAATGTTTTTTACCGGAGTAATTCGTATCATTGAGCTTAATATATTCAACTTTGAAACATGGGGCATGCTTTTCCCTGTTATCGCCTGGGTCGCTAGTGTATTTACTTTTATTTACAGCATGATCCTCGTATTTAAAACATTTACTGGCAAATATCAGCCAGAGAAATTAGAAAAGAAACCACATGAAGCACCAATGGGGATGTTAATTTCTCCAATCGTTCTTGCTTCACTTGTAATTATTATCGGTTTCTTCCCTAATATTCTTTCAAATCGTATTATTTCTCCGGCATTAGAATCTATTTTGCCAAATAATACGATTGATGTTCATATTACCTTCTGGCATGGCTTTAAACCTGAATTATTCATGACAATCGGTGTAATTGCTTTCGGGCTATTGCTGTTCCTTACTTTGTCAAAATGGAGAAGGATATACGACCTCTTCCCTAAGAAGCTGACATTAAATCGCTTCTATGATAGCGGTTTGGAATTTATCCAACATGCTTCAAATAAATTGACAAAAACATATATGAATGGCTCGATTCGTTCTTATCTCGTCTATATCTTTGCATTTTTCATTTTTATTCTTGGGACAACCCTTGCTGTAAAAAATGCGTTTAAATTAGATACGAGTAAAGTTTCATCCATTGGGTTTTATGAAGTATTACTGGCTTTAGCTGTTGTCATCGGTTCCATAAGTATTCTGTTTGTAAAATCAAGAATGACAGCTATCATTCTTTTAGGTGCAGTTGGTTATACGGTATCACTGTTTTACGTGTTATTCCGTGCACCTGATTTAGCGCTCACACAGCTTGTGATAGAAACTATTTCTGTGGCATTGTTCCTACTTTGCTTCTATCACCTGCCGAAGAAGAAAAATGAAGAGAAGGTTCGATTCAAGCTAACAAATGCCATCATCTCTGTTGGTGTGGGAGCAATTGTTACATTGATTGCTCTTACTGCACACAGCAATAAGGTATTTGAATCCATTGCTGAATACTATGTTAAAAATACGTACACGGAAGCAGCAGGGAAAAACATGGTTAACGTCATCCTAGTTGATTTTCGCGGATTTGATACGTTATTTGAAATTACCGTACTGACAATTGCAGCCTTAGGAATTTTTGCAATGATCAAATTAAGAATGGGAGGAGGAAAGAAAAATGAAAACAAATGACCTAATTCTTCAAACAACGACAAAAGTTGTCTTGTTTATCATTATTCTTTTCTCTATTCATATCTTTTTTGCTGGCCATTACACACCTGGAGGCGGCTTTGTTGGCGGCTTGCTCACATCAGGTGCCATCATTTTACTTATGCTGGCCTTTGATATGAAGACAGTTTCTCAAATTTTACCTGTTAATTATATTTATATGGCAGCTACAGGCCTGCTTTTTGCAGGGGGAACAGCTGCAGGTTCGCTGTTTTTTAATGTTCCATTTCTTACTCATGCTTTTGGCCATGTAGACTTGCCAATCTTGGGAGATACAGCCCTTCATACAGCAACAATCTTTGATCTTGGCGTTTTCTTAGTTGTTGTCGGTGTAACGATGACCATTATTCAAACGATAGGGGAGGATGAATAATGGAAATAGTAATGGCTTTTGTGATTGGCATATTATTCATGTCTGCTACTTATTTAATGCTTTCAAAGAGTTTATTGCGAATCATTATCGGCACAGGACTTCTTAGCCATGGTGCACATTTGCTCATTCTTACGATGGGCGGCTTAAAAAAAGGGACTGTCCCTCTGCTTGGAGAAGAAGCAAGTTCTTATACAGATCCGATTCCGCAAGCTCTAATCCTTACTGCTATTGTCATTAGCTTCGGTGTTACTGCCTTCTTTCTTGTCCTTGCGTACCGGGCATATAAAGAGCTGGGCACTGATAATACAGAAAGATTGAGAGGGAATGAAGGAAATGATTAACTTTTTGATTTTACCGCTGCTAATTCCATTTCTTACAGGAATCCTTTTAATCTTCTTTGCTAAGAACGTTGTCATTCAGCGATGGATTGCTGCCATATCAGCTTTATTTAATGTTTTTATCGCATTTATGCTCGTGCAAAAGGTAAGAAATAATGGAATTCAAACCTTAGATGTTTCAAGCTGGCAAGCGCCTTTCGGAATTACACTTGTTTCGGATATGCTTTCTGCTCTACTCGTTTTAACGACGACGATCATTGCTTTTACAAGTATTATCTATTCCTTTCGTTCCATCGGAATCGAACGGGAAAAGTATTTTTATTACCCGGCATTGAATTTTCTCATTGTTGGGGTGATAGGAGCTTTTACAACAGGTGATATCTTCAACTTGTTCGTATTTTTTGAAGTGCTACTTATGGCCTCTTATGTATTACTCGTTCTCGGGGGCACAAAAATTCAACTGCGGGAATCAATCAAGTATATTTTAGTCAATGTCATTTCATCTGCATTATTTGTAATTGCCGTTGCTTATTTATACTCTGTTGTTGGAACATTGAATATGGCACATATTTCGGTCCGCCTAAGTGAGCTTGGACAATCCGGACTCATTACAGTCATTGCTGTTCTATTCTTAATCGTTTTTGGATTAAAAGGCGGCATATTCCCGTTATACTTCTGGCTGCCTGGATCATACTACGCTCCACCAGCCCCAGTCATGGCTTTGTTTGGTGCTTTGCTTACGAAAGTAGGGGTCTATGCGATAATGAGGACCTATACATTATTTTTCATACATGATACAGGCTATACGCATCAGTTGTTAATGATCTTAACTATTATTACGATTATCGTTGGAGTGATAGGAGCACTAGCGTTCTCAGATATTAAAAAAGTGATCATTTATAATATCATCATTGCGATCGGTGTCATTCTGTTTGGGGTTTCTGTTATGACTCCTGATTCAATTGCTGGCTCTATATTTTATCTCATCCATGATATGATTATTAAAGCTGGGTTATTCTTAATAATTGGAATTATGATTGCCATTACCGGAACGAGCGATTTACGAAAGATTAGCGGGCTGATTAAACGTTATCCTGGATTAGGCTGGACGTTTTTCCTTGCTGCTCTTGTTCTTGCAGGCATTCCTCCGTTTAGCGGTTTTGTTGGCAAGGTTTTGATCGTCAAAGGGGGATTTGAAAGCGAACATTTTTGGGGCGCTGGGATCGTTCTAGCATCAAGTCTGCTAGTGTTATTTTCAATCATGAAAATCTTTATTAATGGTTTCTGGGGAACTCCGCAAGATTATAAAGGGGAGGACAAGGTACCTGTTCGAAAACTCCTAATTGCACCAGTTATTCTGATAACAATCTCTGTCTTGTATGGAGCTGGTTCTGAATTCGTCTTCCCTTATATCTCACAGGCTGCCGAAACACTCGCTAATCCAAGCATTTATATTGAAGCAGTCTTAAAGGAGTGGTAAGATGGCTTTTCAAATTTTACTAAATGTATTTCTAGGTTTTTTGTGGATGTTCTTCACATTGTCATACGAGCCAGTTGCCTTTTTAAAAGGGTATTTATTTGGAATGGCTATTCTCTTCACATTTAGACGTTTTTTCGGATCACGCTTCTATTTAGGAAGAGTCATTGCCATCATTAGTCTTGTCCTTCTTTTCATAAAAGAACTAATTCTTTCAAATATCAGTGTACTGAAACTGCTGTTAAGACCAAAACTGGATATAAAGCCCGGTATTTTTGCTCTGCCAACGGTCTTAGAAAAGGATTGGGAAATTACCATTCTTGCAAATTTAATTACACTCACACCAGGAACACTGGTTGTCGATATTTCGGATGATAATAAAATTCTTTATATCCATACAATCGATATGGATGATGCGCAAGAAGCTATTGATTCTATCAAAAATACATTTGAGAAAGCTATTATGGAGGTGAGCCGCTAATGATTTTACTAGCTGTTAAAATTGCCATCCTATGCATGTCGATCGCTATTCTGGTATTAATATATAGGCTCATTAAAGGACCCTCCATGCCAGATCGAATCGTAGCGCTCGATGCGATAGGAATCAATCTTGTTGCCATTGTTGCACTTGTATCTATATTCTTGGAGACCAACGCTTTTCTTGAGGTTATCTTACTGCTCGGGATTCTCTCTTTTATTGGGACCGTTGCATTTTCCAAATACTTGGAAAAGGGGGTTGCTCTAGAACGTGATCGAGATCTTTAGAATTATCATTGTAGCATTAATACTTATCGGAGCATTCCTAAGCCTTGTTGCTGCTTTCGGTGTCATTAGACTGCCTGATGTTTATACGAGAAACCACGCTGCCTCTAAAGCAGCAACATTAGGTGTCTTAACTGTTTTACTTGGCACTTTTCTTTACTTTTATGTTGAAGAAGGACATGTAAATTCACGTGTCATCCTTGGTATCGTATTTATCTTCATAACTTCGCCAGTAGCTGGTCATCTAATTAGCCGTGCTGCCTATAATTCTGGTGTTAAACTGTGGGATAAGAGCGTTCAGGATGATTTAAAAACGAAAGAAAATGTACCTGCAAAAAAAGGGCAGTAACTATTGAATGATCTATACAAAAGGGACTAATCCTCATTATTCCGGATTAGTCCCTTTAAATTACTTCTTTTTAATTACAGCCATTGTACACCTTGAAATACAAATAAGCTTTTCTTCCTCATCAACAATCTTAATATCCCATACCATGGTCGTTCTTCCTTGATGAAGGACCGTTGCAATAGCAGTAACCATCCCTTCTCGCTTTCCTCTTACATGGTTTGCATTAATTTCTAATCCAGCAACTGATTCCGTTTCCTTATCCACAAGTTCAAAAGCACCAATGCTTGCGACTGTTTCCGCTAAAGCAACTGAAGCTCCTCCGTGAAGCAAACCGAAGGGCTGTCTCGTCCGATTATCAACAGGCATTGTTGCGACAACCTTGCCCTTTTCAAGGGCAGTAATCTCTATTCCGAGTGCTCTGATAAGTGTATTTTCTATCTTCATATATTTCTCCCCTTTCCTTACTATTACTATAACAGAATATTCTCACCACTTTAAAAGATAATGATTGTTAAAACACCGGAAAAGCCCAACCTGCATATATTGTTCCATAGGTAAAAAATGATGTAAATTCATTAAAGAAAGGGGAAAATATCCATGAACCCCCCATATTATTTTTCTTACAGCCATAGTTACCCGCCCTTTCATCCATATGGCAACTTTTTTTATGCCTATTCCCCCAATTATACTTGTCGGCAATATCCAGAGGTTGATCCGGGGATGTTTATGAGCTCAGCAAAGGCCATGGCCATACTTATGAAAGATGCAAGTCATTTGTTAGCGAAAATGGCTGAATCAAAAAAGTTCTCATTTGATTTGATGACTGCTGCCCAACAATCAAATATGGCTAAAGTCAAACAAATGATTCAATCAACAGGTATTAAAATGATTCCCAAAGTTACCTATACACCAGACGGACTGAATCTACATTTTGATTCAGGTAAAGATTATAATGACTGCTGTAACTTGATACTAACGTTAAGATGGTCATAAGAAAAGCTCTCCTTCATATAAAGAGAGCCTTTTAATTTTTCTCTATTAATAATATGGGTTTCCGAATCCGCCATAACCATACGGGACGGGACCCGGGTAAGGACCATAAAATGGGGGTGGTCCATAATAAGGCACTGGTCCGTAAAAGGGACGCGGTCTAGCAATTGCCGCTCCAGCGAAGCCACCTATTAGCCCACCAAATAAGCCGCCAACCAATGGACCGGCAAAAAAGAACCTTGTATCCTCTGGATGTGGACCTCTTCTCATATTGTACATCTGGGTAACCTCCTAATTTTTATTCCTACACTATTTCATATGCACTTTTATGCCGATTTGAGTGGGCTTTGTGTACATTGATCAGTTTCCAGGAAGAAGTTACCTACAATTTAGTAGGCTTTAGCCCAATAAACTAGCCTGTTCGCAGCTTTTCCACAGCAAACACATTCTGTTGCTATCGCCTCTTGATTGAAAGGAATGCATCTTGAGGTTGCACCCGTTTCTTCTTTTATCAGATCTTCACAGGTTCTGTCTCCACACCACATGCCTTTAACAAATCCAGTCTTTTGCGCGAATGTTTCTTTCAATTCTCCCAAATTGAAGGCTACATACGTTTTTTCTTCACGAAGTTCTTTTGCTTTTTCAAAAAGGTTTCTCTGAATATCATCAAGAACTTCAGATATTTTTGCTTCCAATCGATCTGTTGATACAAAGATTTTTTCTCCAGTATCCCTTCTTACCAACACAACCTGCTGTTTTTCGATATCCTTTGGACCTACCTCAAGCCGTAATGGAACCCCCTTCATTTCATATTCATTAAATTTCCAGCCTGGCTTCTTGTCGCTTGCATCTATATCGACACGTGCAATCCTGGCTAATGTTTCTTTTAAGCCATATGCGTAATCAAGAACCCCTTCCTTATGTTGAGCAATTGGAACAATCATCAGTTGAGTTGGTGCTGCTTTTGGAGGAATAACAAGTCCTCGATCATCGCCATGCACCATAATCATCGCGCCAATAATACGTGTCGTAAACCCCCATGATGTTTGCTGTACATGCTGTAAGCTGCCATCTTTATCAGTGAACTGAATACCAAAAGCCTTTGCAAAACCATCACCTAAATGATGGGATGTGCCTGACTGCAATGCCTTCCCATCATGCATTAGACTCTCAATTGTATACGTATATTTCGCACCGGCAAATTTTTCTTTATCCGTTTTTTGTCCTCTGACAACTGGAATAGCAAGCACATTTTCACAAACATCCGCATACACATCAAGCATTCTAACCGTTTCCTCATGAGCTTCCTCATCTGTCGCATGGCATGTATGTCCCTCTTGCCATAAGAATTCTAGGGTACGTAGGAAAGGGCGTGTGGTCTTCTCCCATCTCACTACATTTGCCCACTGATTATATAGCTTTGGCAAATCCCGATAAGAATGAATAATGTTTTTATAATGCTCACAGAACAGTACCTCAGATGTCGGCCTCACACATAATCGTTCAGCTAATTCCTCTTCCCCGCCATGCGTAACCCATGCCACTTCTGGAGCGAAACCTTCGATATGATCCTTTTCCTTTTGAAGAAGGCTCTCAGGGATAAACAGTGGCATGTAGACATTTTCATGCCCTGTTTCTTTGATTCGATTATCTAACTCATTTTTAATATTTTCCCATAACGCATATCCGTAAGGACGGATAATCATTGAACCGCGTACACTTGAATAATCAATCAAATCTGCTTTTGTCACTACGTCTGTGTACCACTGGGCAAAATCAACATCCATTGCCGTAATATCTTTTACAAACTCTTTTCCCACTTAATCCACCTCAATTTTTTATAAAATAAGTCTGTTTTCACAAACATTGTTGCTAAATTAGATTGTAGTGTGCTGCCGTTGATTTCCGCTTCAGGTTGCTCGCTTTCCGCGGGGTAGGCGGTGAGCCTCCTCGGCGCTAAGCGCCTGTGGGGTCTCACCTGTCCTACTCCTCCCGCAGGAGTCTCGCACCTTCCGCTCTTATCAACCAAATTTTTTCTCAAGAGTTATTTAGCACACATCACACTTAATAACAATAGACTTTAGAAAAGTGCATAAAACAAAAAAGCCTTGCTATAAATAGGGACCAATTGCTTGGCGGTACCACCCTAATTTAAAGCAAAGCTTTACACTCATACATGATAACGGGATGTAAACCCGCTGTAATTTTCAATGGTTACAGAACTCAGAGGCAGGTTCAAATGGCTGCTTATAGGATTCTTTCAGCAATCGGCTCCCTCTCTAAAATAAACAAGTCACATTTTACTATTCCTCATCGAAGTTTGATTATTTTTTTGAAATTATATAAATATTTATTTAAAAAGTCAATCTAATTCGACAGAAAACAACCATGAGCAACCACTTATGTTTTTCTCCATAGAAAAAATATCCCCTTTAGACAATGCCAAAGGGGATTTGCAATTATTTTGCTGCTGCAGCATTTTCAAATGCCAAGTCAACTGTTACATAATCATACCCAAGATCTCTCGCAACTGCTTCATATGTGATGCTGCCGTTTACAACGTTCACACCAAGCTTTAATGCAGGATTTTCATCAATTGCTTTCTTGACGCCTTTATTTGCAATTTGCAATGCATAAGGAATCGTTACATTCGTTAATGCAATTGTAGATGTTCTTGGAACAGCACCAGGCATGTTCGCAACTGCATAGTGAACAACACCGTGCTTTTCGTATGTTGGATTATCATGTGTTGTAATATGATCTACTGTTTCAAAAATTCCACCCTGGTCAACTGCCACATCAATTACAACTGAACCTGGGGACATTGTTTTAACCATTTCTTCTGTCACAAGCTTCGGTGCCTTAGCTCCTGGAATAAGGACAGCGCCAACAACAAGATCACTTTCCTTTACTGCTTCCGCAATATTGAATGGATTTGACATTAACGTTTGAATGCTGTTTCCAAAAATATCATCAAGCTGACGAAGACGTTCTGGGCTTAAATCAATAATCGTCACATTAGCGCCTAAGCCGATTGCCATTTTAGCCGCATTAATACCAACAACACCGCCTCCAACAATTGTTACCTTGCCGCGTGAAACGCCAGGAACACCAGCTAGCAATATCCCTTTCCCGCCATTTGTTTTTTGTAAAAATTGTGCGCCAATTTGAGTAGCCATACGTCCAGCTACCTCACTCATTGGTGTAAGCAATGGCAATGTACGATTAACTTCTACTGTTTCATATGCAATGGCAGTAACCCCTTTTTCAACTAAAGCCTTTGCAAGTTCAGGCTCTGCTGCTAAATGTAAGTATGTGAAAAGTACGAGTCCTTCACGAAAATATGTATATTCTGATTCAAGTGGCTCCTTTACCTTCATAACCATTTCTGCAGCCCAAGCCTCTTTTGCTGAAGGAACGATTTCTGCTCCAACTTCCTTATAATCCTCATTTGTGAAACCGCTTCCAAGGCCTGCATCTGTTTCTACTAAAACTTGATGTCCTGCCTTAACTAATGTATACACGCTAGCAGGTGTTGCTGCTACACGGTTCTCATTATTCTTTATTTCCTTAGGTACTCCGATAATCATACTATTTTCCCCTTTCTATGCAACCCTTTTATTATCAAAACTACCCTAAGTATAATAATAAGATTTAGAATAATCAACACTCATCCTCTTTATTTTCAAAATCCACATAATTATCGGACAAGCCATTCAATAAGCAATATTACCGGGCAAACGATTCATTTTTGACACCCTTCTTTCTATGCTTGTCTATACTATAACGAAGACATTTTCTCGAGAGCCGAGATAAGGAGGGATAGTATTGGATGTAATGAATCTATTTCAATTGCAAAATAAAACAGCCATTATAACAGGCGGCGGAAAAGGACTTGGGGAACATATGGCTAATGCATTGGCAGAAGCAGGAGCAAATATAGTCATCTGCTCTAGGAATCTCGAAGACTGCAAAAATATTAGCGAACAGTTAGTAAACAAAGGGGCACAATCAATCGCACTAAAATGCGATATTACAAATCAAGCAGATATTCAAGCAGTAATTGAGCAAACCGTTCAGCACTTTGGCACGATTGATATTCTTATTAACAATAGCGGCACCTCATGGATTGCTCCTACCCTAGAAATAACGGCTGATTCATGGGATAAAGTCATGAATGTAAACTTAAAAGGAATGTTTCTATTTTCACAGGCAGCCGGGAAAATAATGGCTAAGCAAGGAAACGGAAAAATTATCAATATTTCATCCATAACTGGAATCAAAGGAACGAACCCCGCTTTCCTAGACGCAATTGCTTATAGCACAAGCAAAGGAGCAGTGAATGCGTTAACGAAAGATTTAGCAATTAAGCTAGCACAGCATAATATTCAAGTGAACGCCATTGCACCAGGGTTTTTTCCTAGTAAAAAAACAAAGGCATTTGACCGAACAAGCCATATCATCTTGCAAAGAATACCTGCTGGGCGCTTTGGCACTGATCAAGATATTAAAGGAGCAGCCCTTTTCCTATCCTCAAAGGCATCTGACTATATAACTGGTCAAATACTCGTAATAGATGGCGGGCTAATATCAGCGATATAGAAATGCGGAAGCGACCTGATTAGCGGCGTATGGACTGGAGGGCTCTGACTAAGATAAAGGAAACACGAAGAACGATAGTGATTCGATGTTGACTTATCGCAGGGAAGAGACCGAAGTCCACTAGACGCTGGGCGCTGGAGCTAGACAATATAGAAATGCGGAAGCGACCTGATTAGCGAGAGTAAAAGTAGAAAGGAGCTATAAGATGACTACGAACCACACGCAAGAAATACTAAATGCGGTCAAAAAAATAGGCCAAAAGGTGGAGTTGGAACTAAACAACTCAATTCATGATGTGCTTAATCAACCATCCATTTTAAAAACTATTAACAATCAATCACGTCTTGCTGCTGCTTCCATCAGCAAACTGCAGCAAACAGTCGAAACCTTATCGATCCCCTTTAATTTTCCAACAAAGAACGACGTAGCCAGCACAACAAAATTATTTATCCAAGCTGAAGAAAAATTGGATTTATTAGAAGAGCAAGTCACACATTTAAACCGATCCTTTGAAGAGCTGAAGGACACAATTGCAAAAAGCCATTCCAGGGGAATAATATGAATACTCCCAAACTGAATAGATGGACGGGCTTTATTAAAACAGTATCATCTTTAGAACCTGAAGTTGGAATGACCCCACGAACAGCCGTTTGGAAGAAAAACAAAGCCACTCTTTGGCATTATCCTTCAAAGAATAAAAAGTATAAGGTACCGCTATTTTTAATTTACTCCCTTATTAATCAGCCGTTTATTCTTGATCTTGGTCCTAAATATAGCTTAATTGAAGCATTAACCTCTAGTGGTTACGAAGTGTATCTCCTCGATTTTGGAATACCAGGATATGAAGATAAGGATCTGACAATGGATGATTACATTCTTCGCTATATTAAAAAAGGGGTTCAAAGAGCGCTGCTCCACTCAAATGCAGCGGAAATTACACTGGTAGGTTTTTGCATGGGCGGTACGTTTGCGGCAATTTATGCGTCAATTGCCGAGGAACCAATTAGAAATGTAGTTCTTTCTGTTGCACCAATTGATTTTAGTCAAACACCCGTTTTTAGTGAAGCGTTAAACATGCTTAAAAATGAGGAAATTGATCTTGATCCGATATTTGATGCATGGGGACTCATTCCTCCATCTTTTGTAAAAAAGGGAATTCGAATTGTCACCGTCCCCATCTCTTACTCTCCTTATCTTTCCCTTTTAAGCTATGCGGATGATGAAGAACGCTCCTTAAAATGGCGGCGTTTTAATTATTGGGCAGATAGTCACATCCCTTTATCTGCAGCAGCATTAAAGCAGATGGCAGTTGACTTTGAGAAAGAAAACAAATTTATTAACGGAAAGCTAGTCATCGGGGGGCGGCTAGCTAAACCAGAAAATATTACAGCAAATTTATTTGCCATTGGCGCCAGTTATGATCGACTGATTCCAATTGAACAAATTGTGCCGATTATTGACCATGTTTCAAGTATAGATAAAACCTTCCATATCCTCGAAGGAGGCCACGGAAGTCTTGCAAAGGATGGGAAAGCGCCAGATTATTTAGACGCTTGGCTGTCTGCCCGCTCCAATTAGAGGATGTGGAAAGATGCTATTACTGCCCCTGCTAATCATGACATAAATCAGCAGGGGCAAGCATTAAATAAAGGAGGATGTGTATGTTTTATTTGTACACCCCTATGATACCAACTACTGCAAATCAAACGCTCTACGGGTATCTGGGATATGCAGCAATTGTGTTTAAAGACTTTTTTAGCTTGGATTAAGAAAGAGGATAATCCGTTTCATTCTTTTCTCCATACTTTATGTATGGTTTTTTTAATGAATAGCTAAAATATTGCCAAAACAAGCTTGAAAAAAGTCCGCTAGCATTAAAACTTGTAATAAATTCACTTTCTTTGCCGAATAGGAACTTGTTTTGTCACACGGGAAGGAATCTGCTTTCACCTCAGAGAATCCACTATTAAGGAATAGCTTAAGGAGGTTTCAGGATGAATACAAGTGCTGTCGCAAAGTTACTCGGGGTTTCATCAAGCACAATCCAAAGATGGGTGAAGCAGATGGAGCTTCAAATGGAACGAAATGAACTCGGACATTACTCATTTACAGACGAGGATATTCAACTGCTAAAACAAGTTCAGGAACAGCTTAAAAGAGGTGTCATGCTTCAAGATGTAACGGTTGAACGAAAAAAGACGCGTACTGGTGTAGTCAAATCAGCTAGAAACGATCCCATTACTGAGAAACTTCTAACAAGAATAAACGAGTTCGAGCAAAGACTAAATAAAAAGGCAGATGATGTTGTATCCTACCAGCTGTTGCAACATCGGCGGGAAATTGAGGAGCTTCAGGCTGAAGTGGATAAGCTAAATAAGAAAATCGAATGCCTTGAAGAAGGGATTCGTAAGGAAAATCAACGTGTGCCTTCCGATCATGTACTCATTTTCGATAAGGAAGTTCCTAGAAAGAATAAAAGAAAAAATCTTATTACCTCTTTATTTGGCTTCTAACCCCTCTTCTATCGGACCATTATAGAAATAAAAAATACAGCTCCCATCTTTAGGAGCTGCATTAAAAGCTACAAAATCATCGCGGCCAGCCATCCGAACAAAATTAACGGGATATTATAATGTAGAAATGTTGGTACACAAGTGTCCCAAATATGATTATGCTGGCCGTCTACATTCAAACCGGCAGTTGGCCCTAATGTACTGTCTGATGCAGGAGAACCTGCATCTCCAAGTGCTGCAGCTGTTCCAACTAACGCAATCGTTGCCATTGGACTAAAGCCAATTTCTAGTGCAAGCGGAACAAAAATCGTTGCTATGATTGGAATCGTTGAAAAGGATGAACCGATTCCAATTGTAACAATAAGCCCGACAGTTAACATAAGAAGCGCAGCAAGTGATTTGCTTCCGCCAATAACTGCCGCTGACTGTTTGACAAGGCTTTCTACATCGCCAGTTTCTTTTAGCACGTCAGCAAATCCAAAGGCTGACAGCATAACGAAACCAATGAAAGCCATCATTTTCATCCCTTCTGTTAACAACTGATCTGCTTCACGCCACTTTACCGCACCGCTTATATAAATAACAAGAATTCCGGTTAATGCTCCAAAAATCATTGAATCGAGCTTAATTTGAACAAGAAGGGCAGCAATAATAGCGATGAAAGAGAAAATTATCCCTGTTTTTGAGTATTCAGTTCTTTCCGTTTCTTCTATTTGACCTTGCTGATAGTTTCTTGTCTTTCGATAGGACACAAAAATAGCAAATAACAATCCGACTACAAGTCCAGCTGTTGGAATGAACATAGCTTTTGGAATATCGCTCATTTCCACGGCCAATCCACTGCTTTTCATATTATCTGCCAGGATTTCGTGAAAAATCTGTCCAAAACCTGCTGGAAGCAAAATATAAGGTGCCGTTAAACCAAACGTCAGGACGGAAGCAATTAAGCGGCGGTCAATCCCTAATTCATTCATTACCCTTAATAAAGGTGGAATGAGAATAGGAATAAAAGCAATATGAATCGGAATTATATTCTGAGAAAAACATGCCATAATTAAAATAGATAGAACGATAAGTACTTTAGAAAGTTTCTTTCCTTTGGAATCCCCTTCTTTTCCAACCTTCTGAAGAATCCATTCCACTAATAAATTTGGCAGACCTGTAGTTGAAATAGCAATGGCAAATCCGCCTAACAATGCATAGCTTAACGCTACTTCTGCACTTCCTCCAAGCCCATTTGAAAAGACCTCTATTGTTTGATTTATACTTAAGCCGCCTGTCAGACCCCCGACTAGCGATCCTGCAATTAAAGATAAAACGACATTTACGCGAAAAAGGCTTAATACAAGCATAACCAAAACTGCTAGGATGACTGCGTTCATGATGAAAACCCTCTCTCGTTACTTTACTTTACTAAATTGGTAGAGAACTAAAATATGAGTATAAAACTATCATATTCAATCTGTTTTTGTCAACTTTTTTTATCCTAAGTTTTTTTGCCAAATATCGTATTATTAGTTGCAGACTCAAAGATTTTTTCAAACAGAAAAAACTCCGGAAATAATCTCCGGAGTTTTTCTCTTAATTCGATTCAGTTTCAAATCTTTCAACTAGCAAAGCAAGCGTACGAGTCATTACCCCGGTTGCTCCTGCTGGACCCAGATCATGCTCCTTACGAGTTGTAGCTGTTCCTGCAATATCCAGATGTACCCAAGGAGTATCCTCTGCAAATTCACCGACAAAAGCGCCGCCCATAATGGCATGACCTTCACGACCTGGTGAATTGTTTAAGTCCGCAATTTTACTGCTTCTGACCCTTTGTTTATCTTTTTCAAATAAAGGCAAAAGCCAAATTGGCTCTCCAGCCTCATAGGATGCCTCCAGGACCTGCTCCCATAATGCCTCGTTATTTGTTAACGCACCTGTTGTTTCTGTTCCAAGTGCAACAATTACCCCACCAGTTAATGTGGCTACATCCACTAAATAGTTGGCTCCATGCTGCTTTGCATATGTAACAGCATCAGCAAGTACAAGCCTTCCTTCCGCATCTGTATTCAATACTTCAATTGTTTTGCCGCTCATAGATGTAATCACATCATCCGCTTTAAATGCATTCCCGCTAATCATATTGTCAGTAGATGGTATAACCGCAACAACATTCTGTTCAGGCTTTAATTCACCAATAATCTCCATTGCCCCTAGAACAGCAGCAGCGCCGCCCATATCGGTTTTCATGCCGACAATGCCATCCTTTGATTTAATCGAATAGCCGCCTGTATCAAATGTAATGCCTTTGCCAACTAAACCAATGACGTCCTTCCATTCCTCTTTTCCTTGATACTTCAGGACAATCATTTTTGGCGGTTCAGCAGACCCTTGGTTAACCGCGAGCAAGGCTCCCATCCCAAGCTTTAGCATATCTTCTTTTTCAAGAATTTCCACCTCGAAGTCATACGTAGATGCTAGCTCTTTCGCATAATTAGCCATGTCTGTAGCGGTAAGCATATTTCCCGGCAGGTTAACAAGTGTACGAGCTGAGTTTGTGCCTTTCCCGTGTGCATAGCCAACTGTTAACGAAGCTTTCACATCCTCTTCATCTGCCACTACACTATAAACGGTCATATTTTCAATATTCTTTGCTGGTTCATTCGATTTTTGCTTATATCCTTCGAAACGATAGGTAGATAAAGCGAAAGCCTCACTAACCGCATGTGCCGCATCTAATGCATCCACATTTTCATTTAGGAAAGAATCTAGATAAACAGCAGCTTCCTGAACCGCAGAAGCCTTAACAGCCTTAAATGTCTTTCCAAGTGCTTCCCGCAACACATCAAAGGAATAATCCTTGTCACGGCCAAGACCAACAACAAATAGTCTCTTCGCACCAATATGTCCAAATGTATGTACTTTTGTTACCGCTTTTTTCTTTGCTGAAAGGTCTTTGCTTTTAACAAGCTCCGTTAATTGTCCATCAAATTGCTGATCTAACTGTGCAAGAACGCCATCAAATTTGTTAGGTTTCTCAAATAAGCCAATGATCAAACATTCATGTTCGTTCGAAAAATTGATCTCTCTTTTTACAGTAAACATTTTTGTCACCCCCATAAAGTTGCTTTCATTATATCAGGAAATAGGAACCAATTTCGACTAGCTAATCTTCTAGAAATAAAAATAATTCCGGCAATTTCGGAAGCGTATCTACTTCTTCAAAGGGAACTCGATCAATCTCACTCGGCAATATTCCTAACGCTTTTTCAATAAATAAATACACATGCTCCAAATCAAGCCCCCAATGCTTTGGACGGTATGCCTGCAAATATTCATGAGCGGCTCCCATCATTAATCTTGCTCCCTTCACATTTCCATATTCATAATGATAGATAGCTACACTCATTTGCAGCAAGCCTTTGAAAAATAAATTCCCTTTATCCGTCATCCACATCTCTTCCAAAAGGTCATGGCAAGTATAGTAATCCCCTTCATTAAACTTCACAAAAAAGTCATAATACTCAAGCGGGTACCCCTTCAATAGAATTCCTCCATCCTTGTTTACAGTAACTTTATAAAAAAATAATTGCACTCTCTTTGAATTATTATTATCATCTTAACAAACGGGTTAGTAGTTGCGCATTTATTTTATTAATTGGATCTACGTACTCTGCCTTCAGCGAGGTACGGTATGATCTACGATAAAGGTGGTTTCCACATGGAATTATTAATGAATTTCCCCTTATGGGCTGCCATCGCAGCCATCTTCTTTGCTCAATTTGTCAAAGTTCCCATCCATTTCATTGCTTCCAGAAAACTCAATTGGTCACTCTTGACAAGCACAGGAGGGATGCCAAGCTCCCACTCTGCTGCCGTAACCGCTCTCTCCACTGGTGTTGCATTAGAAACAGGCTTAGATTCCGCTGTATTTGCTGTATCTGCAGTTTTTGCTATCATTACGATGTTTGATGCAACTGGTGTACGCAGACAAGCGGGAGAACAAGCTATTGTCTTAAATCGATTAGTCGCAGATTTCAACCGTCTAATAGAAGAAGCCAAAGTTTGGCAGAAAAAAGCCGAACAGGAAAAAAGAAGAGAATTGAAAGAGCTTCTCGGTCATAAACCAATCGAAGTTTTTTTTGGAGGACTGACAGGGGTTCTTTTAACATTGGCACTTCATTACTTGTTTCATTAGATTGAACAAAAAACAGGTATCCCGATTTTAAACGGGATACCTGTTTTTTCTATTATTCCTGTTTGGATTTCGTATACTGCTGGCGGAACACTTGCATCGATTCATTCTCATTTAATGCATGAAGCTCCTCCTCTGTTAAGGTGCCATCACCCATTTCTACAACATAGACATCCAACGTTTTCTTGCCCCAATGATTATATACATCTTCTACTGTCTCATAATAAAGATCGACTTTATTTCCTTTAATTGCTCCGCCTTTGTCTGCAACAACGCCATACCCATATCCAGGTACAAACAGAATCGTTCCAATCGGAAAGACATTTAAATCTGCCGCAACTGTTGAATATAAATCCCTCTTTACCTTTACTCCTGAGTATGTAATTCCAAAGCTTGGATGACCAGGATTCTTCCCTGTTGATTCATAAAAGGCAGTATAACCTGTTGCCACAACTCTCTTAATTGGGTATTGTGTCCAATCAATCGCTTCCTCTAAGGTCGGCGGATGCCCTGACACTTCCTTGCTAGAAGAAATTTGCAAATCACCGTTCACAAATCGTTTTAAGAATTTGAAAGCCACTCCAACTTTTTTTAATGTATGGTCAAAATGATTTTGATCAGACTGTTCGTTAGTGCCCATCTCTTCACTGCTGAAATAATTGACAAGAGATCTTGCCTCCACTCCCGAAATAGACTGGAAAGTCGTTAATAGTGCCGCAATGAATAAAGTTGACATTATTATTCGCCTTGTCCAATTTTTTATTCTTCTCATTTATAAATTCACTCCTCCCAAGAATATTCATTTCCCAAGATTTAGAGAATTATTCATGATAAGAGTAAAAAATATGGAAGCAAGGACGGTACATCTATCCTTTTCCTGATAAAAACCCCTTTGTTTCCAAGATGTAACACCTACTTACGGAACATTTAATATAATAAAAAAAACCTCTGCTTTATGGGCAGAGATTTTTTTTTAAAACATTTGATATCCTTTTTTACGGAGGATTTTTATCGTAATACCGGCACCGATCGCACCTGCGAGACCACTTAATAAGATGAGAACATCAGCAGTGGCAAGCTGGGATAATTCGTTACCTAAACTTTTAAATGACTCTTTACTATTAGAAAAGTAATCTATAAAACGAACTTGATCAATAATGAAGATAGCAATAATTGGATAGATAATAGCCATAATCCAAGACATTCTTAATAGCATATTTAAAATAAAACCAATCCCGAAAAACAGAACAAAAAAGAGCAGCATTGAAATAGGCAATACGAAAATAGTCATTTCCATTGTTTTGTTCCTCCCTTACACATCAATATTTAGTGTACTTAATGTGTATATGGGAGTCAATAAGAAAAGCGCAAGCGCCTTGATCATCGCCGTACGAACGCAGAAGAATCGGTTCGGAAACACGGTGAGCGAGAACGAACCGATGTTGAAGCAAACGTTGCGGAGGGGGCATGAAGTCTTTGATATTCGATCGGACGCTTGCGCTAGACAATTCTCTAGCACTAAAGTTATCCTTTTGTATCTTGTAAAATAGAGGAACACCCGCTGTAAAAGAAAACTCCGCCATTGGCGGAGCAATCAATGATTATTCTTTTTTCTTTCCAGATCCGCTGCAGCATGTACAAGTTTCCGAACCACCAAGGAGAAGCTGAAAATATCCTTTTCCTGCGCAGTACGTACATCCATTTGTTTTTTCATAATTCTTTGCTGTCATTCTCTCCATCTCCTTTTTGTAACTGAATTTTCTGATAATATATCAAAGATACTGAAAATTGAAAAGCTCTAAATATAACGAAAAATACCAAGTGGTAACGCATACAAATTTGATTCTCTTAAAAATACTCGATAATTCTCAAAATTTCAAAAAAATATAAAAAATAAAAAAAGTCCGGCTAAAAGCCCGACTCTTTTAAAGTTTATACTATAAAATATTAAATTTTCCTTTTTTCAATACAAGTGAAGGTCCGCCAATCATGTATAATGCACGATTATCAATCATTTTCTTCATAAACGATGCTTTAGTCCCAATCATTTTCTTACCAAATGCAACGCCGATTGCATCATCTTCACCAAGAGAACATACTGTTCCTTTAATATCTGGCTTGAATGTTTCTAACTCAGGCTTGTTGCGAATTAAAGCGACAAGATTTCGCGCACATGTTTCCCCTTGCTGCATAGCAATCTGTGCAGTAGGCGGATAAGGGCGGTTAATTTCTTCATTAATGACTAAGGAAGAGTCGCCAATGATAAATACATCATCATGTCCTGGTGCCCTTAGATCAGGCTGAACCTTTACACGTCCACGCATTGCCTCGAAGCCTGACTTTTCAATGATTGAATTGCCACGAATCCCAGCAGCCCATACGACTGTCCCCGCCTTAATCTCTTCTACCTCTTCATCACCTTTTCCAACAATGATTCCTTCTGGGGTAGCTTCCTTAATAGCCGTGCCAATACGGAATTCGACACCCTTCTTTTCTAAATGGGCGACCGCATAATTCACAAGCTCTGGATCAAATCCCGGCAGTACCATTGGTGCAGCTTCTACACAAATGACTTTTACCTTTTGGAAATCAACATCGTAATCTTTGCAAAGCTCTGGTATTCTGTTTCCTAATTCCCCCAGGAATTCAATTCCTGTAAATCCAGCTCCACCAACAACAATTGTCAGACGCTCATCCTTTTTCACTTCTTCTGTATTATAAGTAGCAAATTGATACTCAATATGCTCACGAATTTGCCGTGCTGCATTCACGTTTACAATAGAGTAAGCGTATTCTTTTAATCCCTTAATGCCAAACGTTTCTGACTCTCCGCCTAAAGCTACGACTAGATAGTCATAATCGATTTCTCCATTTTCTAAAATAACCTTTTTTTCCTCTGTCTTAATTTCAACAGCTGTACCTTGAACAAAGTCAACCTTATTTGAATCAATCACATTTTTTATATCATATCTTACGCGGTCATGGTGTAAAGTACCTGCAGATGCCTCATGTAACCAAGTTGTTTCATAGTGGTAGCTATTCTTATTCACTAATACGATTTCAGCTTCATTTGTTCCGACTGCTTTTTGTAAACGAGTTGCAGTCATTAATCCACCGTAACCTGCTCCTAAAATTACAATCTTTGCCTTTCTCAACTTGCATCTTCCACCTTTTCTAGTATTTTCTATTGTTTCTTTTTAGAAACCGCTGTACTTTAGTGATAAAAGTTTGTGATGTAATTCACTAAAACAGACAAAAAAATGTCGAAAAAACGTCACAAAAAATTAACAATATACTCACATTACATATTATGCTTTTTCCAATTGATTTTCAAGCCAAAAACTTAAAAATGTATTTTGTATTTGCTTACTTTCCCTATGTTTCCTAGCTTCTTCTAGCATTTCACCATGAAGGTCATGTTTAGAGTATTTAAGCTTTTCATAATATTTTTTCCAAAGAGTGAGCTTTATATTAATTTATGTTATTATTTAGGATGGAATATGTACTTTATTAATGGGGGGATACGGAGTGAAAGAGGATCAAAAAGTGTATGATATCACTATTATTGGTGGAGGGCCTGTAGGGTTATTCACTGCTTTTTACGGGGGAATGAGACAAGCTTCTGTAAAGATTATCGAAAGCTTGCCACAGCTTGGTGGTCAATTATCAGCCCTTTATCCTGAAAAATACATATACGATGTTGCGGGTTTTCCTAAAGTACGAGCACAAGAGTTAATTAATAACCTAAAGGAACAAATGGCTAAGTTTGAACCCTCTACCGCTTTGGAACAATCTGTGGAAAAGGTTGAAAAGCAAGAGGATGGCATTTTTAAATTGACCACAAATAAAGAAATTCATTATACGAAAACAGTGGTAATCACTGCTGGAAACGGCGCATTCCAACCTCGTCGTCTTGAGCTTGATAGCGCTGCACAATACGAGGGCAAGAACCTTCATTATTTTATCGATGACTTAAACCAGTTCGCAGGGAAAAAAGTCGTTGTATTTGGCGGAGGCGACTCTGCGGTTGACTGGGCATTAATGCTAGAGCCAATTGCTGAAAAAGTTACAATTGTTCACAGACGTGATAAATTCCGTGCACATGAGCATAGCGTTGAAAATCTTAATAACTCAAAAGTAGAAATCAAAACACCTTACATCCCTGCTGAGTTAATTGGAAATGACAATGGCATATCCGGGGTCGTCCTTGAAGGTGTTACGGATAAGGAAAAGGAAACACTTGATGTTGATGCGGTTATTTGCAACTATGGTTTTGTTTCTTCACTTGGTCCAATTAAAGAGTGGGGACTAGAAATTGAGAAGAATTCCATCGTTGTAAACTCAAAAATGGAAACAAACATTCCTGGTATTTATGCTGCTGGAGATATTTGTACGTATGATGGAAAAGTGAAGCTTATTGCTTGTGGCTTTGGTGAAGCACCTACTGCTGTTAATAATGCGAAGGCTTACATCGATCCAAAGGCTAAAATCCAGCCATTGCATAGTTCATCGATGTTTGGATAAGAAATGCGCAGTAGCCTTAATCAGGCAATCGTCCGCTTGGCTAGACATAAAAAAGGTATCCGAAGTTTTTGGGATACCTTTTTCTTATTTTAAATTAACATTCTTCAGGTGTTCCAGCTGCAGTTGCTGTACGGAATGATGATCCGCAGCCACAAGATGCAATGGCGTTCGGATTGTCGATGGTAAATCCGCCACCCATCATCGATTGCTTATAATCAATTGTCGTTCCTTGAAGAATAGGTGCATCCTCTTTGCTAACAAGGATTGGAATCCCATGCTGTTTTAATTGATGGTCATTCTCTTCTACTTCGTGTGCAAATCCCATGCCATATGATAAACCGCTACAGCCTCCACCTTTTACGGAAACACGCAATGAGGCATTTTCCTCTTCATTTGCTTTCATCATTTCTTTTATTTGCAGAGCAGCTGCTTCTGTTAAATTTACAATTTCACTCATTTAATTTCCCTCCTTGTAACTATTTATTAAGAAATAAACTCATCTTATTAATAGTATATACACTAAGTATCTCGTCCTCAACTAATGAGAATCAATCATTTTTGACAGCAAAACATCGTGCTTTTCTTCTTGAAAGGAGTATAATTATAGTAATTATGAACGATAGCCCGTTTAAGGAAAATAAAACTTTGTTCCCAGGAGGCGATCTTAGTGACTCAAATTGAACCCATCTATGACAAAAAGTGCGAATGCATAATCTGCAAAAAAACTTTTACAACGAAAAAGCTCCGTTCAAGATTTATTAAGGTAACCAGCTACGATACTGATTTTTGCCCACTCTATGCTTCTGATGAACTCAACCCTATTTTATATCATGTAAATGTCTGTCCGCATTGTGGATTTTCCTCAACGGATGATTTCAATCCCTATTTTCCGCCAGGGGCAGTTGAAGACATTCAATCAAAGGTATGCGCCCAATGGGTTCCACATGATTTTGGACAGAAGAGACGGGTTACCGATGCAATTAAAACATATAAGCTAGCCATTTATTGCAGTTTATTAAAAAAGGAAAAGCATATTGTTGTTGCAGGAACATACATGAGACTTGCATGGTTATACCGTCTTTTAGAAAATACAGACCAAGAGAATCGTTTTATGAAGCTGGCAATGGACGCTTATTTAAATTCGTATATGGAATCTGATTTTAAAGGGACGCAAGTATCTGAAGTTAGAGTCCTATACTTAATTGGCGAATTAGCAAGAAGAACACATCACAATGATCAAGCAGTAAAGTATTTTTCAAAGGTGATTGAACAGCAAAATCGGACCGTTGAAACAGGGATTATCGAAATGGCAAAAGAACGCTGGTATGATATTCGTGAAGAACAAAAATCTGCAAAGATAACAAAGAACATTAGTTAAAATAAAGCCTCACCTTATTTCACTCGGAAATTCGGTGTGGCTTTTTGTTCGAAGATTTCTTTATTCCCCTATTGGGTACTCATTTCTTCTTGTCCAGTCTTTTTGGGAACTACTAACTAACTATCAGGACTTCCTTTTTTCAGCAAACTTTATGAATCAATCCCCATTAAAACATTGGATTTTCCTCTAAAAATTGATAGATGTTTTCTACCAGCTCTTCTGGTGTTTCACCTGTTACCGGTTCCCCATTTACAAGTGCAAAAAGAGAAGCTGCACACTTGCCGCAATAGCCAAGGCAACCATATTCAATTACATCTAGATCATAATCCTTTTCCAGAATCTCTAATGCCTTTTGCGAACCGCTAGCCAGATTGCTGAAGCAAAACTCAATGATTGGCTTTATCACTTCGATCACCTCTAACCTTAATAACCTATCTATATAAACGTTTCTAAAAATAATTGATCGTTCGCTATAGACCTGCATATTTGCAGTCATCATCATGCTACCTTGTTTCATATATTTCCGCAATTATTTTAACTTTAGTGTTCCCTAATTATCCTCTCTTCACTTGAGCACCTTTACTATTTTCAACTAGTTATGTCAAGTTTTATCCTATAGCTGTTGTAGTTTTGTCACAATTTCGTTATACTTTCTATGGGATAAAGGTTATTAAATAGTTGTATTTTAAAAGTTATTTCCATTTTTTTAATGTTGTTTTTCAGAAAAATCACTACTTTTGAGCTGACTTAAAGGGGAATTTAAAAATGAAGAATCTTGTTATCCTTGGTGGAGGCTATGGCGGTATGAGAGTGCTTGCTAGGCTTTTGCCAAATCAACTTCCAGAAGATGTATCTATTACGCTAATTGACCGTGTTCCGTACCATTGTTTAAAAACGGAATATTACGCATTAGCTGCCGGGACCATTTCAGACCAGCATGTTCGTGTGGCATATCCGGAACACCCACGATTAACAATTAAGTATGGAGAGATTATTGGCGTAGATATCGAAAATAAACAAGTCCAATTGCAAGGTGAAAATTCTGTTTCTTATGACGATTTAATCATTGGTCTTGGATGCGAGGATAAATACCACAATGTACCAGGTGCAGACATTCACACTTACAGCATCCAAACAATTGAAAAATCCCGTGCAACCTATCAAGCATTGAACAATTTAACGCCAGGCTCAGTTGTAGCAATTGTCGGAGCTGGATTAAGCGGCGTGGAGATCGCTTCAGAGTTACATGAAAGCCGTCCAGACTTAAAAATTAAATTATTTGATCGCGGAAGTCACATCTTATCTGCCTTCCCAGAGAGACTAAGCAAGTATGTTGAAAACTGGTTTGATAGTCATAGCGTTGAAATAGTCAGCCATTCCAACATTACCCGTGTGGAGGAAAATACTCTTTTTAATCATGATGAGCCAATCTCTTGTGACGCTATCGTTTGGACAGCAGGGATCCAGCCGAATAAAGTCGTGAGGGAATTGAACATTGACAAAGATTCACAAGGACGAGTCATTTTAACGAAGCATCATAATCTTCCAACAGATGAGCATGTTTATGTTGTCGGTGACTGTGCAAGTCTTCCACATGCACCAAGTGCCCAGCTTGCAGAAGGACAGGCAGAGCAAATTGTTCAAATTTTATTGAAACGCTGGAAAGGTGAAGAGCTTCCAGAAGAAATGCCAACGATTAAGTTAAAAGGGGTTCTTGGATCACTTGGAAAAAAACACGGTTTTGGCGTTGTTGCAGAGCGGCCAATTACTGGAAGGGTTGCAAGAATGATCAAATCCGGTATTTTGTGGATGTATAAGAACCACCGTGGATAACTTCTAATCTCTAAAATTTGTAAATGAGAGCATTCCTCTTTGAGGAATGCTCCCTATTTTACTCTGCTATATATCCACGCTTCTCCATTTCAGCATAAATCGTTTTCAATCTCGGATTCCCTTCTCCAACTAACTCATCTTCGATTAAGACTACTGGGTAAAACATGTCTTCCTCAATAACCCTCTCAGCAAAGCTTTTTTTCTCTTCATCCTCAGGAGGATTGTAGATATCCACATATGTGATTGAAAACGGCTGGTTAGGATATTTTCTCTCTAGAGCTGCTTGTAGCCATTCATACGTTTCCTTTGAAGAAGGAAGGTTTACACAGCTTGGGCATAACTGCTCAGCTCCATATACATGTATTTCAACTTCTCGCTTCATTTCATTTCCCCCTTTTTTAAACATGTAGCCTTTATTCTATTTTACAATATTATAATAATAGAAACCTAAGTAATTTCTCATTTAGTGGAAATCCGCGTCTTTAAATAGATTTTTGCAGAGAGAATGATTATAATAATTAATAAGAAAGGGGTAGATACAAATGGCAGAACAAACAACCATGCTTGAGCAAGTTCAAGAAGTATTAGATAAATTGCGTCCATTCCTTCTACGTGATGGAGGAGACTGTGAATTAGTTGATGTAGAGGACGGCATCGTTAAGCTGCGTCTTCTTGGTGCTTGCGGCTCATGCCCAAGCTCAACAATCACATTAAAGGCAGGAATTGAACGCGCTCTTTTAGAAGAAGTACCTGGCGTTACAGAAGTAGAACAAGTATTTTAATAACGAAAAAAATTCAAA
>NZ_JALDXW010000034.1:0-39015 GCF_032154635.1 Cytobacillus sp. | reverse complement strand
GACAAAATGATTATGTTTGTATACGCTACGCGGACAGTTTCTTTATTTCATAAAACAACAGCCTCATCTGCAATGATGGGGCTGTTGTTGCTGAATTGTGCCCTTTATGAAAAATCGTTCTTGAATATCCATGCTGAACAATATTAGCGTATAGGTCTTTTATTCTTATCAGCCTTATCCTCATTTATTGATTTTCAGAAGGCCTCGATTTCCTTACCTCAACCGGCTCTGTTTGATTTAGAACGGTTATTCGATAGTTGCCGCTTTTCTTTAAAACGATGTCGCCTGTATACATACTTACTTTTTTTGCCGTTGAGGCTTTTATAAAATCCATTTTATCAGAAAATATGAATACTTCTGATGTACCATCTTCTAGGCTATACAGTCTAAGCTTTACTTCTTCAGGCAGATGTTCTCCCTCCACTTCAAGGTTCACATCCTCAAAAGTCCCTGCCACCAAATCCTCCTTCGAAATCATTAGTGTCACCTCACCGATCTTCACATAAGGTTCCTTCACATAGACGGAGAATTCTTCAAAGGTTTCTTCCCCAAACATGAACTTCAAGTTCCAATAACCATGCTTTTCAAAAGGCTTAAAACTTGTTAAGGAGTGTGCATCAGAATCATACAGGCCTTTACTTAATTTGAAAGATGCCATTTCCTGAGTAAGACCGCTGTCAACATGCACACCTTCTATTTTCATATCCTGATTAACAAGTTCATCCGGATTGCCCCAAAGATGCACCATTATTTTTGCTACACCTCTATCATCTTCTGCAACCAATTCAATCGGGAGTGATAAACTCACTTTTCCAGGTATCCCATAGTTTGAATCTCGATAAATGGGCTTCCCAGCTTCATCAAACAGAGCAAAATATTCCCCAATCTCTGCTCTCCCAACACCTGCAGAGGAATTCGTTTCAGTCAGATTCATATTCTCTAAAAATAAAACAGGTACAATAATCAATACCGCTAAAAGAGCCCCTAACACACCAACCCGCTGAAAAGAAAAGCCAAATCTTCCTCTAGGCGTCTTTTGATCCCGTATACTCTTAATGATTCTAGCTTTTTGCTCTCCATTTAGTTCATAGGCAGGGAGTTCCTTCAGTTTCTTAAGTAGCTCTTTATCTGAAAGATGGGTCAACTTGTTCATCCTCCTTTAAAAGCAGATTTAGCTTTTTTACTGCACGGTGAAAAGTGACATTTACTTTATTTTCGGTCCATCCTAATACTTGGGCTGTCTCCTCAGGAGACAAATCAGCCATTCCTCTTAGAAGGACCACATCGCGGTAATTCTTTCTCAATGCATGGATAGCCTCTAATAATCGAGCAGATTCGGCCTTTTGGATAATAATTTCTTCCGTGATAGATAATTCTCTTTCTAAATTTTGCCGCAACAGCTTTTCCTTAAGATTATGCCAAACACTTCTTTTTCTATAAAAATCAATTGCTGCATGACGTGCAATACTGATGAGCCATGTCTTTGGGTTAGATTCAAACTTAAAGTGCACGAAGGACTGAAAAGCCTTTAAAAATGTTTCCTGTACAAGATCCTCTACATCTTTGGATCCTGTGTAATACACCAAATAATTGGTAATATCCTTCTCGTATTCATGAAAC
Source organism: Cytobacillus sp. (assembly GCF_032154635.1). Classification (GTDB taxonomy): domain Bacteria; phylum Bacillota; class Bacilli; order Bacillales; family Cytobacillaceae; genus Cytobacillus. Next base: position 37,395 of record NZ_JALDXW010000034.1, on the reverse strand, counting down.
CATTGTTCCATTTGCCGGCCGGCATCCATCGCTTTCCCCCCTTTTGTAATAGGACGGATTTTTGAGTTCCAACTTACAGTTTTTCTATTAAAAATTTTCTAACAATAAAAAAGCCACCAAAAATGGCAGCAGATTACTTTAGCTCAATTCAATAGCTGCACCGTTAATAGCAGTACAACATTTCACATTCGCCTTTGAAATTTTGCAAAGAGTCCCTATTGCGGAACAAGAAAAAACGAGGCATTTTCTTAAAGGTCAGCTAGCGGAACACGATAAAGCTTGTCATCCTTCGCGAGCGGAGTGCCGCGTCCATCCGTATTATTGCTGATAAAATAAAGGAATTCATCCTTAATATACACATCTCGAATCCTGCCGAGACCTGTAATCACTTCCCTCATCTTCTTCGATGTTAAATCAAACTCTAACACGGCATTACCCCTTAGAGCAGCAACGTATAGCTTTCCTTCAAAAAATGCCATGCCTGAAGGTGCCCATGTCGTGCTGTCCCCTGAGGTAAATAAGGGAGGTTCCATTCCCTCCTTGCTCTCTTTTCCTACGATAATCGGCCAGCCGTAATTATGTCCGGGATGAATTAGATTCACTTCATCATTTGCTGAGGGCCCGTGCTCACTTTCATATAATACGCCATCTTCTGCCCATGCCAGACCTTGCGGATTTCGATGGCCATATGTATACACATATGAATCCTTTATAGGATTGTCCTCTGGAATTGATCCATCAAGGTTCATTCTCAAAATTTTTCCGCCCAGAGAATGGATATCCTGTGCAATCTCTGGCTTATAGGATGCATCACCAGTTGTGTCATAAAGCTTGTCATCGGGTCCGATCTCAAGTCTCCCCCCGTGATGAAACTGACCGCTTGGTATTCGGTCTAGTAGAAGACCGGCTTCCATCCAAACTCCATTGTCTAGCTTTAAAAAAATAATACGATTATACTGACCTGATCCATCCGTATATGTATAATAAGCAAAGGCTTCTTTTGTTTTGGAAAAATCAGGTGATAAAACAAAGCCTAGCAATCCTGCTTCTGCAGCAGTAGCTAATGGCTGCTCAAGAACAACCTTCTGGCGTTCCGTTCTGCCGTATTCTATCTTCACAATCCGTCCTGGTCTTTCAGACAAATAGAAGATGCCTTCACTTTGATCAATCGACCAAGGAATTTGCAGCTCATCTGCCAGCACTTCCGCTTCCTTATAAGGAAGACTTGCTTCTTGATCCTCTTCTAGGCCCCTCTCCTCTGTTTTTGAGCAGCCTGCACTAGCGACAGCAAATAAAATGATCAGTCCTGATAATACACGCTTCATCAAATGACTCCTTCTAAAGCATCCCAAATTGCTTTAGCTACTCCACTTTCCTCATTTGTTAATGTAACTTTGTCACACTGTGCCTTAATCACCTCATCTGCATTTCCCATGGCAACGGATACGCCTGCCAGTTTGAACATAGACAGATCATTGTAATTATCCCCAATAGCCATCGTGTCTTTCATATCAATCCCATTTTCTTGGGCAAACTTTTTTAGTGCTATTCCTTTTTGAGCGTATACGCTTGTCAGCTCCAGGTTTTCCTTTCCAGATGAAGAGACCGCTAAGCCTTCTACCTTTACTAGCTCATTCTTTGCTTCAAATAATAAATCTTGATTAAAAGAGAAAGCTAGTAATTTATAGATACGATATTCATCATTATTAAAAAGCTGATCATAGCTTTCCACTTTATGCACAAGCCCTTTAGTAACTCTCTTCTCTGCCACTTTCTTTACTTCCTTGACATTTGCCTCCGGGTTTGCACTCATATAAATGTCAACCATTATCGAAACTGCCTTATCCTCGTCCGTTGTAAACGTTCCTTTATTTGTATATACCTCAAAATAAAGCTTATTCCTGTCAAGAATGGCTGCAATCTTTTTAACAGTGGATTTCCCTAATGCATTAGTTGAAATAATGTCTTTATGTACGGATCGAATTTCCGCTCCGTTTACACAGATCATCGGGCATGTTATACCTGCTGCATCTAAGACAAAGCTTGCTTCTGTATACGATCTTCCTGTGGCAATGACGATCACTACTCCTTGCGATTGTGCCATTCGAATCGCTTTCATGTTTTCATTCGTAATTTGCTGAGCAGCTGTTAATAATGTTCCATCCATGTCAATCGCAATCAACTTAATCATGTTTTCACCTTTTTTCTTTTAAATGTATTCCACATATAAAAATAGAGTTTAATTTACAAATACAACTCGCTAATTAATACATAATAGCGGAGGTTGATTTGCGCTCCAGGATGCTCGCTTTCCGCGGGGTGGCGATGGCCTCCTCGGCACATACGTGCCTGTGGGTCTCACCTGCCCCACACTTCCCGCAGGAGTCTCGCATCTTCTGCTCCAATCAACCAAACTTTTTTGTCATCTCTATTCATTTATACAATTGACTCAATAACAACATTTGTTAAAAATATTAAATCTAAATATATTTACTTCCTTCCCTGACACTTAAATTAGGCAAGGCTGCTGATTCAATAAAGGCTTTCACTGATGCGGGATTCGTTTTTGAGTATTCCCGCAGTGCCCAGCCAATCGCTTTTTGGATAAAGAACTCCTTGCTTTCTTTATTTTGAACAATATAGCGGTATAACAGCTCTTCATCTGTACGTGCTTTATATTTGAGCTGAAAGAGGATAGCAGAGCGGCGCAGCCATAAATGATCACCATAAGCCCAATCGTCTATCCTTTCTGCAATCACCTCCGGATGTTCGGAAGCAATGGCCCCAACAGGTTTGGAGGCAAGAACATCTACCGTATCCCACCAGGACTTAGTGGTAATTAGCTCTTCCAATAAAGGGAGATGGTGTTTTTCCAGCTTCTTCAATGAATTAACGATATAATCGAGCGCAGCATTTTGATACTCTCTTTCTTTCATTTTCCAAAGGGACCGGACAAAGTCTTCCTGAAAGTCTTTCTTTAAAATCCCACTTTCTTTAAAAAATTGTTTTATTAACCATCTTCTTTCTGGTGTTTTTATACCGAGAAACGGAAAATGATTTTTCATATAATTTTGCATGGGAATCGCCTTTTCCTGATCTCGATGGCGCTCAAATAAATCGACTAATACGTGCAGCATCAACTACTAACCCCTTTTTCCTCATATTCATTCATTGTAGCTAGAAACGATATAAAACATTCATTTCTAATAAGAAAAAGGCATCACCGCTTGTAGCAGTCACGCCCTTTAAATTATAACGGCCCATGATTAATGTCGTTTTTAATATTATCCATATGGGATTCGATGTAGGCTCTCTCAGATTCTGAAACATGCCTTGCATTTTCTTCAGGATCAACATTCCTTATTCCGTGCTTTTTATACCACCAGTCTACAAGAAACCCGATGCCAAGCAAAGAAACACAAAGAATGACTAAAAACCACATAAACATCACTCCCTTTTCTTTATTATAACACTTTTCTGAAAATAATCATAACCGAATTGTAAATTTCTTCTTGCTTCTCCCGTTACGTTAGGTTTTATGATAATAGTAGAAAGAAGATTGGAGGCATCATCATGGATGAAAAATATTCGATTGGTGAGTTTGCAAAAAAAACCGGAACGACGATCCGCGCTCTTCGTTATTATGATGAAATTCATTTGCTTAAACCAACATTAGTCTCTCCTTCAGGAAGGAGATATTACTCTAATAATGACATCATTCAACTGCAAAAAATTGTAGCACTGAAATTTTTAGGCTATTCCTTAGAAAAAATTAGTGAGTTCCTCCATTTAAAGGATTGGGATTTAAAGGATTCCCTTGCGTTTCAAAAACAAGAGATGGTGCAAAGAAAAGAGCATATTGAACGTGTCATCCGCGCTTTGGACCACGCTCTTCATATCATGGAGGATCAAGGAACGATTAACTCCTCCATCTTTATTTCATTAATTAATAATATCCAAATGGAGGATGAGCATAAAGAATGGCTGAAGGGACTGATCCCTGAGAGTACAGTTGAGGGATTATACGATCTATCAGAGGAAAAACAACAGGAGCTAAATACAAGGACCGCTATTCTTTTAACTAAAATGAAAGAAGCGGTTGGTAAAAATCCCGAAAGTGATGAAGTACAAGGGCTGATTCAGCAATATATGGACATTGCGGAAGATGTATTAGGAGGATCATTAGAGCTGATTCAAGACTTGCTGGATAGTCAGGTCGAAATCGAGGATGACCCTGTATTATTCCCCTCTCCATTTACACCTGAAGAAGAAGAATGGCTTGGGAAAGCAATGGAAATTTATTTAAAAAGGAAGGGTGTGGTATTTAATGGAGACGAAACGAGCAAATAAAGAGATAACCTCCACCAACTGGAAAGCATTCTGGCAATTATTAAAAGAAGCGAATCCTCCAAAATGGATCTTTTTTCTCGCCATTTTTTTAAGCTTGATCGAGACCGGAGCAGGTCTAATTGTCCCGCTCTTTACAAAGTCTCTTGTGGATCAGCTGGCGGTGTCGGCACTTGAAGCCTCTTTAATTATCCTTCTGGCTTCTGCTTTTATTATCCAAACGGTTTCTTCTGGATTTTCCTTCTATTTTATGACTTATATTGGTGAGGCGGTGGTTGCATCCATAAGAAAACGGCTATGGGAACAAGTGTTAACTCTTCCGATTCCATTTTTCGACCAGCATCAATCGGGTGAAACGATGAGCAGGGTAACACAGGACACGAACATTGTTAAAAATCTAATCACGCAGCATTTAATCACTTTTTTAACTGGGCTCATTTCCATTATTGGTTCCATTATTATTCTCCTTCTAATTGATTGGAAAATGACGCTCATTATGATTATCTCCGTGCCTATTTCAATCGCCATCATCATGCCACTTGGACAAAAGGTATATAAAATTTCAAAGTCTACACAAGATGAAATGGCTGACTTCTCAGGAAACCTGGGGCGCGTTTTATCAGATATACGTCTTGTGAAAGCCTACCATGCAGAGAACACAGAGAAACGAAAGGGATATAAAGGCATCCAGCATCTGTTCCAGTTCGGTCTTAGAGAGGCCAAAATTCAAGCTGTCATCTCACCTTTTATGACGTTTATTATGATGCTCGTGCTCGTCATTTTAATCGGTTATGGCGGCGTTCAAGTAGCATCAGGTGCCTTATCAGCAGGCTCCCTTGTAGCGATTATAATCTACATGTTTCAAATAGTCGTTCCTTTCACACAGATGGCCTCCTTTTTTACCGCTTTTCAAAAAGCTGTTGGGGCAACGGAACGAATCCAAGAGATTCTTGGCGTTGAAAAAGAAACAGCGCAACAAACCCTTGCTGTTGAAAATTCAGCACAGGACCTTACTTTTCATAACCTTTCATTCGCCTATAAGGAAAATCCAATCATTAAAAATATGAGCTTGACTGTTCCAGCTGGAAAAACAACTGCTTTTGTCGGACCAAGCGGGAGCGGCAAAACTACTTTATTTGCACTGCTTGAGCGGTTTTACAAGCCTGGGTCAGGAGAAATCCTCCTTGGCGAAACGAATATACATGACTTTAATCTCTACTCGTGGAGAAGCCAAATCGGCTATGTTTCACAGGAAAGTCCACTCATGTCAGGAACAATAAGAGAAAATATTTGTTATGGAATCGAAAATCAAGTGTCCGATGAAGAAATCCAGCGAGCAGCCGAGCTTGCCAACGCAGCAGAATTCATCGAGCGTCTGCCGAAAGGATTTGAAACGGAAGTTGGAGAGAGAGGAATGAAGCTTTCTGGCGGTCAGCGGCAAAGAATTGCTATCGCTAGGGCTTTAATTCGAAACCCAAAAATCCTCCTTCTTGATGAGGCCACCTCCAATCTTGACAGCGCCTCCGAACATCTCGTTCAACAGGCACTGCAGCAATTAATGACTGGAAGGACCGCTCTTGTAATCGCTCATCGCTTATCAACTATTGTTGAAGCTGACCAAATTGTTGTAATCGAGGACGGATGTATTACAGGTATAGGCTCACATCATAAATTGCTTGAATCACATGCCTTGTATAAGAGACTGGCAGAGCAGCAGCTTAAAGGGGAGGTCTTGGAAATATAATTGTGATCGGGTTTATCCCAAAAATCATAAACACAGCTGTAAGGAAGGTAGGTGCACGATGTGGAGATAAGCTTTTGGATCTTAATTGCTTTCTTATTGCTTTATGAACCCCTTTTTGGTTACTTTAGTTTTCAGAGATTTAAAGAGAAAGTGAAAATAGATGAAAATGAAAGAGAAAAATACTATATCCATACGATTGTTGGGTTATGGATTCCGACTATTTTTATTCTTATTCTACTCCTTTTTACTGATCTTACTTTAAGAGACATCGGATTAACAATACCAGCCATTCATCCGCTCATTCTTGGTTCAACCGTTACCTATACAGGATTAAGCCTAGCTTTACTTTATTTATTGCTCATCCTATACTATTCGATTGGCTATCATTTCAGTGAAAAAATCAAAAACCAGCTAACAAATGCAAAGAAACAACAGTCTGCAAAAGTTAGTTTTTCAGCTATATTGCCAGTCACTAAGAAGGAAAAAAAGCTGTGGAATTACGTTTCATTTACTGCTGGTGTGACTGAAGAGATTATTTATAGAGGATTTCTGCTTTTTGCAATCGCCTATTTGTCACCAAATGTATCCATTTGGCTTGTTATCCTGCTTTCTTCGCTGCTATTTGGGTTAGCCCATTCGTATCAAGGTGCCTTAGGTGTTCTCAGAACAACACTCATTGGTGTACTCTTTTCCATCATATATATTGGATTAGGTTCGATTTTCCCACTCATGGCCCTTCACTTTTTAATCGATTATGCAGCAAAATTAGGGGATACACAGTCTAATCCAACATAAAAAGCTCATTACATTGCCACGCTCTTATCAAAAGGCTTAAGGAAGAGATCATCTCCCCCTTAGGCCTTTAGCGGTTGATACCCCTCCTGATAGATACGGCTAATAATCGATTCGATTGCAGGTTCTTCCACCGTTAAATCTTTCACACTATGAGTCTTTGTAATCTGAGCAATTAATTGAGAAGCGGATACTTCATCACGATTAAACTTAATCCAATAGCGGTTTCCTTCTTCTTTCCATACTTCTCCACCTAAAAGCTGCAAACTACGTGTGGACTCTTCCAAATCAACAACTAACGTACGGGTTTTACCAAACCGCTCCTTTATCATCGCGATTTCCCCATCATACACCTTCATGCCATGATCAATCAGAATCATCCGCTCACAAAGCCTTTCAATATCCTCCATATCATGTGTCGTCAGGATAACAGTAATTTTGCGCTCTTGATTTATTTCTTTAATGAAGGTCCGCATTTTTTCTTTTGCAACTACATCAAGACCAATCGTTGGCTCATCAAGAAATAGAATAGGTGGATCATGCAGCAATGAAGCTGCGATATCAGCCCGCATCCTTTGTCCAAGAGACAATTGCCTTACAGGTGTATTCAGAAACTCATCCAAACCGAGAATTTCTGTAAACGTGTCCATATTTTTCTTATAACGCTGATTGGATACTTGATAAATCTCTTTTAATAAATCAAAGGATTCAATCGTTGGCAAATCCCACCATAATTGTGATCGCTGGCCAAAAACGACACCAATGCTTTTCGCGTTCTCCTGCCTATTTTCATATGGCACAAGCCCATTAACAAAGACATTTCCAGAGCTAGGGACGAGAATTCCGGTCAGCATTTTTATGGTTGTTGATTTTCCTGCCCCATTTGGACCAATATAGCCTACAATCTCTCCTTCATTAATGGAAAAACTAATATCCTTAACTGCCTCCTTCTTTACATATTCCCGCTTGATTAAGCTTTTTAACGCGCCCATCATTCCTGTTTCCCTTTTCGCAATCATAAAATCCTTTCTTACATTCGCTACTTCAATAATCGCCATTCTTACTTCCTCCTAATCTACGAGCCTGTACTCTTATAGCGGCTTAATCCGAGCATCCAAACACAATAGGCAATAATAAAGAATACAAGACCTACCAGCGGGGAAAAATAACCGATACTTGCGGGGAAAAACGGCGTTCCTTTTTCCAAAATAACTGCCGCAGGAAAATAGTTTACAAATCCAAACGGGACAACAAACGCGGCAATCCATTGCACTATTTTCGGATAAATGACTAACGGATAGTTTGTTAAATTTCTTGCCGGATACATAACAACCCAATAGAACTGCTGTGATTTCGTTGTCCAAAAGGCAATTGCCGAAATCAATACGAGCATTCCACCCTGAATGAGAATGCCTCCAATAATGGAAGCGAGCAGAAACAGCACTTTTCCGCTTGACCACTCAATATGTAATTCAAGACTCACCCAAATAAAAATAAGTAGACTAAAAATAAACTGCCCGAATGAGGCCATATCGAACTTCATTGCCATGAAATGAAAAAAGGGATTAATCGGCCTGACCAAAAAGCGGTCGAATGTTCCGTTTAGAATATAAGTATCAAGACTGCGAAAATGTAAAAAGAGAATGACACAAAAGCCCCAAGAGAGGATGGCAATCGCGTAAAGAAAAAGCATTTCAAAAAAGTTCCATGAACCAAGCACCTGAAACTGATAGAGCATCACCCACATCGTGACGGCCGTGCCCGTATAGGCAGTAATTAAACCAACAATCCGCATAATAAAAGCGAACCGATACTGCATTTGTGCCCGAACTCCTGCAGAAACTAACTTAAAGTAGAGATTCACATATTTAATTGCAGCCATCTGTTAACCTCCCTGTACAACAACTTTATGTGAGGCTCTATTCCAAACAAGTCTTAATAGAAAATAGCAAATAAGCACCCAAAAAATCTGCAAGCCAAGAGAGAGCAAGATTTCCCCTCCGGCAATTTCCCCGATAAAAATAGCATTGGGTATGTAATAGATTCCTTGGAAAGGCAAATAGACAGCAATTTTTGCCAGCCACTCAGGGAAAAACCAAAGCGGAATAACAGAGCCTGAGAGCAGAGACATCGCAAAGTAAAAAATATCCTCAATCCCCCCTGTTTCCACTAAAAAGAAAGAGAGCAGACCAAAGGCCATTTCAATGCAGTATCGGATTAAAAAACCGATAAACGCTGCGGAGATAAAACCAGCCCAAGTAAATACGTCTGTTGGCAATGTAAAATCCATAAAAATAAATAACATGGCATAAATAGGTATGAGCGCTGTAACGATATAGAAAGCGACACTGCCAAAATCAGCGAATAGGTACCTTAACGGGACATTGAAGGGCCTCATTAGTTCTAAAGCGATGTCACCTGTTCTAACCTTCTCCTGAATTTCCCATAAAGGGGTACCCGCTCCATTCACTCCTGTCAAAAATTGGCTGACTACGATATAAGTCAGCATAGCTTGAAAGCTGATGCCGCCTGCTTCCTCTCTTCCTGCATAAAGGGCCGTCCAAATCGAACCCCACATCAGAAGGAAAATAAGATTAGAGCCTAACCTCGACCAAACATCAAATCGATACACAGCTGAACGAAGAAAAGCCTTTTTCGTAAAGATCCAGTAAACATGAAATCTGGGCACCTTTTCACCCTCTTTATCTGACTTTTTAGATATTTTAACATAATTAAGTCTCATTGGGCATGAATGACATTTTCTATAAATAAAAAGAGGGAAACAGTGGAAGCTACATAAAAAAGGTTGGCATTTTTATGAATATGAATTAAAATAAATTCTGTCTTATAAATATAACTAGCAAAGGTGATTGTTTTGGTTGACACAACTAGAAAGAAAGTAACTACTGTAGATGTATTGAAATTTCTTATTCCCTCCCTTATCGGGATTAGCCTATTTATCATTCCGTTAAAATATAACGATGAAATTACCATTCCTATTGCTATTCTTTCAGGGTGGATTCAAAATGGCCTTGCTACCTATCTGCCAGCAATTATGACAGTCATTATTATTTTAACGCTGTTAGGTACAGTTATTGCCAAGCTTTTCAAACCGGCATTTATTATTAATCGTCCTTTTTTCAATAGTTTATTTAATGTGCCTGCTGTCTGGTTTGGGGCAAGAATATTCGGGACAATATTTGTGATTGTCACATTTTTCAAGATTGGCCCTGAGTTTATTTGGTCAGAAAACACGGGTGGTTTGCTGCTCAATGATTTGCTTCCGGTCCTTTTTTCTGTATTTTTATTTGCAGGCTTGTTTCTTCCTTTATTATTGAACTTCGGTCTTTTAGAATTTTTCGGCTCGATGCTAACAAAGGTGATGCGGCCAATTTTTAAGCTTCCAGGAAGGTCATCTATCGATTGTATGGCTTCATGGCTTGGTGATGGAACGATTGGTGTCTTGCTAACGAGCAAGCAGTATGAGGAAGGATATTATACGAAGAAAGAGGCAGCGATAATTGGGACAACGTTTTCCGTAGTTTCTATTACCTTTAGCCTTGTTGTCCTATCTCAAGTTGGCTTAGAACGATTATTTGGACCCTTTTATTTGACTGTGACGTTGGCTGGATTAGTAGCAGCAATTATTTGCCCAAGAATCCCGCCACTTTCTAGAAAACCAGATACGTACATCGGTGACCAAAAAAAGGTATTGGATGAGTCTGTTCCTAAAGGGTATACCGTGTTTAGCTGGGGCGTTGTCCAAGCTGTTGATAAAGCAAAAGAAAACCAAAGCATTAAAAAATTCTTCGAGCAAGGATCTAAAAATATTCTTGATATGTGGATGGGTGTAGCCCCCATCGTTATGGCACTTGGTACGATTGCACTGATTCTTGCAGAGTATACACCGATATTTAAGTTTCTTGGAATTCCATTTATTCCATTACTTGAAATGATGCAGGTTCCAGAAGCAAAGGCAGCATCTGAGACATTGATTGTTGGGTTTGCTGATATGTTTCTTCCATCCGTTATCGGTGCATCTATTGAGAATGAAATAACCCGTTTTATTATTGCGGCTGTATCTGTCACACAGCTTATTTATATGTCAGAGGTTGGCGGACTTTTATTAGGCTCAAAAATCCCTGTCTCCTTAAAGGATCTGTTTATTATCTTTTTAGAGAGAACGATTATTACTTTGCCTGTCATTGTATTAGCTGCGCATATTATTTTTTAATTTTAAAAAGACGGACTCATTTTTAGAAGTCCGTCTTTTTATTTATACACATTGGAAGGAACGGATTCTGTTTAGATCTGTGCCATAAAATACCCAGCGGAAACGTCTCCAGCGCCAGCCAGCTACTGAAGTTCTTCCTACAAATGTTGGGTAGAACCAAAAACTTCGTCCGTTTTCTAGCCAGATGAAAGTAAAACGGCGTAAACAGCCTCTAATCGCTCCAGGGTCTACTGCAAATGTAGTGAAAGATGACTGCTGCAATTGTGGCGTAAAGGATGGCGGGGGTGAAGATGGCGGTCCATCAAACTGCTGGCCACCTCCTTGCTGTTGACCCGGCTGACCCTGCCCTGGCGGAAAGCCTGGCGGGAAGCTTGGAGGAAAGCCTGGGAATCCACCTCCTCCTTGGGGTCCACCTCCTCCACCAGGAAATATTCTGTCATCCATTATAGGACCTACATTATTAGGTAATGAATAAGGATAGTTTCGATAATCCATTAATTTTATTCTCCTCTCTTCATGCATTCCATTTAATGTATGCCAGTAGCCTATTTTTGTGTTTGACTGTTTCTATTTTTATTTCAAATATATATTTAGTGTCCACCCTGTAAATACAAAACTACTCATTTTGTCCACGAGCGGTGCCTGGCACCATGGTGGCGATTTCTGTGCGGATATCGTCTTTTAGCTGGTCAACAACTGAAAAGTCCATTGCATCTATATAGATCGCTTCTAAGTTATCACGATGTTCCTTTGCCTGTGCCAAATAAGAGATTGCCTCTTTCATTTTCTCCTTATACTGGTTGCTTATCTCATGAATTTGTTCTGCAAAAATTTCATCCGTTCCCTGATTGACAATTTCCTCATACGTATCGATTATTTCGTCTCCTTCTCGGCTTGGGAAGTATTCATGTGGACTCGTGCTATCAAATATTGCTAACCCCATTTCACGAATGATTAGCATATCAAGGCTATGAGGATCGAAACCACAATGGTAAATTTCAATGTCCAACCCCCTATTTATTGCCTCAGCAGCTAGCTTTTTCAGCATGGTTGATTTTCCTGTCCCCGCTCGGCCTTTAACAAAATAGCGCTTCGGCACATCCTCTGTTAGATTAGGGATAAAATCCACTGCTCCCTTTGGTGTAGCTGCGCCTAAGAAGCGGTGTCTCACATCCGATTGCTTGTTAACATATATATTTCCATAGAACTCAACGATCAACTTGTTTGTCAGCCGATCTGCCTCACTAAAATCCATATTTTCAAAATAAATCTTTTCCCATCTGTCATGTATTTCTAATGCTTCTCCAAAAGTACGATATGCTGCTTCAAACGACCGGCTAACCTCCATGCTAATTCGAAGAATTTTTTCCTTTTGATTAGCAAGTACCTTTGAATCCCAAGCCTCTCCAAGGTTCACATATTCCTCAATTGCACCAGGTGCCTTAGGCTCTATGACATGTGGTGCTGTTCCATCGACGATGCCTACTTTCAGTTCTGGTATCAATACCCCGTCAATGGAGTCATTATCTGAAGAACAATGAAGATAGTCTATATCATAGCCCTTATCTGCCCATTCTGTTCCAATTGCTTTCATCAGCGAGGATTTTCCTGTCCCAGGACCGCCCTTTAAAATAAAGATGCGATTGAGCCCTTGCAGATTCGAATCATACAAGCTATAAAAACCACGGGCTGTATTTCCGCCTGCAAAGTAATTTTTTATCTTTCCAGCCACTTTTACACGTCCTTTCCCGTTATTTAGCTAATTTGTTTTCACCTTTACAATATGCTTGATAGGGCTCATGGGTGAATGCCCAGTTAAAATAGAACTCTAGATGGCGCATAGGCCAACTTTATCGGGCTAGTTTTTTAGTTTATCTCGCATTTCGAGCACGTTATCAAGCTTTTGTATTTTCATTCATGAGTATCTGCTCACAACCAAGTATGTAAATGTCGGTCAGCTCCATTTCCCTGACAGGTTTTACTTCGTACAGTAAGGCTTGCTCAATGAATCAGACCGGCCATTTTTTCACATAGAAAAAGAGTGCCGCAAATCTTGCAGGCACCCTCTACAGAAACGTTACTATACAATTTTACAAAGATCTGCTTCTTTTCCTTGAATGGCTTGAATTAAGTCATGGGGATTCATTTCCATTTGCAGCCCGATTTTCCCTCCGCTGACAATGATTCGATCCAGTTTTAGTGCTTGAATAGCAATAAATGCTGGATATTGTTTTTTCATCCCAACAGGCGAGCAACCTCCACGAATATAACCTGTTAGCTTCTGGATATCCTTAACAGGGATCATTTCTACCTTCTTTTCGCCAGCAGCTTTTGCAGCCTTTTTTAAATCTAGCTCATCCTCCACTGGTATGATAAATACATAGACCTGTTTACTGTTTCCATAAGCAACAAGTGTTTTATAAACTGTTTTCGGATCACGATCAATTTTTTCTGCGACTGACACCCCGTCGATTTTTCCATCCTGACTATCATAGGTGATTAATTCATATGAAATCTTTTTTGAATCAAGAATGCGCATCGCATTTGTCTTTCCTTGAGCCATGTTCCTCCCCCTTACGAAGAATATTGACATAATCATCTTATTAAAAAATAAATTTAAGAAAATAACCGTTAAAAACGATATGTATACTTTGAAAATTTTGACTTCTATTTGAAAAAAAATGCTATCATATAGGTGACATATTTTTTATTAATAGTAGCTTATCTGTCATATCCTTGTCTAATTAAACATTGTTTGCCATAAAACAACAAATGAGAGGTACATATGAATGCAGGGAAAGATTACTTTAGATCATCCGCAATTATTTATTCAGGCTTTTGAGAATTCAGCTATTGGAATGGCATTAATAGCAGCTCATGGCGGGGAACTATTAAAGGTAAATCAAGCACTTTGCTGCATCCTTGGCTATGAAGAACAGGAAATGCTGAATCTAAAAATATTTGATATTACTCATCCAGATGACTCGGTAAATGATTTACATATTGTTCGTTTATTATTAGATGGAAAAGAGCATTCCTACCATTCAGAAAGACGTTACATACATAAGAAAGGCTATGAAATATGGGCGTTAATGAGCGTTTCCTTAGTAAGAGATGACCAGCAAAACCCGATTTACTACATTAGTCAAATCCAGGATATTTCTAACAGAAAGCTTACAGAAGAAAAGCTCCGGGAAGGGGAAGAAAGATACCACCGTATTGTGGAGGAATCCCCTGATGGTGTGATTATTTTGCGAGAAGAACGTTGTCTATTTATTAATCAAACTGGCGTTGAAATGCTTTGTTTAAAGGGAAAGCATGAAATTGTTGGCAGACCCATATATGACTTTGTTCATCCCGATGACCACCATCGCTTAAAACAGCGTGATATGCATAAGGATTCAATTGGCCCTATTGAAAAACGCTTTATTCGGATGGATGGAAAAGTCATTGATGTGGAGTTGAAGACAATCCCTACCATTTACCAAGACCAGCCAGCGATTCATGTTATTATGAGGGATATTAGCGAACGAAAGCAAACCCAGGATTTAATCATTAACTCCGAAAAGCTTACAATTGCAGGTCAATTAGCCGCGGGTATTGCGCATGAAGTAAGAAATCCTCTAACTGCCATTAAAGGTTTTTTTCAAATGATGGAGAAGGATCTGAAAGGCAATAAGATGTATTTTGATGTCATCAGTTCAGAGATCAATCGAATTGAAACCATTCTTAATGAGCTATTAGTACTTGCACGACCACAACAAGTCAAATATGAGCGAAAAAATATAGAAATCATTATCAATCATGTCATTACTCTATTAAAAACACAATCCAATTTAAATAGCATTGAATTAATCAAGAGCATTGAACCAAACTTACCGCTCATCCAATGCAATGAAAACCAACTAAAACAAGTATTTATCAACTTTCTAAAGAATTCTATCGAAGCGATGGAAAAGGGCGGGAGAATAACAATCGAAATACGCAAACATCATTCCGATACGATTATGATTCGGATTATTGATCAAGGCAGCGGTATACCTGAACACCTATTAAGCAAAATTGGCGAACCTTTTTTTACTACGAAAGAAAAAGGAACAGGCTTAGGCTTAATGATATGTAAAAATATTATTGAGGAGCATAAAGGAAATTTAAAGATTGATAGTTCTTCCAATGGAACGAAAGTAGAAATACTTTTACCCTTACTGTAATCGCTTTCAAGAGAAAAGCATACCCAAGTAATATCCTAAACTATATAGAACAATCTTTATATAGCTTAAGCGCAGCAAGAATGCTGCGCCTTTTTCTTCTTACAAACAATCTATTATCCCTTCAAAAGCCCTTGAATGACGAGATTTGTAATATTTGGTACGATATCTAATGAATACGTTATTTCCATTCGCTCTAGCTTTTTATGAGCGTCCACTCCATAAGGTCCGATATTGATAACTGGAACATTTAATTTTCGAATATCACTGTAGTCTACATAATGCTTTGTCCCCCATCCCGGATTATTATCAGAAACAGCTCGGATTCCCTCTTCATCATCACTTAAGGCAACAAAGCTCATATCTGATATATAGGGAAAGAAGTTTCTTGTCACAATCGGATGCGGATATTCAGGCTGTACTTGTTCAACCGCTTGCTCTAACGCATGAATCAGTGCTTGCTCTTTTTCAGTTTTTCCTGTTAATTCAATTCTTGGTGAATATAAGGATGAATAGAAAAGGATAATAGCAGGACTTTTGTCTGCCATCCACTTCCATGATTCCTCTACTACTCTTGCTGCAAACATACGTGTGTCCAATTCTGGATCTTGCATAAGTACTTCTTTAAAAGCATCCATATGATTCACATAAGCATCTCCATTTTCTGTAATCAGCAGCTGCTCCATTTCCTCATAGGTATACACTCTAGACTGCCAAGGGAGATCTCTATAGGGTTCCCCGCTGCGTTCACAATACTTTTTATATCTCTCATCAAATGCGGATAATGCATGGCCAAATGCAATGGATGCTTGCTCTTTTAGCTTGATTAATACATCCTTTGGTGTCCATGAATGGATAAAAAAATTATAATAAACATAAGCAGCTAATGCCGTTTGAACAGTATACGATGGCTTTAAATCCATCTGCTTCAGCGATACCGGAGGAACGGTCGTTTCTCCATTTGCTTCATTGCAAAGATCCGGATTATAATCAATCTGCTTCGTCAATTCGGCTGCAATGAAATTAGGATCCAACCCCTCAAAACAAGAACCCACATGTGTTTCTGCTCCCGTTATGAAAAAAGAGGGCAAGAGCTTGCCTACTGTTCCTTTGTAAATATAACGGTTCGTATCTCCTTCATATCTTGGCGACACGAAATCAGCATTAATTGCCGCCACATAATCAAATCCGTGTTCTTCTTTCCATTCCTGAAACATTTTCAAAGCGGATAACACGCCGTTGGAACTATCCTCCTCATCACATTCCGCTAGAAAAACGATATTCCCATCTAGCATCTCAGGGTGCTGGGAGTAATATTTTAGCAGATAAAGATTACTAGCTACTCCGCTTTTCATGTCAAGAATGCCACGCCCAAACAGCCATTCACCCGATTGCAAATGATCTCTAGCAGAACTAGGCAAGTCTTCTGATTTTAAGGCCTCCATCAGTTCATCTGGAGAACAGGCAAAATCCTTCAACTGGTTAAAATCATCAATTCCAACCGTATCCATATGACCCATCAAAATAATTGTCCGATTGCTCTTACCCTTTGTTCCCTTAACAAAGGCTAACACATTGTATCTTTCATTCGTATCGTTAATGGTCTGGACCATCTTTACATGTGATGAATGCTCAGCAAAATATGGAAATGATGAAATCAGCTTAAATAAGGAATGGGCAATTGCCTTTTCTCCGTCTGTATTAACAATGCTTTCAATATTGACTAGATGTTTCGTCAATGATAGTACTTCTTCACGGCATTGAAGCATAATTGATATCCCCTTTTCAAAGTCTTTCGTAAAAATGTATCTCAAGTAATAAATATTCGTCAAGACCTAAATATGAATTTAAAAAAATATTAAAATAGTATTGCAAAATAAAAAACACCCATTTATAATGGATATTAATTCAAAAAACTGCATATTAAATCCTCATCTTTCAAAGCTTTGAGATGGGGTAGAGGTCGCGATTTATATTAGTAGCCTGTTGGAGATTCAGTGAAATCTTTGAAGACAGGAGAAAGGATAAATCGCCGAAGCGTCTGAAATCACTGTTTTCAGAAAGCTGGGGCTGTTCTCGAATAGGGGCAGAACTGCCGCAATCCAAAAGATTACGGAGAGCTATCTTTACTCAAGGCTGATCGATGAGGGTGTCGAAAACACCGTCATATTCATTTTGAACGGTGTTTTTTTATTTTCAAAAAGCAGTTAACCACTTTACTTATAGGAGGAAAAAGACAATGAGAAAATTAATGATTTTTTGCACGTTATTTTTGGTGCTGATTTTAGCTGCATGTGGAACCGAGGGGAACTCAAGCACAGATAACGCCGCAGAAAGCACAACAGACAAAAGCACAACTAAAGAAACCTTTTCATTTGCCATGAGTGGTGTATATCCTCCATTAAATTTTAAAAAGGATGGGAAACTAACAGGGTTTGACGTTGAAATTGGAACAGAAATTGCCAATCGATTAGGACGAGAACCAAAACCAGTGACCAATCCTTGGGAAACCATTATTCAAGGGTTGAAAGCTGATAAATATGACGCCATTATCGGAAGTATGACCGCTACACCTGAACGGGACAAACAGGTTGATTTTACAGAACCATACTACCTATCCGGCGCGCAAATCTTTGTTGCAGAAGGAAATCAAGAAATCCGTTCAAAAGAAGATTTAGCAGGAAAAACAATCGGTGTGATCCAAGCTTCCACTTGGAAGGACATGGCAGAGGAGTTATCTGATCAAGTAAAAGGATATCCAGGTGATGTGAACGCCCTTCAGGATTTAGTAGCTGGCCGTATCGATGCTGTCATTACCGATAAAATTGTTGGTTTGAATGCCAAAAATGAAAAAGGGTTAAAAATTGAAGCAGTCGGTGAATTACTGAATGAAGACCGTGTAAGTGTAGCTGTACAAGAAGGGGATACAGCACTTGCAGAAAAAATAAATGAAGCGATTCAATCGATGATTGATGACGGCACATACGAGAAAATCAGTATGAAATGGTTTAATGAAAACATCATGAGCAAGTAGGGAGAGAGCTAGTAATGACACTTTTTACGAACATCATTGATATCCTAAGCGAACACGGCACTGCTTTTTTGAAAGCTACATGGATGACGATCTCAATCACTGCCATCTCCTTGCTCTTTGCAATGATGATTGGACTTCTATTTGCATCATTTAAAATCTCAACTAATAAAGTTCTCAACTGGATCGCTGATATGTATATCGGCATCATTCGCGGGACCCCATTAATCGTGCAAATTATGTTTTTGTACTATGGGATAGCTAATTTTGTAACTTTAGATAGTTTTACTGCTGGTGCACTCGCATTAGGGGTCCATACAGGTGCCTACATTGCTGAAATCATTAGAGGGGCTGTTCAATCCATTGATCGTGGACAATTGGAAGCTGCCAAATCACTCGGAATGTCCAAATCTTTAGCTATGCGAAGGATTATCCTTCCTCAAGCTTTCAAAAGGGCCATTCCTCCATTAGGCAATCAATTCATAATTAGCTTAAAGGATTCATCACTTGTCGCCTACATTTCTGTCACTGACTTGTACAGCACAGCATTAACCGTTCAAGGCGAAAATTATATGCCATTTGAAACCTATTTTGTTGTCGGTCTGTATTACTTAGTCATCGTATTAATCTTTACCTTCCTTACAAATAAAGTCGAAAAGAAATTAGATGTAAGCAAACCGAAGGAGGCTGTTCCTGCATGATTGAGATTAGAAACTTATCAAAATCCTTTGGTCCATTGCAAGTATTAAAAAATATTGACTTAACGATTGAGCAGCAAGAGGTTGTTGTCCTAATCGGTTCAAGCGGTTCAGGAAAAAGCACGCTGCTTCGCTGCCTGAACTTCCTTGAAACAGCAAATAGCGGCGAAATAATTATCGATTTTGAATCAATCCATCCTGCTAAAACAAACTTAAATAAAGTACGGGAAAAAGTAGGCATGGTGTTTCAGCATTTCAATCTCTTCCCCCATAAAACGGTTCTTGAAAACATTATTGAAGCGCCAATCTATGTAAAGCGGGAGAAAAAAGAACAGGCAATACAAAAAGCACAAAGGCTGCTGCAAAAAGTAGGGCTGGCGGATAAAGCAAACTTTTATCCCGATCAATTATCTGGCGGACAAAAGCAGCGAGTAGCTATTGCAAGAGCGTTAGCCATGGAGCCAAAGGTCATGCTGTTTGATGAACCCACCTCTGCACTTGATCCAGAGCTTGTCGGGGAAGTACTGCAAGTAATGAAAGAATTGGCCAGCGAAGGAATGACGATGGTAATCGTTACACATGAAATGGGTTTTGCCAAGGAAGTTGCTGATCGCGTTATTATGTTAGCAGATGGATATATAATAGAAGAAAGTCATCCCGACCAGTTATTTTCTAATCCTCAGCATGAACGAACACAAAAGTTTTTAAACAAAGTTTTGTAATCTGTTTCCAGAGAAAACGAGGTGCTAGTTATAAACCAGCACCTCGTTTTCTCTATTCATTATGAATCTTGTTTCTTAAATGTGCTCGGCATGACTACAGCCACTACTTCTCCACGAGCACAAACCGCATCACTAGCAAATACTTCTACATCAACCTTCCATTTCTTTGGATGGATTTCTGTCACTGTTCCTACCGCTTTTAATGGAACCCCATCAGGAGTTGGCTTCACAAAATCAACCTTCAAGGATGCTGTAACAAAACGAGGCGGTTCCGCACCATCCCCTACCTCATGGCCATTTTTCCGATGAAGTGCCAATGCAGCAGAACCTGTTCCATGACAATCAATGAGTGAAGCAATCAATCCCCCATAGACAAAGCCTGGAATAGCTGTATGTTCTTTTCGCGGTGTGTAGACAGTCAAGGTTTGGTCTCCTTGCCAGCCTGTTCGGAAATGATGTCCATCCTCATTTAGACGGCCACATCCATAACACCAAGCAAAATCATCTGGATAAATATCTTGAACGGCATTTACGATTGTATTTTCCATTACACTACCCCCTTTTCAGAATAGTATAACATATCAAACCCTTATTCTTTTTTAAATTTTGGGTAACCAATGAGAATGGCTACAACTCCACAAATACCTATCAAGATCGGATAAAAAGAAAACGGCAGAATACTTACTGGTGAAATACTAGCAATGCCTGCTGCAACGAGGATTTGTGCTCCGTAAGGAATTAATCCTTGCACACAGCATGAAAAAACATCCAATAAACTAGCAGATTTACGCGGATCAATATCATATTGATCGGCAATATTTTTAGCAAGCGGCCCCGCAATTAATATGGAGATTGTATTATTAGCTGTTGATAAATCGGTTAGCCCAACTAGCCCTGCAATGCCAAATTCCGCTCCTTTTTTTGATTTAATATTCCGTGTGACTGTATGAAGCAAGAAGTCGATCCCGCCATTATGCTTAATCACTTCTACCATTCCAGCGATCAAAATAGCCAAGAAGGAAATCTCATACATTCCAGCAATACCATCGCCGATCTTTTGAACCAATGTCATGATATGATAACTTCCATCTGCCAATCCAACCATTCCTGCTAACCCTATCCCTAATGCTAGGACAAGAAAAACATTCATCCCGATTAAGGCAAAAATAATCACCAAAACATATGGTAGGATTTTCACCAAGTGATAGGATTGCTGTGCAATTTCTGCATTCTCGCCCAATGTAATAATGCCTAAGATGACACATGTAACTATAGCTGCTGGCAGGACAATCCAGAAGTTCACTTTAAATTTGTCTTTCATTTGCGTATGTTGGGAACGTACAGCAGTAATCGTCGTATCCGATATAAAAGAAAGATTATCGCCAAACATGGATCCGCCGATGACCACTGCCATTGAAAGTGCCAATGAGATATCTGTTTGATCACTTATACCGACTCCGATTGGAGCAAGCGCAACAATTGTCCCCATGGATGTTCCCATTGAAAGAGAAATAAAGCAGGCGATAATAAATAACCCGACCATTAATAGATTTTGCGGGATGACTGAAAGGGCAAAGTTGACTGTCGAATCAACTGCCCCCATCCCCTTAGCCACTTCTGAAAATGCTCCGGCTAGGAGGAAAATAATTACCATGAGCATCACATTTAAGTTCCCTGCTCCTTTGCAGAAAATATCTACCTTATTACTGAACGTTTCCTTCCGATTCATCACTAATGCAACTGCACCTGAGATTGCAATGGCAACAATGACTGGAAACTTATAAAAATCTCCCGTCACAATCCCTGTGCCAATAAATAATATTAAAAATACCACGAAAGGCAGCAGCGCCCACGGGTTCCCTTTTTTGCCCAATTCCATAAGCACACCTCCAAAAAATTTCAACTTCTAACATAACAAAAAGACCCCTTCTTACCAAAGCAAGAAGAGGCCTCATAAACGAATTTATAAAACACTCCTCTTATCTTTCAAGCACACTTGCTTGCTGGATTTGGCACAGCAACTCTAGTTTCCTACAGTTCCGCTGCCGAGATATCATCGGGCCAGTCCCTCCATCTCTCTGGATAAGAAGATATTATGATTTATTTGAATAAGTATCAGATTACATGATTTCTTGTATTCATGCAACAGGAAATTTTCGGTTATTCCATCCGGTACAAAATAGAAAGGGAGCTACTGCCACTTTTTTCATTTCCCACAAAATTGGAAGAAAATAAATTATAATTAAGTAGAAACTTTTCATAGAAAACGAATGTATATAACATATACCCTATTTTCAATATTCGACAAGGAGGATTCATATGGCAAATAGAAAGGATAAGTACGCAGCCAAGGAAGAAATCCTTGCTGGAAGCAGACAAGCAGCAGCATCCATAGCAATGGGAACGAGAAAAAGATCTTCTATCCCACTCCCCTCCTTTGGCAAGTCTTTTAAATTACGAGTTTTTCTGATTGCTATCATTGTTCTTTTAATAGGAAGCTTAGGTGCGTTTGCCTATTTTAAATTGTTTACTGGCAGTACCTACCAAAGCGAAACAATTAATATCGTTGAAGGCGTTCAAGAATTGGCGACCTTAGCTACCGCCCAGGCTGTTGTCACAACAGTAATCAAAGAAGAGGACAATAAACTTTTCAATAAAGAAATCAGTGTGAATTTCCCGGGTACAAAAAGAACGGTACTCCTTATCGTTCCTGCAACTGTGCTCGCTGGAGTCGACCTGGAATCAGTTACAGATGAAAACATTATAATTGATGAAGAAAAGAAAGAAATTGAACTTACGCTGCCGCATGCATCATTCGTCCAAGAGCCATCTATCCAAATGGACAAAGTGCAAACATATTCTGAGGAAGGCCTATTTAGAGGCGAAGTGAAATGGGACGAGGGCTTTGACCTTGCAGCAAAGGCTCAATCTGAAATAAAAAAAGAGGCGGAAAGTATTGGGCTATTAACGAAAGCCGAGGAGAGCGCTGTAAAGGTATTAAGTCATTTCTTTCATCAGCTTGGCTATCAGACCCACATTAAATTTAAATAATGCATTAGATAAAGGGGCATGCGGATAGCAGCCCCTTTTCTGTAGCCTCTAATTAAACGGAAGACTACTAGACTTACATTTGTCTTTATACTAACGATGCAATGGCGCGTCCTGCTACTCGACCTGAAAAAAGACAGCCGCCAACAAATGTCCCTTCTAATGCACGATAGCCATGAATTCCCCCTCCGCCAAAGCCAGAAACCTCGCCTGCTGCATAGAGCCCCGGAATCGCTTCCCCTGCCGCATTCAGTACTTGACCAAATAGATTCGTTTGTAGCCCCCCTAAGGTTTTACGACTAACAATTTGTAATCGAACCGCAATAAGCGGGCCATTTTTAGGATCAAGTATTTTATGTGGGGCAGCTACACGAATGATTTTATCTCCTATATATTGGCGGGCACCTCGAAGGGCAGTAATTTGCAGATCCTTCGTAAATTTATTATCGATTTCTCGATCCCTAGATTTTATTTGCCGCTCAATTTCTGCAAAATCCAGTAGCTTCTCCTCTGTTAGTTGATTCATCCCCTCAACAAGATCGGACAAATGATTGGCAATGACAAAGTCCTCGCCTTTATCCATAAATGCCTGTACAGGACCAGGGGCCCCGGGCAAAATTCTAGACAATACCTTTTTAATACTTTTCCCTGTCAAATCTGGATTTTGCTCTGAACCAGAAAGAGCAAATTCACGTTCAATAATTTTCTGGGTTAATATAAACCAAGAATAGCTATATCCTGTCTTTTGGATCGCCTCTAACGTTCCTAATGTATCAAACCCAGGAAAATTTGGGGCAGGAAATCGCTTCCCTCTAGCATCCAGCCAAATAGACGAAGGTCCTGGGAGAATACGGATTCCATGCTTATCCCAAACAGGATTCCAATTCTTTATCCCTTCTGTGTAATGCCACATGCGATCGCGGTTAACAATTCTTCCTCCTGCTTTTTCCGTAATCGACAGCATCCTCCCGTCTACATGTGCAGGTACGCCTGACAGCATATGCTTTGGTGCCTCCCCAAGTCTGCTAGGCCAATTTTTGCGGATGAGGTCATGATTCCCTCCAATTCCTCCGCTAGTAATCAGCACTGCTTTTGCGCGATTTTCAAATTCGCCGATTACCACTCTTGAACTTGCTTCCCCACGGGCTGCTGAACTAGGTTCAAGGATAGATCCATTCACACCAACAATCGTATCGTTATTATTTAAAAGATGATCGACCCGATGGCGCGGACGAAACTCGACCAATCCATTCTTCATATGCTCTCTTACTCGTTGTTCAAATGGCTCAACAAGGCCCGGTCCCGTCCCCCATACAATATGGAATCGGGGTACAGAATTCCCGTGCCCTTCAGCCAGATAACCGCCTCGTTCTGCCCAGCCGACAACAGGGAAAAAACGTACACCCATATCATACAGCCATGCACGCTTTTCCCCTGCCGCAAAATCAACATAAGCCTCAGCCCATTTTCTCCCCCAATAATCCTCATCATCCACTCGATCAAAACCGGCAGTTCCTTGCCAATCCTGCCATGCCAATTCTTTAGAATCTTTTATGCCTAATCGCCGCTGCTCTGGTGAATTAACAAGAAATAGCCCGCCAAAAGACCACCATGCTTGCCCCCCAAATGAGCTTTCTGGTTCTTGGTCTATTAACAGGACTTTTTTACCCGCATCTGCCATCTCAGCTGTTGCTACCAAACCAGCGAGACCTGCACCTACTACGATTACATCATATTCCAATCATACCAGCCCCTTTCTATCATCCGGTCATTAATTTTTATCTACTAATATATTAACTGATTTTTTAGAAAATTAATTCAATTATTTAAATCTTTTGGCAAATTGTTTCCTTCATTTTTATTTAGCATCGTGCTAATGATATAATTTTTATGACCATACGAAAAAAGTTATTTAACACTGGAGTGAACTTAATTTTGGAAACGAAAAAAGCTTTGCCTATCTTGTTTGCTATCATGTTCCTTGTCATGGTGGGCTTTGGCATTATCATTCCTGTCATGCCCTTTTATGCAGAAGAAATTGGAGCCACACCGACAGAATTAGGATTGTTAATGGCGGTTTATTCCCTTATGCAGCTTCTCTTTGCGCCAATGTGGGGTCGAATATCTGATCGAATCGGCAGAAAACCTGTCATCATGATTGGAATCTTTGGGCTTTCACTTTCTTTCTTTTTAATGGCAGTGTCAACTCAGCTTTGGATGCTTTTTGTAGCAAGGATTTTCGGAGGGATCTTGTCCTCTGCTAATATGCCAACTGTTATGGCTTATGTAGCAGATATTACGTCAGAAGACGATCGCGGAAAAGGGATGGGGATCATTGGGGCAGCAACTGGGCTTGGATTTATTTTTGGCCCGGCAATAGGCGGGATATTTTCTGAGGCAAGCTTACATATTCCTTTCTATATCGCAGGCACCTCCTCATTACTCACATTTTTCTTTGTAATGGTTATTTTAAAAGAATCCTTAACACCTGAACATAGAAAGAGTAAAACAAGCAAGAAAACATCCATACTTAAAGCGTTCAATGGCCCTGTTTCCATTCTGTTTATCCTTCAATTATTCGTCTCTTTATCCTTATCTGGTCTTGAAGCAACCTTTGCATACTTTGCTTCTGAAAAGGCGGGTTTAGGAGCTGTGAAGCTAGGCTATATTTTTATGATTATGGGTTTTGCTTCAGCAATTGTGCAAGGTGGATTGGTCGGGAGATTAACAAAGAAGTTTGGCGAAGGATTTGTCATTCAGGTTGGAATTCTTATTTCGGCCATCGGCTTTGCACTCATTTTATTTATTAATAGCTTTACAACCGCAGCTTTATTTTTAACCATATTCGGGATCGGCAATGGCTTTATCCGCCCAAGTGTCTCTTCTCTGTTAACAAAACGATCAGGAGCAGGACATGGAAGCACAACCGGCCTATTATCGTCTTTCGATTCTCTCGGCAGAATCGCAGGCCCGCCATTAGGCGGCTGGCTGTTTTCCATTGCAATTGGGATGCCTTATTACTCTGGAATCATCCTTTCAATTGTTGCATTGCTTTTATATCAAGTATATCGAGTAAAAGTAAGATATGTAGATGTAAGCTAACACCTTACAGTCATTGTTTTTTGCTACTTTTCTTTAATTTTTAGGTCGTCATGAGCTATTTATTCATGACGATCATTTTTGTTTTTCTTCTTAATTTCGGGCGCCATAAAAAATAATTCTTACAATCCGGTATTGACCTGTGATTCGTTTCGATTATAATAAGAGTGAGTAATCACTCATTTTTATAGAAGGAGGTTTCCTAATGGCTTCAACTATTGTTATTAAAGATGTCTGCAAAAGTTTTGGCAAAAAGGTTGTATTAAACCATATTCGTTTAACGGTGGAGTCCGGACAAATATACGGTTTAATTGGACCTTCCGGCTCAGGGAAAACAACCTTAGTAAAGTTAATCGTCGGAATGGACCGCCCGTCACAGGGGCATATCCATGTATTAGATACCCCTGTTCCACACTTAAACCTGCTGCAAAATATTGGCTATATGGCACAAGCTGATGCCTTATACACAGATTTAACGGGAGAAGAAAACCTGGCCTTCTTTGCTTCTCTGTTTAAATTAAAGAAAGAAGAGCAAAAAAAGAGAATTGCCTATGCAGCAGAGTTAGTTAATCTAATTCCCCATCTAAAAAAGAGAGTCCATAACTATTCAGGGGGAATGAAACGGCGACTATCCCTCGCTGTTGCTTTAATTCAAGACCCTCAAGTTCTTATATTAGACGAACCTACTGTTGGAATTGACCCTGAATTAAGACAATCTATATGGGCAGAAATCCAGCGGCTAAAAACAGCGGGAAAAACAATTTTGGTAACAACACATGTGATGGATGAAGCTGAGAAGTGCGACCGTCTAGCGATGGTAAGAGATGGAGAAATTCTCACAAGTGGGACACCCGCAGAATTGAAGGAGCGCTACAACATTACTCATCTAGAAGAGGTATTCTTACAGACTGGAGGGAAAAACGCATGAGAGCATTAGCCTTAGTAAAGAGAATCTTCCGGCAAATGATGCGGGATAAGCGAGCACTTGCACTAATGATGATCGCCCCATTGCTGATTCTAACTCTGCTCGATTATTTACTTTCTAGTAATGAGGTCATTCCTAAACTTGGTGTCAACCAAATGGATGAACCACTTTCCGAACAATTAGAAAATATGGATGTAACGGTTCTGCCATATGACCAGTTAGATGACATAAAGAAAATCATGATCGAGGATGAGCTAGATGGATTTCTTCACATGAATGGTGAAGATATTCAATTAACTTTAAAAAATGCGAATCCCTCCACAGCCAATCTATTAAAGATGAAGGTACAACAAGCAATTGCTGCGGAAAACGCCAAGAACCAAGCAATTAAATTATCCCTTTTCATACAAGAGTTTCAGGATAAAGCCCCCGAAAATTTAAATAAGCTTGAACAGGGAAAGCTGCCAGAGATTGATACAAATTATATATATGGCAATAAAGAGACAACCTTTTTTGATCAGCTAAGTCCAATACTGGTCGGCTATTTTGTGTTCTTTTTCGTCTTTCTTATTTCCGGGATTGCCCTATTGCGTGAGCGGACTACCGGCACACTTGACCGATTATTAGCAACCCCCATTCAAAGAAGAGACATTGTTTTTGGGTATTTATTAGGATACGGATTATTTGCTATTATTCAAACGATGATTGTCGTCTTTTATGCGGTTAAAGTTTTGGATATTATGCTGGTTGGCTCATTATGGAATGTGATTTTAATAAATTTGACCGTTGCCTTAGTTGCATTATCATTAGGTATTCTTTTATCAGCATTTGCAAATTCAGAATTTCAAATGATGCAGTTTATACCAATTGCAATCATTCCACAAATTTTTTTCGCAGGAATATTCCCTGTCGAAGGCATGGCAGACTGGCTTCAAATGATCGCAAAGGCGATGCCGATGTACTACGCAGGCAATGCTTTAGTGGATGTGATGTACAAAGGATTAGGACTAAATGACATCACATTCGATTTGCTTATACTCTTATGCTTTGCCCTTGTCTTCATTATTCTAAATATCATTACACTGAAAAAGTATCGAAAAATCTAAACAGTTTATTCACTTTTCCATTTTCAATTAAAATGTTTTAAAATAAATATATGAAGAATGGAATTTAAAGGAGTAAACAATGTCTGAAGAAGAACTAATGATTCAACAGCTGTTTAATGAAGAAAAATTAACGGATAAGCAAAAAAAAATAATCGTTGCCGCCATTGAATCTTTTTCCGAAAAGGGATATTCAGCCACATCAACGAGTGAAATTGCCAAAAAGGCAGGGGTAGCTGAAGGAACGATTTTCCGGCACTATAAAACAAAAAAAGATTTGTTGATGTCAATTGTTGCCCCCCTTATGGCGAAGCTGATTGGCCCATTCGTAGTGAACGATTTTAACAAGGTGCTTGACCGGAAGTATGATCGAGTGGAAGACTTTCTGAAGGCGACGATCGAAAATCGAAGAGAGGTTTTAATAAAGTTGCTTCCAGTGATTAAGATCCTTCTTCAAGAGATTCCTTTCCAGCCGGAATTAAGAGAACTATTTCTAGAACAAATTGCTAAAAAAATATTTGATCGTGTCTCCATCATCATTAAGGGCTATCAGGAAAAAGGAGAATTGATTGAAATGCCTCCTGAATCTGTTGCAAGATTAGCGATTACAAGCATACTTGGCTATTTATTTTCACGCTATGTCCTATTCCCCCATCTGGAATGGGATGATGAACTCGAAGCGGAGCGCACGATCCAATTTATCATGCATGGATTAGGAAAAAAAGAATAAATACAAAAAGTCCAATCAGATGAATTGGACTTTTTTTCATCATAAATGCTCCTTCTTTTTCAGCCACTCCCGTGCAAAGTTAATGATTAGCCGCTGTTTCATCAGCTTGCATTCAGCAGAGCCAATAGCTGCTTTTTTCACAGCATGTTTCTTCTCAAACGCCTCCCCAATAGCAGCAAAACAATCCGAATCATACACAATCTCTTCATACGTTTTCCATACACGCGCATTATTTTCAAAAAGTGCTGTTCCCTTTTTAACCTTATCTCTATCGGGGATGGCGTGTTCTGCAAAATGCAAGGATGTGTTGCTGTCATGCCCTACACCTAATAATAAAATATGACCATCCAATTCATATAGTTTTGCTAATGGAGATTTCGGGCCGAATCCTTCTTCTAACGGCTGCTCAGATAGGATATAGTCGGCATGCCTCCCCCAAGCTGCAAAGGAATACGTAGGATGTAAACTTCTTTTTACCTCTGGAAACGTTCGAAAGGCCTCAACAATTTTCCCCATTCCCCTTGTTGGTGTTATTTGCGGATCATATGCTGGCATATGTTCACGGATGATCGGCCACCACTCCTTTGGTACAGGGGGCATTTGCCATTCAGATGGATCCGACATATCTCCTGTCTGTGTTGGCATCACAATCGTTCCCTCAGATCCAACCGTATCCATTAATGCTTGAACAACAGCAATGGCTCCTCCACACACCCAGCCAAAAGCGCTTAATGAGGAGTGGACAATAACAACCATCCCTTTTTCCACTCCAAGATTTTTGAAATCTTCATGCAGACTGGATCTTGTATGTGGTGACTTCAATTGTTTGATTACGTCCGCTTCTTTCATTTCCATCCCCCTAAGCATCTCTTTTAGAAAAATTAATTCCATGGTTTCTTCTCCCTTTATGGCGCTTACTCTAAATTATACCATCCGCACTAACATATTCGCCGTGCCATGGTATTTATTGGACAAAATAGTGATATATTCGCCGTTCACCTTGATATATTGGACAAAAACAAAATATATTGGCCTTCCCACCGATTATATTCGCCAAACACAAAAAAATCTGACACCGAGTAAGTGTCAGATTTCTATATTTATTTAAATTGGTTTGTTTGGCTGATAGGTAGGCTGCTGATTTTTCGCTTGGTTCTGTATACTTTTTGCTACTGCATCCTGCACATTTTCATCCAGAGAAAATTCGGTATCTGTTTGATTGAATTGCCCTGCTTGGTTTTGTGCCGCAATCACTTTTTCATGCTCCTGTGCTTCATTTTGGCGCTTTTTCAATTTATATCTCTCCTTTTTTATCAAAAGTACATATGTAGATTTCCCTAATGCTAGTACTTTATTCAAAGAGGATACATTTATAAAAAGCAAACAAAATAATATACATTAACTCATTAGCTGCTTGACTAGTTCCCTATTCCGTTTCTTGAAAACATCATTATGCGATGAGACCATGCCGAACTTTTGAGCATCAGGCTGGATAAATTGCTTTGCTTTGTTCACAGCGTTCACTGCATCCTGGAATGCTCCTGCAATTAAATGTACCTTTCCTTCGTAAGATAAAATATCACCGGCAGCGTAAAGCCCTGGGACAGTAGATTCACTAGTTGCATTTCCTGATATATAGTATTGATCAACTAAGGCAATATTTAATTCGCTATTATCAAGCAAGACAGCATCCCTTTCAAATCCATGATTAATAATAACATCATCTATTGGCAAATAAGAGATCTCACCTGTTTCCATATTGGTAAGTTCGACACGTTCAATTACCTCATGCTTATCATCAGCAATAAGCTTTGTAATCTCAGTATGGAAAAAACATGTAGCTGAGCTGTTTAATAACTGAGTAACCTGCGCTTCATGTCCCTTTAAAGCCTCTTTTCTATAAGTGACATACACTTTCTTTGCAATAGGCACTAATTCATTTGCCCAGTCAACGGCGGAATTGCCTCCACCCGAAATAATGACGGTTTTATCCTTGAAACGTTTTAAAGACTTAATTGTATAATTTAAATTTGATACTTCAAACCTTTCTGCCCCTTCAATCTCAAGCTTAAGCGGTTTCAATATCCCACCGCCAACAGCCACAATAACTGTTCTCGAATAATGCTTTTGACCTGAAGCAGCATGTAAAATGAAAATTTCATCTTCTTCGTCACGCGTGATAGAGTATACTTTTTCATTTAATACCACTTTTGGATTGAAAGTTAGCCCTTGCTCGACAAGCTGTTCAATCAGCTTAGCACCTGGAATGGGGGTCATCCCTCCAACATCCCAAATCATTTTCTCTGGATAGACATGAATTTTCCCGCCTAATTGCGGCTGATATTCGATCAGCTTTGTTTTCATTTCCCTCAATCCACTATAAAAAGTTGAATAAAGGCCTGCAGGTCCTCCACCAATGACCGTTACATCGTATATTTCTCGATGTTCCATCTCCGCTCACCTCAAACCATAAATGTTATTGATTATCATTCTCAATAAACTATATCCTCTTTTCGTTATTTTCGCAATACAAAAATAACAATTGACAAAAGAAAAAAATAGAATTATAGTTTGAGTCATAAACGATATTGATAATCATTATCAAGAGAGTTAAACCTACTACTTTCTAAAAAATGGGGGTTACATAATGGTTCGCCTATATACAAACGAATTAAATATTGGCTATGGGGAACGAAAAATTGTAAAAGATCTTAGCATACATATTCCAGATAAAAAGATTACAACGATCATCGGGTCCAATGGCTGTGGGAAGTCTACCCTTCTAAAAGCCATTACAAGAATTATTCCACACCAATCAGGAGCTGTCGTATTGGATGGAGAAAATATCGCGAAAGAAAATACGAAGATTCTGGCGAGGAAAATGGCCATTCTCCCCCAATCTCCCGAAAGTGCTAGCGGGTTAACAGTAGGGGAACTCGTTTCTTATGGGCGCTTTCCTTATCAAAAAGGTTTTGGGCGATTAACACAAAAAGACTATGGAGTAATCGATTGGGCCCTAAATGTGACAGGAACAGCTGATTTTAAATTCCGGCCTGTGGATGCACTCTCAGGAGGGCAAAGGCAGCGTGTTTGGATTGCGATGGCCCTTGCACAAGAAACAGAAATCATCTTCCTTGATGAGCCTACAACTTATTTAGACATGGCCCATCAGCTAGAAGTACTAGAGCTATTGCAAAAACTAAACGAAGAACAAGAGCGCACGATTGTCATGGTTCTACATGATTTAAATCAGGCTGCCCGGTTTGCTGATTATATTATTGCCTTAAAAAACGGCGAAATTGTTAAAGCTGGAAATTGCGAAGAAGTCATTCATCACGAGGTACTTAAACAAGTTTTCAATATAGATGCTGAAATTGGGAGAGATCCCAGGACAAATAAACCCATGTGCATTACATACAACTTAATAAAAGGAGCAAAGAAAAATGAAAAAACAGCTACTGCCATTTATGCTGTTGCTAGTGCTTCTCATTAGTGCCTGCAGCAGCCAATCAGCCGGAAAAAAAGAAGAGAAAGATGCACCTAAAGAGGAAAAAAAATCAGAAACGATCACGTACCAGTCTGAAACTGGGCCCATTGAAGTTCCTGCAGACCCGCAAAGAGTGATTCTGCTCTCTGGATATACAGGGAATGTCATTCGTTTAGGTGTAAATATTGTTGGGGTAGACACTTGGTCCAAAAATAATCCAACGTTTGCAGACGAATTAAAAGATGTAGAAGAAGTTTCAGATGAAAGCTTAGAAAAAATTATTGAATTAGAGCCTGATTTAATTATTGCCGGTTCCACTAGTAAAAACATCGATAAGTTAAGTGAAATTGCGCCTACTGTCACATATACATGGGGAAAAGTAGACTATCTCACTCAGCATATAGAGCTTGGGAAGCTTTTAAACAAAGAGAAAGAAGCAAAGAAATGGGCAGATGAATTTAAAGCTCAAGCAGAAGCAGCTGGAGAAGAGATTCGGGCAAAAATTGGTGAAGATGCAACAGTGACTGTCATTGAAGGCTACGATAAGCAGCTCTACGTTTTTGGGGATAACTGGGCACGCGGTACGGAAATCTTATATCAATCGATGAAGCTAAAAATGCCCGAAAAAGTGAAGGAAATGGCATTAAAAGAGGGCTATTATACATTATCAGCTGAGGTGCTGCCAGAGTTCGCAGGAGATTACATTGTCTTCAGTAAATATGCAGATGCCGATACCTCATTTCAGAATACAGAAACATACAAAAATATTCCTGCTGTAAAAAACAATCGTGTATTTGAAATGGAAGGAAATGGGGCTTCATTCACTGACCCTGTTACACTGGAAAAACAGCTGGCCTTCTTTAAAAAGTCATTCTTAGGTAACTAATGTTCATGAGGAATTCTTTTTGCAAGAATTCCTTTTCCCTTATTCTATGAAAAGAAAAGATGAGGAATCAATGAAAAAAGAAACTCAACGGACAACACCCTTTATATATAAACTTCTTGCTGGACTCCTTCTTTTTGTGGGAATGTTTGTGATAGCTTGTGTTTTTGGTGCTGCGGATATTGCCGTGAAAGATGTATGGTTCGCGCTAACTTCCAATGCAGAAAACGATAAAATTTCTGTTATTCGCGAAATTCGTCTTCCGCGTGAAATTGCAGCTGTATTCGTCGGGGCAGCACTAGCTGTTTCTGGTGCCATTATGCAAGGAATAACAAGAAATCCACTTGCTGATCCAGGATTGCTTGGGTTAACAGCTGGAGCAAATGCGGCTCTCGCTATTTCGATCGCATTCATCCCCTCGACCAATTACTTTGGGATTATGATTGCCTGTTTTATTGGAGCGGCTATGGGAGCGATTATGGTATTTGGCATTGGCGCAATGAAAAAGGGGGGCTTCTCCCCTCTCCGAATTGTATTAGCAGGAGCTGCTGTATCTGCCTTTTTATATGCCGTATCAGAGGGCATCGGAATATACTTTAAAATATCAAAGAATGTATCGATGTGGACAGCCGGCGGTTTAATTGGAACATCCTGGGTACAGCTCCAAGTAATCATTCCATTTATTTTAGCAGGAATTATTATCTCACTCTTCTTCTCCAGACAATTAACAATCCTTAGTCTAAATGAAGAAGTAGCTGTTGGGCTTGGGCAAAAAACAACTCAAGTAAAAATTGTCCTTTTTATCGTTATTATTTTACTCGCCGGTGCTGCTGTCGCACTTGTTGGGAATATGGTCTTCATTGGATTAATGGTTCCTCATATTGTTCGTGCAATTGTTGGAACAGACTACCGGTTTATCATTCCTATGTCAGCGATTATCGGGGCCTCTTTTATGCTGTTAGCCGATACACTTGGCCGCACTATTCATGCACCGTACGAAACCCCGATTGTAGCAATTATTGCTATGATTGGTTTACCTTTCTTCCTGTTCATCGTACGTAAAGGAGGAAAAGCCTTCTCATGATTCAGCCTAGTTTACTTAAAAAACAACGTATTTTATTATTCATACTAATTGTCCTTATTTTTCTTACAATCTTCATTGGCATGGGACTTGGTTACTCGTCGATCTCGTATAACCGTTTATTCCCTATATTATTTGGACAGGGCACATTTAAAGAAGAGTTTATTTTATTTTCTATTCGGCTGCCACGGATCATTATTACACTTTTAGCCGGGATGGCACTCGCTTTATCTGGGGCTATTCTGCAAGGGATTACACGGAATGATCTTGCCGATCCTGGAATCATAGGGATTAATTCAGGAGCGGGCGTAGCGATTGCGGTATTCTTTTTGTTTTTCCCAATCGAGGCAGGTTCGTTTGTTTATCTGCTTCCAGCTGTTGCTTTTATCGGTGCACTAATTACAGCATGCGTCATCTATTTTTTCTCGTATACTAAAAAGGTTGGGCTCCAGCCTGTTCGGTTAGTCTTAATTGGGGTTGGATTTTCTACTGCACTATCTGGAGCGATGATTGTACTTATTTCTTCAGCTGAACGGGAAAAGGTTGATTTCATTGCCAAATGGTTAGCCGGAAATATTTGGGGCACTGACTGGCCTTTTATCTCGGCACTCCTTCCGTGGCTCATCGTACTCATTCCCTTTACCATATATAAAGCAAACCGCTTAAACCTTCTGGGGTTAAATGAGCCTGTTGCTATTGGGGTTGGTGTATCGATTGAAAAGGAACGGGTCGTTCTGCTTTTGACAGCCGTTGCTTTAGCTGCTGCAGCCGTTTCAGTTACAGGCGGAATAACATTTATTGGACTGATGGCTCCACATATAGCCAAAGCCTTCGTTGGACCAAGAAATCAATTATTTATTCCCCTCGCCATTCTAATTGGCGGGTGGCTTCTGTTATTCGCAGATACGATTGGGCGTAACTTAGTTGAACCAGACGGAATTTCAGCGGGCATTATGGTTGCCTTAATTGGCGCCCCCTATTTTATGTATTTATTATTGAAAAAGTAAAAGAATCCCCATGAAAATTGAATATTTTCAGGGGATTCTCAAGTATGCTTAACTAATCTTTTCTATTACACCCATTCCTTCTAATAGCACCTTTGCGTCTTTATTTAAATATTCAACAACATCCCTTCTTAATAACAATTTTGCTTTATCTTTTACAAGTAACTTCATGGACCGAATATCAAATTTGGATGCATATGAATTTAGTGCAATGACAGTAGCCATATCCTGCCTAGAAATAGGCTCATACCCTGCATCTAGCCGATCTGTAAGCACTTTGAGCAGCTCTCTTGCATTGCTTTTCAATAACACTTTATGCTTGCTTACCACCTCTATATTATCCTCAAGCAATTTTCTTGTCGTTACAAAATCTAATTTTTCTACATTTTTATTGACTTCCTGTATTAATTCCTCAACCTTCAAAAAAATCACCTCATAATAATAAAATAGGCAAAAGAAAAAGGCCATTCCCTCATCTGTGAATAGCCAAACATTCAAATAACCCATTTAAAAATTTGGTAACCGGCTATCATAGTAAGGAGGTTATGAATGAACCTCTACCTTAGACCCTTGGCTTTGCTCCCTATTCTTTCGAATAGTTTGCCTTTAAACTCATTTATGCAGGACTTTTTATATAGGACTTTTCTACCTTATATGAATATATAATAGATTATTTTCATTCATAATTCAACAGGATTCGCCAAAATTCAACATCTAAATTGGTAACTCTATATTTCTTTTAAAGAAAACTGTGCCACCGCTTTATTTAAATCGTCTATAGTTGATATTGAATACAGCCCGTTCGTTTATCCGATTAACCCATCCCTTTTGCCTCTTGATGCTGCTCCTTAATTAGGAGCCCCCCTGCCAAGCCAAGAATGGAAAAAATCACAGGTATCATAAAGGCGAAAAAATAACCTACATGAATGGGTGCAGCATGGAAATGATCGAGAATTTTCCCAAAAATACTCGGCAAAAGTACCGCACTTAAAAAACCGCCGGTATTTGCAAAACCAGAAGCTAGACCGACTTCCTTCCGATCAAATGATTGGCGAACAACGGCAAATGTTAACGTATTAGCCCCATTGCAGTATCCGATGATAAAGAAAAGAATGATCAGCATATAAAATGGCGGTTTTCCGCCAAATAGAAGAATGGCTGTCCAGCCTAAAAATGATACAAGATGAATCACTGTATATGGCTTTTTGATCGAGCCTAAACGTCCTGCAATCCAGCTCGTAATCGGTGCGCCGATAATTGCACCGATTAGTCCGATCATGATAAGCTGACTCGCATTTGAGCGAGTCATATCATATACATTCATCCCATAAGGAACAGCCCATGAACCGATAAATCCTACATATGTTCCGACAACACCAAAGTGACATAAGAAGGTTGCCCAAGCTTGACGGCTTGAAAGAATACGAAGCAGCAGTGAAAATGTTCTTTCCTTCACTTGTTCTTCTCTTGAAAGGGTTCCCTTCTGTTCCTGGCTGCTAAAAAGTTGTTTAGGTTTTTTCACAAGGATGAAGTAAAGCAAACTGCCCAATACAAGTAGAATAACTCCTATTGATAGAAAGGGGCCTCTCCAGCCCCATAAAGATATCCATAATGAAAAAGGTACGGTTGCTAATAAGAAGCCAAAACTTCCTGCCATTCCCGCTATCCCTATCAACCCAACAAATTCATTTCCTTTAAACCATAGGCTTAAAATTAAAACCAAGTTGACCCAAATGGTAGCATCCCCCAACCCCACTAGTAATCTGGAAAAGAGAAGGAAAAACTCATTTGGAGCTACACTATATAATACGGTCCCTATACCATTAAGAATCGTTCCAAAAATAAGAAAAAAATTAGGGCCATATCGATCAGACAGTAATCCAATTGGTATTTGCAGACTTGCGTATGCGAGAAATTGAATGCTTGTCAGTAATCCAATCGTTGAAGCTGTAAGACCAAAATCCTTCATTAATTGATCTGTAATTAGTCCTGGAGCCGTCCTTTGGCTAACAATTAGAAAATAGGTAAACAACACTGTTGCAAAGACGGCCCATCTGTATTTGCTATTTTGCTTTTCCAATTTCATTACTCCTGCAGTCTTAGTTTATTCCTATTATACTGTAGTTTCTTCAAATATTATTGATGTTTTCAAATGAAGCCGTTTTCAATTTGATAATATTTTTCATAAAAAACATTCATGAGCATCTGCACACAACCAAGTATGTAAATGTCGGTCTGCTTAATTAATCAGACCGACCA
>NZ_JALDXW010000008.1:0-139559 GCF_032154635.1 Cytobacillus sp. | reverse complement strand
GATGGGGTTATTCGAAGAAAAGTAATGGGACCGGTAAAGGAAGACGACTTAGAAACGGAAATCCTGAGACTGCAGTAAAATAGTTGAAAACCGATTGAAAAGCCCTTCATTCCAGCGTATGAAGGACAAAGCAAGGAAGAAAAACGGTTAAAAAGTCCTTCATCCAGCGTATGAAGGACAAAGCAAGGAAGAAAACCGGTTAAAAAGTCTTTCATCCAGCGTATGAAGGACAAAGCAAGGAAGAAAACCAATTGAAAAGTCCTTCATCCAGCGTATGAAGGACAAAACAAGGAAGAAAACCGGTTAAAAAGTCCTTCATCCAGCGTCTGAAAGACAATACTTGGTTAGATTACATTTTAAATATCCTCCACAATTCTTTCCTGAGAAAACTGGTATGTTTAAACTCGAACCGTACCAACTACATATTAATTAGCTAATCGTTCTTTAATTCTTCGTTTGCGATACAGCATCATACCTGCTTCAGCAATATCATTAACTGCTGAGCGGTTGATAAAAGCGCCAAATAGCAAACCTGCAATTGGAATCATTTGAAATAGCTTTTTCCAGCCAACCTGATCCCGGTAAGTGAATACGACTTCACGCCAGCCTTGTAGTTCTGAAATCACTTCTCTTTTCGCCTGTTCATCTTCTGGCGAGTCAATGAGGGAAAGCTGATTTAAAATTGCTTTTTTCCCGACAATATCAGAAGAAACAAACTGAAGAACTTTGACAATATACATTCTTTCCTTTTTATCTTCAGGATTATAGCCATAGCATATCGCAATATCTTGAAGGGTTTTTAACTGCATACCAAGCAGTAAGGGGATGTCGATTGTAAGAGTGAAGATGCCACCAATTCCTGTGCTTGCACCTTGAACAGTGGCAAGTCTTTTGCGGTTTCCAGTTAGCTTTGTTACTGCTTGATCCATTTCAAGAATCGGGATCGCTGCAACATCCTCTAAATTTTTCACTTCACGATTCGGGTAATAAGACGTTACTGAAGAAACGGAACTTAAGTAGCTTCCGCCAGATTGTACATATTGACCTAATTCATCTAAGATAACACCTACCTTATTTTGCACAAAACTAGGGGTAAACTTGTCTAATATTTTGAATGGAAGCCGGCCGATCTTCTCCCAAAACCATAAATCGCTTTGATCCTTTTCCCAATCCTCACTCTTTTTTAATTCTTTTAGCAATTGTTCCTTCGTTTCATTCACAGTGCAAGTATCCCTCCATATCTAAGATATTCATCATTACGAAACAGCCAGCAAAAAGATTCACTCCTATTGGCAAAGGGAAAGAATTTTGTTAAAATGTTACATTGTGGCTCACCTGATTTCAGGGGGAGCGGGTAGGGAGAGGGCTAATTGAATAGTTAGGTCGTTTCAACATGAAGAAAAACTGGTTTACCCATTTCTTTCAGCTTGAGGAAAATCAGACTTCAATTAAACGTGAAGTTTTGGCAGGAATGATTGGCTTTTTTACAATCGTGTATATTATTGCCGTTAATTCACTCATTTTGTCGGAAGCTGGAATTCCGCTTGAAGCAGCTATTTTTGCAACGATTATTTCATCTGTTGTCGGCTGCCTATTGATGGGTCTATGGGCAAATGTGCCAATCCTTCTCGTTCCAGGTATGGGAATTAATGCTTTGTTTTCCTACACCATTGTTCAATCAATGGGGATGTCTTGGCAGGAAGCGTTAGCTGTCGTCTTTGTTTCTGGAATAATCTTTACTTTTGTTGCCTTTTCTCGTTTTTCAGCGATCTTAAGTGAATCGATTCCTCAGTCATTGAAGGAAGCAATTACAGTGGGGTTAGGCTTATTTTTAATGCTAATCGGATTAGAGAAGGGCGGAATTGTTGAGAAAGGGACAAATTCAATCATTGCTCTCGGTGAGCTTGGAGAACCGCAAGTACTTGCAACCATTCTTACCTTCCTACTAGCTATTATTCTGTTTATGCGCAATACACCTGGAAACTTTTTGATTACGGTAATTGCAGGAACAGTGATCGCTGGGCTATTTGGCTGTATTGACTTTACCCAGTCAAAAGAGAAGACTTTCTCATTATCAGATTATATGGAGGTTTTTGGCGCCATGTCATTTGATAATATTTTATCCATTTCCTTTTGGATTGCTGTATTTTCATTAACGATGGTTCTTGTGTTTGAAAATATTGGATTGGTTCATGGACATGTTTCATTTATCAATCGTTCGGACAAGTTTTCTCGCGCCTTCCAGGCAAATTCGATTTCAGCAATGCTTTCAGGTGTGTTTGGAACAAGTCCAACAGTAGCGACAGTCGAAAGCACTGCTGGTATGGCAGCAGGGGGAAGAACAGGATTAACGACAATTATTACAGGTCTGCTCTTTTTGCTTTCTGCGTTTATTATTCCAATGATAAAGCTGATCCCAAACAGTGCCATTGCACCAATTTTAATGATTATTGGCGGATTAATGCTGCAAAATATTCGTAATCTGGATTTGAAAGACTTAAGTGAAAGCTTTCCTGCGTTTTTTATCATCGCTATGATCCCGTTTACTTATAGTATTGCGGATGGTATAGCGGTTGGTTTTATTCTCTATCCAATTCTCAAAATTGCGATCGGTAAAGCAAAGGAAGTTTCCTTATCTTTATATGTTATTGCAGGACTCTTTCTTTTTAATTTTGTTTTTCATGTGATAGGTTAATAGAATGTAAAAGATATGAAAGAAGCGCTATTTTTGGTGCTTCTTTTCTTTTACAACAAAATAAAATACACGTTTATAATTGTTGCAAATGCAAAAGGTGAAATTTTAGATTAGTACGTTAGTAACATAAAATTTGCAAAGCAGGTTGTAACAGAGGTATTTTTATTTTTTAAGGCAAAAGGATACAAAAAGTGGTTAAAATTACTAATCTAGTCAGAAATTCAATCATCAAACTAACTCCCTTCACATTTAATATGTCAATAACCTAAACATATAGGTTGATTATTTATCCTGTGTATCTAAGCTGTAAATGTATTGTTAATTATCATGAAACATGGATAGAAAGTTTTCATTAAATGAAGCATATAAGTAGATTTGATTGTAAAAAAGACAAGAGCCATTTGTGACATTTTAATAAACATCACAAATGGCTTAAATTAGAGTATACCTACTTCCTGTGCTGCTTCAAAACTGTTCCAAGCAAATTCAAAAGGGTCCCCGATATTTTCCCAATGCATATACATTAAACGTGGCTTATCAAAAAGCCAATGGTTATGGACAGCTGTAACAGTGATTCTTCTTCTTCTTAAAGCGGATAGAAATGGATTAATTTCATTTTGTAGGATCACGGTCTCACCTAGGTTAAGAGTTCGTCCACCTTTGTTGTTTTCAAATGAAAGGGCAAATGGAAGTGATAAAGGGGAACGAGTACGGCGGCCTAAAATAGTTGCATTAATATTTCGAAGGCGTTGGACTACACAGACCGGATAGGATGTAATAACTTCTCCTCCAATAATGTCTGCAAGTCGCTGACAACTTGACATTTTATTATCTCCCTTCTCTTAATATATTCTAATATATGTAAGATAGAAAAAGCTTGTATAGGTTATTTCAGGCAAAAACTAAAAATTAGGCTATTAACTGATAGATTTCAGTCAGGGATAAAGCCATATAGAAGGAAACTAAATAACCAAAGTGTTTAAGAATGAGTGGAGCGCAGAAACATGATAACAGTCTAGTAATTGCGAAAATAAACCGATTACATATTTATCCAATACAATCGCAATGATGGGGTGGCATGAGCAAGATGGTTGTTAGTGAAGATTAAATCAGATACCCAAGTCAGAAATCTTGACATTATTAGCATACTTCTTAGATAATAAGTTTACATTCGAATAGATATTCCTTCGGGGCTGGGTGAAATTCCCAACCGGCGGTGATGAGGGGGACCTCTTAGTCCGTGACCCGGTTTCTAATTTAGAAAACGGTGGATTTGGTGAAATTCCAAAGCCGACAGTTAAAGTCTGGATGGGAGAAGGAATGGCTAATTTGCGTAAAAATTGTATTCTTTTACGCTTCTTTAGTTATGTGTTTTTGCCCCGTACATGTTTGTGCGGGGTTTTATTTTTCTGGAGAAATCAATAGATGAAAGGAGCATGTAAATAGTTGTATGCAGGATGAAGAATATATGAAATTGGCATTAAAGATGGCGCAAACAACAAAAGGGCAGACAAACCCAAATCCGGTTGTTGGAGCTGTTGTTGTTAAAGACGGCCAAATTATTGGAATGGGTGCACATTTAAAGGCTGGAACGCCTCATGCGGAGGTACACGCCATTCGGATGGCTGGGTCTGAGTCGAAAGGCGCTGATCTGTACGTCACACTAGAGCCTTGCAGCCATTATGGACGAACACCGCCTTGTACAGAATTAATCTATAAATCAGGCATTAAGCGAGTCGTTGTTGCGGTGCTTGATCCAAACCCGCTTGTTGCGGGTCAAGGGGTTGCCATGCTGAAAAATGCTGGTTTAGAAGTAGAAGTAGGCATTGGAAAAGAAGAAGCGTATGCAATGAATGAACCATTTTTTCATTTTATTCAGACGAACACCCCTTACGTTACAATTAAAGCGGCAGCCTCTTTAGATGGCAAGACCGCAGCAAAAACAGGTGACAGCAAATGGATTACCTCTCCAGAATCCAGATTAGATGTTCATCAAATTAGGCATGCACACGATGCAATCCTAACAGGAGTGAATACAATTATTCACGATAACCCACATTTAACCACCAGACTGCCCCGAGGTGGAAAAAATCCCATTCGAATCATATTAGATACACATTTACGGACACCTATTGATTCCCATGTCATTCAGGATGGTGCCGCAAAAACAATCATATTTACAGGAAATAATATAGATGAAAAGAAGGCTGAAGAAATAAAGGAATATCGAATAGAGGTTTTTCCTTTCTCAACAGAGACTGTTCTTATTGCTGATGTTTTAAAAGAGCTTGGAAATAGAAACATCATGTCAGTTTTAGTAGAAGGCGGTTCAGAAATACATGCTTCCTTTATTGAAAATGATGCATTCCAGCAAATTATTTTGTATGTTGCGCCCATAATTATTGGCGGAAAAGAGGCAATTCCTTTTATCGGAGGAACTGGCACTGAATATATTCAACATGCTAAAAAGCTAAGATTCGAATCTATAGTGAACATTGGAAAAGACATCAAACTAATAGCAAAGCCTCTAAAGGAGGAGTGACTGATTGTTTACAGGAATCATTGAAGAACTTGGTACAGTGAAAAGCGCTACGAAGCATGGGAAGACAATAAAGTTAACAATTAAAGCATCAAAAATTGTAGAAGATATTCACTTAGGAGATAGTATTTCCGTTAATGGTGTCTGTTTAACTGTTACAGACATGAAAAGTGATGAGTTTTCTGCTGATGTTATGCCTGAAACATTTAAAAGCACGTCATTATCATCTGTTAAAGAACATACGAAGGTGAACTTGGAAAGAGCAATGGCTGCAAATGGCAGATTTGGTGGGCATTTTGTTACAGGACATGTAGATGGCACTGGTCAAATACTAAAAAAGTCTGTAAGTGAAAATGCTATATATTTTGATATATCAGTCCCGGCTGCATGTAATCATCTTCTTTTAATGAAGGGGTCAATTGCAATTGATGGCATCTCCTTAACGGTATTTGGGGTAACAGATGATTCAGTCACCGTTTCAATTATTCCGCATACAGCAAAAGAGACCGTACTGGATTTAAAGCATCCAGGTGATTTAGTCAACATTGAGTTTGATATGCTCGCTAAATATTTATTTTCTTTTATGAAAAGAGAACAAAATGAAACCAGTCGTCATTCGGTTTTGTCAGAAAGCTTTCTAAAAGAACACGGTTTTCTGTCTTAAAGAGAAGATTGAATTGGAGGTAAATAAAATGCTTAGTGAAATAGAAGAAGCCATAGAAGATTTAAAGTCAGGAAAGGTCATTATTGTTTGTGACGATGAAGACAGGGAAAATGAAGGAGATTTTGTTTCGATTGCGCAGCATGTAACACCGGAAACAATCAATTTCATGGCTAAAGAAGGTAGGGGCCTAATTTGTGTCCCTATTGCAGAATCATTGGCTAAAAAGCTGGATCTGCATCCGATGGTAACTAGTAATACAGATAGTCATAAAACGGCTTTTACTGTCTCGATCGATCATAAAGAAACCTCAACAGGAATAAGTGCATTTGAGCGTGCGTTAACAATAGAGAGAATGCTGGATAAGCATGCTTCCTCAACCGATTTTAACCGCCCTGGACATATATTTCCCCTTATAGGGAAGGAAGGTGGCGTTCTAAGGAGAGCAGGTCACACAGAAGCAGCCATTGACCTTGCTTTATTAGCAGGAGCGGAACCAGCAGGAGTTATTTGCGAAATTATGAAAGACGATGGAACAATGGCCAGAATGAATGACCTTGAAGAGGTTGCCAAAAAGTACGATTTAAAAATAATTACGATTAAACAATTAATTGAGTATCGGTACAAGCATGAAAACCATGTTAAAAGAGAAGTGGAAATTCAATTGCCAACTGAGTTTGGATTATTTAAAGCAGTTGGCTATTCGAATACGATAGATGGGAAGGATCATGTAGCCCTAGTCAAGGGAGAAATTAACGGGGATGAACCAGTTTTATTGAGGGTCCATTCTGAATGCCTAACAGGTGACGTATTTGGCTCTAACCGCTGTGACTGCGGTCCTCAATTAGAAGCAGCACTAGCACAAATTGAGAAAGAGGGAAAAGGCATTCTTCTTTATATGAGGCAGGAGGGCAGAGGGATTGGGCTAATAAATAAGTTAAAGGCTTATAAGCTTCAGGAAGAAGGATATGACACAGTTGAAGCAAACCATAAACTAGGCTTTGCAGATGATTTACGAGATTACGGTGTTGGTGCACAAATACTAGTTGATTTGGGAGTTAGGAAAATGAGGCTCTTGACTAATAATCCACGTAAAATTGCTGGTCTAGGAGGATATGGCCTTGAAATTACGGAGCGTGTCCCATTGCAAATGCCAGCAAAGAAGGAAAATGAAGCATACTTAAAAACAAAAAAGTCAAAGCTTGACCATTTATTAACTTTTTAATGAAGGAGAGATGTTAGATGAAAAAAGTAATTGAAGGACATTTAGTTGGTACAGGATTGAAAATGGCCATTGTCGTTTCCCGTTTTAATGAATTTATTACTGGAAAATTATTAAGTGGTGCAGAAGATGCTTTAAAACGTCATGGCGTAAAAGAAGAGGACGTAACGATTGTATGGGTGCCAGGAGCTTTCGAAATTCCTCTTGCAGCTAAAAAGCTTGCTCAATCAGGAGCATATGATGCTATCATTACACTTGGAACAGTCATACGTGGTGCCACTCCTCATTTTGATTATGTAAGTAATGAGGTTGCGAAAGGGGTTGCGTCCACTGGAATGGAAAGCGGTATCCCAGTTATTTTTGGTGTTTTAACAACAGATACGATTGAACAGGCAATTGAACGTG
The DNA here is from genome assembly GCF_032154635.1 of Cytobacillus sp. Classification (GTDB taxonomy): domain Bacteria; phylum Bacillota; class Bacilli; order Bacillales; family Cytobacillaceae; genus Cytobacillus. The sequence continues at coordinate 132,037 of NZ_JALDXW010000008.1, read as the reverse complement.
CTGGGACGAAGGCGGGTAATAAAGGCTGGGATTCTGCTGTGGGAGCAATAGAAATGGGCAATTTATACAGACAGCTGGTGAAATAGTCATTTCGATAAAATAAAGACGACGTGGAGCACTGTTGAATTCGGTGCTCCATTTTGATGACAGAAGAGGTAAAATATGAGAAAATATTATAGAAATCAACATATTTCGACTTTTTAAATATTTGTTTTCGTATATAATGAAAAAAGTGTAAATTTTGTTAATTTTTTGTCGGAGGTAAAATGATGGAAGTTTTTGTTGCAAGGCAGCCGATATTTAATCTAACGGAAGAAGTATTTGGATATGAACTTCTTTATCGGAAGGATAAAAAAGAGAATGCTTTCCCTGATGTAGATGGAGACCAGGCAACCACTGAACTTATAATTAATAGCTTTTTAAGTATTGGGATTGATAAGCTTTCTAACGGCAAACCTTGTTTCATTAATTTTACAGAAAATTTGCTCAAGTTAGGCCTCCCAACGTATTTTAGACCACGAGAAATTATTGTAGAAATTCTAGAAACGGTTATCCCGAGTCCGGAATTAATTGAAATTTGTAGGGACCTAAAAGCACAAGGTTATCGAATCGCACTTGATGACTTCATACTTAATGAATTAAATCCATATACACATGATCTATTAAAATTTACAGATATACTAAAAGTAGACTTTTTATTTACTCCTATTGAAATGAGGGAGAAAATCGAAGCGATTGCAAAAGATTTAAATATTGAATTAGTTGCTGAAAAGGTTGAAACGAGAGAAGCCTTTGAAGATGCGAAGAAACGGGGCTATCAATACTTTCAAGGTTATTTCTTTGCGAAGCCGGTCATCATTTCGACACATGATGTACCAACTTATTTCCACTCCTATTACGAAATGATTCAAAATTTGTCCATGACTGAACCGAATATTGACCGAATAACTGAGTTGATTGAAAGAGATATCTCTTTATCTTATAAATTATTAAAACTAATCAATTCTCCAGCTTTTCGCCCAAAGCAGAAAATTAATTCCATCCGGCAGGCTGTTGTCTTGCTTGGCTTAATTGAACTTCAGAAATGGATATATGTTCTTGCTGTTCGGGAATCATCGATTGAAAAACGAGAGATTTCACAAGAAATAATCCATATTAGCCTGACAAGAGCGAGGATGTGTGAAGAAATTGAGAAAATTAGACAGAATCGCCTATCGTCTCCCAGTAATTTTATGACAGGAATGTTTTCAATGGTAGATTCTTTATTATGTATGCCAATGGATAAGATTCTAATGGATTTACCGCTTGAGGAAGAAATATGCGAAGCGCTGACTGGAAAAGATAATCAACTGAAACATGTTCTTGATCTTGTCCTCGCAGTCGAAAAGGCAGAGTGGACGGTTATTAGTGAGAAATGTAGAGAGTTAACAATTGATGAGAAGGATTTATTTAAAATATATGCAGAATCATTAAGCTGGGCGAATGAACTAAGTTTTGGTGAACCATTGTTTTAATAGGAGAAGAAGACCTGCCATAAAAGCTAAGGCAGGCTTTTTCTATTTTTTTAAGAAATCTAGAACAGGCTGAAACTTTTGTTTTTCTTTTGCTGAAAAGTAATGAAGGAAAGGGTCTCCATGCTGATTAATTCTTTTAATAATCATAGGAATTTGAAAATCAATGACTCGTAAATCTTCATTCACCTCTTCCCAATGAAGGGGAGCTGCAACTGTAGCTTCTTTTACTCCTCTTGATGAATAGGGAGCAATAATCGTTTTCCCTTCTGCATGTTGAATATAATCAATATAAAGCCGATTGCCGCGATTTTTTTTCATCCGTTCAATTGTAAAAGAATCTGGTTCTTTTGAAACTAAGTAATTAGCTATGAAAGATGTGAATAATCTTGTCTCTTCAAATGTATACGTATTTTCCGGGAGGGGGAGATAAATTTGGAGTCCTTTATTCCCGGATGTTTTAACAAAACTAATTAATTCAAGCTGGTCGAGAATGTCTTTAATATATTTTGCTGCTTTAATTGCAAGACCAAATGCTTTTCTTGATGGAGGATCAAGGTCAAATACAATTTCACTTGGTTTATGACTATTTACAGTTTGAAAAGGTATATGATATTCAAAGGCGAGCTGATTCCCAAGCCAAAGTAAGGTCTTTAAATTATTGCAAACGATATAATTTATTCCGTCAGCCATTTTCGTTTCAACGAAATCAGGAGCATATTCTGGACAGCTTTTTTGGTAGAATGACTCTCCAAAAATTCCATGTGGGAAGCGGATGACTGTTAATAAGCGATCCTTTAAAAAAGGAAGTAAATAAGGGGAAATCTCCCTTAAATAATGGATAAAATCAATTTTTTGTATGGGAGGATCCGCCCATAACGGTTTATTTGGATGGGTAATGTCTACACCTTGTGGCAGATTCTTTTGTCCTCGGATGAATTGATCATAAGTACATGAATCTGGTCTTAAATCAAATCTGAATTGATGGAAATGTGGTTCACGCATCTGGGCATCGTATATTTCTAAATATTTAATTTCGATGCATATGGCTGGCTCTACATAAATAAATTGATTGTCTTCAGCTGTTTTATTCTCCTTAATGATTTGAGTAAGTGCTTTCTTCTCATCAGGCTTTATACCAAAAATAAATTGGCCAATTGGGATAATTGTATCGTTTTTATATACACCTGTATAAAAGTATCCATTCGATTTCTCATATGAGGTAACAAAGCAAGTAGCGAATTTCCAATTTTTGTATTTCATCCATAAAGAAGTTCTCTTTCCCTCTTCCCATTTATTATTTTGCTGTTTTGCTACTATTCCTTCCCCATCATAAAGTGTAACCTTTTCCCAAATCTCCGGGAAACTATTATAAAACGGGAGCATTTGCATAAGTCTCGCACTTTTTTCATCCGGTTGTAATGGGAGGTCACATTGTTCAAAAAAGGCGAGTAATTGTGCTTTTCTTGAAAGATATGGTTCATTTACTATTGCTTCCCCGTTTAGTTCAATTACATCAAATATGAGAAGTCTGCAAGGCGAAGCGTTTGCTTTTTCTGCAATCTTTTTTTCTGACCGCATTCTTCCCCTTACTTGAATGGAGCCAAAATGAGCTTTATAGGCATTTTCGAGAAAGACCAATTCGCCATCTAAAGTAAGAGGCAGAAAAGGGGCTGTTTTGTCCTTAATCCTTTCAAGGAATAATCGTATTTCTGGAAATAAATCTAATAATGATTTGCCGTTTCTGCTCATAAGCGTCATTTCATTATCGTCCAAATGTAAAATTGCCCTAAACCCATCGTACTTAACTTCATAAAGCCATTCCCTCCCCTCAGGTACTACAAAGGAAAGGCTAGGCAGCATCGGCTTCAGCGGCTTCATCTTTTTCAACCCTCCTTTGGTATCTTTTATTCTTGCCAATTTTAAAAAAACGACTCTTTTTAAAAGGAAAAAGTGGATGATGGATAGAATATTTTGGGAAAAGGAATGAGTGGAGGTCTATAAATGAAGGATTTTCAATATGAAATTGTGACAATACCCGAATACCGAGCAATCGGACTTAAATGGAATGGTTCCTATTCAGAAGTTGAACAATTAAAAGAAATAATAAAGGAGATGAGTAAAAGAGTTCATGAGTTAGATGATGCGATTTCTCCTGAGTATCAATTAGGATTATCATATCACCTTCGACCAGATGGATTTACCCATTATTCTGTATATGAAGTAAGTGATAAGCAGGTTATTCCTAACGGGATGATAGAAATTTTTGTCCCAGAGTTAACTTACTTAAAAACCCAGCATAAAAAAGGTGAGAATATTGGTGAAACATATATGAAAATTCTTCAGTGGATGAAAGAAAGTGAATATGATATTTACAAAGAAAAGGATATCGATTATTTTGATGAATTGCCAATAAAACATGAAACATACACAAGTGATCGGGATTTAATGGATCCTCATTTTGTCATTCACATCCCTATCCTTAAGATGTCTTAATCTTACCAGCATTTTATATGTATGCATTATGTACAGTAACACAAATTAAGACAAAAAGAAGGGAAATTCATTATGCATACAATTTGGAAAGGCAGTATTAGCTTTGGACTTGTCAACATTCCCATCAAGCTCCATTCAGCAACGGAAGATAAAGATATTAAGCTTAGAAATCTTCATAAAGAGTGTCACTCCCCGATTAAATATGAAAAAGTCTGTCCTATTTGTGATGTAGAGGTTAAGACAGAAGAACTTGTGAAGGCATATGAATACACAAAGGGGAAGTTTGTTGTTCTAGATGATGAGGACTTGGAAAAGCTTAAAAAAGAGAAAGAGGATAAAGCAGTTGAGATTATTGACTTTGTTAAGATGGACCAAATTGATCCAATTTATTATGATCGTACGTACTATATGTCACCTGGTGATGGCGGGGGAAAAGCGTACTCCTTGTTGCGTAAGGCACTAGAAGAATCTGAAAAAGTTGGGCTAGCCAAAATTATTATTCGTTCTAAAGAGCAGTTAGCTGTACTACGTGTTTATGAAAATACACTCGTAATGGAAACCATTCATTACCCAGATGAGGTACGAAAAGCAGGCGATGTTCCTAATGTTCCTGCAGAAGATAAAGTAACGAAAAAAGAAATTGATACAGCAATTTTGCTAATCGATCAATTAACATCAGACTTCGAACCAGAGAAATATACGGATGAATACCGAACAGCTCTCCTTGAACTGATTGAAGCGAAACGTACTGGAAAAGAAATTGTCACACCGGTTGAAAAAGCGCCTGCCGCGAATGTGACTGACCTTATGGCAGCACTTCAAGCATCAATAGACAATACGAAACCGAAGAAGCCTGCAGCAAAAAAGAAACGTGCTTCTTCAAAAGCCAAAAAAGAAGCATAGTTAAAAGGATCATGCAAAAGCCGATTTGTAAGAAAAATCGGCTTTCTTTCAAATTATCATTGAGTTATTTATTATTTCCTTCTAGTATATGGGGTATAGTCAAAAACTGGAGTTGAAAAAATGGAACAAAAAATTCTTCCTGCGTCTAGAACAATGAAAGAGTTTGAGCAATTTTTAAAAAGCCCCTACAAAATTGGTGTGTGTTTGGAAATGCATATTGCCCAATTGAAAAATGTTAATCAAATGGCAAAAGCAAGCAACAAAAAAATGATTTATCATGTTGACATGATTCATGGGATAAAAAGTGATGACTATGCAACAGAATATATTTGTCAAGAATATAAACCATATGGATTAATCTCAACAAAATCAAGTGTAATTTTAAAGGCAAAACAAAAAGGGGTCGTTGCGATTCAGAGGATTTTTCTCATTGATTCCCATGCGCTAGAAAAAAGCTATAAGCTATTAGAGAAAACAAAGCCTGATTATATTGAAGTCATGCCAGGTGCGATGCCTTGGATGATTGAAGAGGTAAATCAGCGGTTAAATACGCCAATTTTGGCTGGCGGTCTTATACGTTCAAGGGAAGAAGTGGAGAATGCTTTGAAGGCAGGAGCTTCGGCGATTACGACTTCAAAGATGGATTTATGGGAAATATTTAATGACTAAATCTAATTGACAACGTTTTCATAGAATTGTATACTCAATTTACAAGTTAATTCTTTTGTGTCGGAGATTAGGAGATTTACACAGTTTTGCCTTAATTAAGGTGTAATCTGTCGTGGATCTCTTTTTTTTCGTCTAATTCTGTCTGTAAGATGAAAGAGGGGATTTGAAATGTCGGCTTTTATGGGAGAACTCGTCGGAACGATGATTTTGATTTTATTTGGTGGAGGCGTCGTTGCCGGAGCGAATTTAAAGAAAACGTTCTCATTTAATGGAGGATGGATTGTCATTACAATTGCTTGGGGTCTGGCAGTAACAATGGGCGTTTTTGCAGTTGGATCGATTAGCGGTGCGCATTTAAATCCGGCTGTAACGATTGGTTTAGCACTAAATGGAGACTTTCCATGGGCAGATGTGCCAGAATATATTGTCGCACAAATCATTGGCGGATTTTTCGGCGGTGTTCTTGTATTCCTTCACTATTTGCCACATTGGAAAGCAACGGACGACGAAGGAGCAAAGTTAGCTGTATTTTCAACAAGTCCAGCCATTCCACATACTTTTTCAAATTTATTAAGTGAAGTGATTGGTACATTTATTCTTGTGCTAGGTCTCTTATTTATAGGTGCAAATAAGTTTTCAGAAGGTTTAAATCCGATTGCAGTAGGGCTGTTGATTGTAGTGATTGGGATGTCTCTTGGGGGGACTACAGGATACGCTATCAATCCTGCTCGTGATCTTGGTCCGCGTATTGCGCATTTTGTGCTTCCAATTCACGGAAAAGGCAAATCAGGCTGGAACTATGCGTGGATTCCTGTTTTAGGACCAATTATGGGTGGATCCCTTGGAGCGATTTTCTATCAGATTTTCTTTACTGGAAAACTCTCAAACGTGTTATGGATCGTACTAGCTGTTAATATAATAATATTAATCATTGTCTATCTTATGGGAAAAAACAGAAATGAACATAGAACCTTCTAAAACAGAGGGATAATTGAAAGATGATTTTGAATGAACGGGGGAAGAGAAGATGGAGAAGTTTATATTATCACTGGATCAAGGGACAACAAGTTCTAGAGCGATTCTTTTTAACGAAAAAGGAGAAATTATCCATTTAGCTCAAAGGGAGTTTACGCAATATTTCCCAAAGCCAGGCTGGGTGGAGCATAATGCAAATGAAATATGGGGTTCAATTCTTTCAGTCATTGCTGAAGTACTTTCTGAATCAGGGGTTAAACCCGAGCAAATTGCGGGGATTGGGATTACAAACCAGCGCGAAACGGCGGTTGTCTGGGATAAGGAAACAGGGAAACCTATCTACAACGCAATTGTTTGGCAATCTAGACAGACAAGTGATATATGTGAAGATTTGAAAGCAAAGGGGTATAATGATACATTCCGTGAAAAAACAGGCTTATTAATTGATGCTTATTTTTCTGGAACAAAAGTGAAATGGATCTTAGATCATGTGGATGGGGCAAGAGAAAGGGCAGAGCAAGGGAAGTTATTGTTTGGTACAATCGATACTTGGCTGATTTGGAAGCTTTCCGGTGGCAAAGCCCATGTAACTGATTACTCGAATGCGTCACGAACATTAATGTTTAATATTTATGATTTAAAATGGGATGAAGAGTTGCTGGAAATTCTAGGCGTTCCTGCATCGATGCTTCCAGAAGTACGGCCTTCTTCAGAAATTTATGGGCATACAGTTGACTATCACTTCTTTGGCAAGGAAATTCCAATAGCGGGTGCTGCAGGAGATCAGCAGGCAGCTCTATTCGGACAGGCATGCTTTGAAAAAGGTATGGCCAAAAATACGTATGGCACAGGATGCTTTATGCTGATGAATACAGGTGAAAAGGCAGTGCGTTCTGAAAATGGCTTATTAACCACGATTGCATGGGGATTGGATGGAAAAGTGGAGTATGCCCTGGAAGGAAGTATTTTTGTCGCTGGATCTGCCATTCAATGGCTTCGTGATGGAATGAGAATGCTGCAGAATGCTACAGACAGTGAGGGCTATGCGAAAAAGGTAGATTCAACGGAAGGTGTTTATGTTGTTCCTGCATTTGTCGGACTTGGTACTCCCTACTGGGATAGTGAAGTAAGAGGTGCAGTATTTGGTTTAACAAGAGGCACATCTAAGGAGCATTTTATCCGTGCTACGTTAGAATCGCTTGCCTACCAAACGAAAGATGTACTTTCCGCAATGGAAGCTGATTCAGGAATTGAATTAAAGACATTGCGTGTGGATGGCGGGGCTGTAAAAAATGATTTTCTCATGGAATTTCAAAGTGATATTTTAAATGTGCCTGTTGAAAGACCGACAATTAATGAAACGACTGCTCTTGGTGCTGCCTATTTAGCAGGACTTGCTGTTGGCTATTGGAAAAATGAAGAAGAAATATCGAATCAATGGGCAATTGATAAATCTTTTGAACCGAGCATGGAAGAAGAAAGTCGCAAGAACTTATATGACGGCTGGAAAAAAGCGGTGAAAGCGGCGATGGCATTTAAATAAGTCTTTTCAATCAATGGAAAAAGTGATATAATTAAATCAAGTTAATAGCTCGGCAGGAGAACCGGAGAGACCACAAGATCATTATCGTTAATCGATAATGTGTTTTGTGGTCTCTTTTTTGTGTTCTACTCTAGTGCCAAATGATGATTGCGCGTACATTTGTTGTTGCGGGCTGTTGATTAAGGGAATAACTTATACTAATTACCTTTTGATAAAGGGAGGACATAGGAATGAAATTCTCAAATCATAATCGAAGTGACATTATAAATAAATTAAAAAATGAAAAGTTTGATGTGTTAGTAATTGGCGGAGGAATTACAGGTGCAGGTATCGCTTTGGATGCGTCAACTAGAGGGATGAGCGTTGCTCTTGTAGAAATGCAGGATTTTGCGGCGGGAACCTCAAGCCGTTCAACCAAGTTGGTACATGGTGGACTTCGATATTTAAAACAATTTGAAGTGAAAATGGTTGCCGAGGTAGGAAAGGAACGAGCAATTGTTTATGAAAATGGTCCCCATGTCACAACACCTGAGTGGATGCTGCTGCCAATGCATAAAGGGGGCACATTTGGGAAATTCAGCACCTCTATTGGCCTTAGAGTATATGATTTTCTTGCAGGGGTTAAAAAGGCAGAACGCAGAACGATGCTTAATGTTCAGGAAACAATCAATAAAGAGCCTTTAGTCAAGAAAGATGGATTAAAAGGCGGAGGCTATTATGTGGAATACCGAACAGATGATGCACGTTTAACAATCGAAGTAATGAAAGCTGCAGCGAACAAAGGCGCAACCCCATTAAATTATACGAAGGTTGACCAGTTGCTCTATGAAAATGGAAAAGTAGTCGGTGTTCTTGTTGCTGACCAGCTTACTGGAGAAACATATGAAATTAAAGCAGCGAAGATAGTCAATGCAGCTGGTCCATGGGTGGATACGATCCGTGAAAAAGACGATTCAAAAAAAGGGAAAACTTTGCAGCTGACAAAAGGAGTTCACTTAGTGATAGACCAATCCCGTTTCCCACTAAAACAAGCGGTTTATTTTGATACACCAGATAAACGAATGGTCTTCGCCATTCCAAGAGAAGGTAAAGCATACGTAGGGACAACAGATACTTTTTATGGGGACGATCCAGTAAACCCGCATATGACTGCCGAGGATCGTACGTATATTATTCAAGCGATTAATTATATGTTCCCAAAAGTCAACATTACGGAGGCAGATGTTGAATCAAGCTGGGCAGGTGTTCGTCCGCTTATTTGGGAGGAAGGAAAGGACCCTTCTGAAATATCCCGTAAGGATGAAATTTGGGAGTCTGATTCAGGCTTAATCACGATTGCTGGAGGGAAACTAACAGGCTATCGAAAAATGGCAGAAACGATTGTTGATGTTCTTGTTAAGAAATTTAGTGAAGAACAAAATAAAATTTTCCCAATCTGTCAAACAAAGCATTTGCCAATTTCAGGTGGGGAAGTTGGCGGCTCAAATAAATTTAAGGAATTTGTTGCTGGACAAATCGAAGCTGGCGTTGCTGCCGGGTTAACGAAAGAGGATGCGGCACATCTTGCGGAAATGTATGGTTCAAATGTTCCTGTCTTATTTAAAATAGTAGAAGAACATGGCAAAAATGAAGCTGAAAAATATCAGCTGCCTGTCAAATTATGGGTTAAATTAAGATATGCCCTCGAAAATGAAATGGCAGCAACACCGATTGACTTCTTTAACCGAAGAACGGGTGCCATCTTGTTTGACATTGAAACGGTAAGAACCTACCAAGAACAAGTTATTAATTATATGGCGGACTACTTTGAATGGAATCAGGAAGTAAGAGCTACATTTGAAGCAGGGCTACAACAAGCACTAAAGGACGCTATAGTTCCATCTGATTTGCAGTAATTTTATTTGAATGAATTAAACATATGAGAAGAGTAAATTAGACCCAATCGTTTTTGGTTGGGTCTGCTTCTTTTTGAAGAAATGATGCCCGAAAACGTGAAAAGAGCGAGATGGCGGTAATCAAAAGGTGCAAATGATGCCTACAAACATAGAATAAGTGTGGTGACGGTAACCATGAGGACGATAGAGTGAACAGAAACTGCACTTTACATCTAAGCTGCTCTAATTCTACTTATCCCATACTTCCTCTAACGTTTCTCTGAATATCTCATTCAAGTCTTGCGTTGGATCTGTAATTGGTGTGTTCAAACTTCTCGCATATTCCTCCAATTGGGTTATTTCTTGGTCTAAAAACGAATGGATTAAATCAAACCTTAGCTGCAAAACTAATTCAGCACCAGCGATTTTTTTCTTTAATAAACGATCAATTTCTTTTCTTAGCTCGCCGGAAGGCAATAGAACATCAAGCATAATTGGAAACGCAATGGGCGGAAGTGAATTTTTCTCTTCGATCCATTTAGCAGCTAGAATAGGACGCAGTACATTGATGTATTTTTTTATTTGCATATGTTCTCCTTGAATAAACTCTCGATAATTTCTTTTTGCCATATTGAGATAATGAAATAAACACGAGGCTGGTGAAAATACCTTTTCAGCTAAGGCTGCTAATTTTTTCTTCGTTGAGAAGGCTTCGTAATAGGCAATGCTTGAATACAGCCATTCCAATAGTGGAGGGTTCGATTTTCTAAATAATCTTAGGGCTTTCGTTAACTCCCATCCACTCACATCTAATCGTTTGTCAATTGGAATGGAAATGGAATTATTTTTTGGTATCTCAATAACATCCCGTTCATGGTCAATGGAAAGATACCAATCCCTTGGATGAATATAAATAAACCGGACATCATAGTCACTATCTTTAGAAGGAAATCCCCATGCGCGACTGCCAGCTTCACACGCGTAAAGAATTTTTACTTTATAATCAATTTCGATTTGGTGTAAAACTTCTTGAATATGCTTTTTCAACATTCTTCCTCCATTTCTTGAGGTACCCACATTTTTATTTTATCCAAAAAAATAAAACCTGCCCCGATGTATGGAGGGACAGGTCATTTAACTTAGCTTATTGTTTAAAGTTACTTCCTTTATTCTTTGCACAGATTTTTTTCATTAAGTTGTTTGTTTTTTGAATTTCATCAGAGGTAGCCTGACTATTGTACTGAACAGATTGGATTTTTCCATCCTTAATTGTTATATCAAACCACATCCCTGGCTTACTCTTCTCTGGCAATTCTTTTACTGCAATAACAAATTGTTTGTTTAATTCTTCGACAAGGATAACTGCTAGCTCCTGATCTTCAAATCGATCAAAATACCCTCTCATTGTAAACCTCCCACACATGCTAAGCCTTCTGACTGAATGTCTTTTATTCTTACAGGTCCAATCCCTTTTATTCTTGATAAGTCGTCAACTGAGTCGTAGGGCCTGAGTTCGATGAGGTCCATGGCTCGTTCAGGTCCAATATGAATAATTTTCTCTACTTGTTCAAGTGATCCATGGTTTATATCAATGCAGCTATTTTTCGGCTTATCTTTACTTATTTCTGTCAGTAGTTCATCCGTGCCTTTTGCCGTCTCAGGATCTTTTTGTGCCGTTGGTTTAATTTTTCCGTTATGCTCTGTATTTATAGAATATGAATTGCCGTCAGTAGTCACGATAATTGTCCCATGGATATTCGTACCGTATAAATCCATGCCGGATTTCTGAATTAAGCTAACAACCTCTAGGTGTGGATGTCCGTAGGAGTTGTCATTGCCTGCACTATAAATTGCCACTTTCGGTTTCACAGCTTGTAAAAATTCCTCGCTAGTTGATGTTGAAGACCCGTGATGCCCAAGCTGTAAAATGTCAGCTTCTACATTTAATCCGCTTTCAATCATCTCCAACTCATTTTCTGCTGCGGCATCTCCTGTGAAAACAAAGCGGACATCCCCATAGGTTATCTTTAAGGATATAGATTCCTCATTCGTTTTTCCAGTTAGCACTTTTGGGTAAAGAACATCTATTTTTAACGGACCAATTTCATAATGGTCTCCCATTCTAGGTTCCTCATACCCAGCTCCGGATTCATGAATTGCTTCTAAAACCCTTTGGAAAGTCTGGGAACTGCTTGGATTTCCGGAAAGCCATACCTCCCCCACGTTAAATTGCGTGATCACCTTATCTAATTGACCAATATGATCAGCATCAGGATGTGTTCCTATCGCGATATCAATATTTGTAATATGTTGAGAGTGTAAGTATTGAATAACATTATCCGTATTAAAATCACCAGCATCAATGAGTATTGTGTGGTTTTTGCCACTTTCAGTAAACTGAAGCAATGTTGAATCGGCTTGTTCAACATTTATGTAATGAACCTTCAATATATCATCTAACTTGTTTTGTTCAGCTTCATTTGTGAGCGTATTTGTTCCTTGCATATTGTTTTCATTAATGGATATGGTTTCTGTTGTACATCCTACTAATATAATAAATGCCAGGAAAATGATAAGGAAATTGCGAAAATGAATACACATAATTCTCCCCCTTACTTCTTATATTAACACAAGGAAAAGGGGAGAAAGCGTGTGTAAAAAAACAGTAATAATTGTAAAAGGTTGACAAAAATAAGCATCTTTGTTAAAGTTATTGATGATGTATTTGAGATGTAAAAGCTAAGTCGTGAACTTAACAAAATGTCAATGTGTTAGCCGTTCATTTTGTAGATCGTACGACTTTTTGTTTTTTATCGATAAGTATAATTAGGCTCTTTTAGATTTAAGTTGGCTATAGGTTAGGAATTAAGAATAATTTTGTGGACAACAGAACTTGTTGAATTTCTTCTTAAATAATCCTCTGAAAAAAATAGAGGTCCTCGCTTTTTACACTTCAGTTTTACACATAACTTGAAAATCTCGAAAGAGTGAACAATTCCCTTGTATTTTTGTTATACCTGATTCCCGCTGGCACGGCCTAGGAGCCGTAAGGATGGAAGAGAGGAAGGGCTTTCATTGTTTTAGGTTTAGAAAATGGCGAAATGTCTACGGAACATTATTTTGACGTTTACGCTGGACAAGAAAATGAAATCTCGAATATATCGAATAGATTGACTTGATGTCATGAAATAAAAAAGATTTGACAAATAAGGGGTATGCCCTTATGATTAGGTTAACGCTAAAGTTCGTTATATATTTTATGGATAAGTGGTCGTAGCTGCAATGAAATGTAGGCGATTTTTATTCCCCTATTTCATTGTACTGCGACTTTTTTATGTTTAAGTTTATATAATAAAGACTTATAGTGAACACATTTTTGGAGGTAATCTCATGAACACAGGTAAAGTAAAATGGTTTAATGCAGAAAAAGGTTTCGGATTCATCGAATCTTCAGAAGGCCAAGATGTATTCGTACATTTCTCAGCTATCCAATCTGAAGGCTTCAAAACTTTAGAAGAAGGTCAAGCTGTAACTTTCGAAATCGTTGAAGGTAACCGTGGACCACAAGCTGCTAACGTAGAAAAAGCATAATCATTTTTAAAATGAGGTGATGCATGTCAGTCATGCATCACTTTTTTACGTTTAAAAAATAAGGCATTTACACATTTGTTCGAGTTCTCCACTTTGTATTCTTCATTTATTCCTCAAAAGAGAATCCAATCACTGTTTGCTTTTTCGGAATTGTAGTTTCACTTTTTCCTCGGGAGCGATTAGGAAAATAGGCTCTAATGAATGTTGTTTAAATGGAAAAATAAATAAAGCGTATGTAAAAAAAGATGCAAACTGGAAAACCTATTAACGTAACTATTGATTTTTTGAAATAAGGAAAACCTTAAAATAGGGTAGATATAAGGAGGAACTACTACTTTGACAACTTTTTCAGATTTTGGTCTTAGTAATGAATTAGAAAAAGCATTATCGAATATGGGATTTGAAGAGCCAACACCGATTCAGGCACAAGCGATTCCTATCGGTCTGCAAGGGAAAGATATGATTGGACAGGCACAAACAGGAACAGGGAAGACAACCGCATTTGGTGTTCCGTTATTAGAGCAAGTTAGTAAAGAGGAAGGCGTTCAAGGGCTGGTACTTGCACCAACACGTGAACTGGCCGTTCAAGTTGCGGAAGAATTAAATCGAATTGGCCAAGTAAAAGGAATTAAGACATTGCCGATTTATGGTGGGCAGGATATTAACCGTCAAATTCGTGGCTTAAAAAATAGACCGCAAATTATCGCGGCAACACCTGGAAGATTAATTGACCATATTGAAAGAAAAACCATTCGACTTGCGAATTTAAAAATGGTTGTTCTAGATGAAGCGGATGAAATGCTCAATATGGGTTTCATCGAGGATATTGAAAGAATTCTAGGTGAAATTAAAGGGGAGCGCCAAACAATGCTCTTCTCCGCAACCATGCCAAAAAGAATTCAATCACTTGCAGAAAAATTTATGCAAGAACCTGAATTAGTAAAAATCAAGGCAAAAGAAATGACTGTAACAAATATTGAGCAACATTATATGGAAGTGCATGAGAAACAAAAATTTGATGTGCTTTGCAGTCTCTTGGATATACAATCCCCTGAGCTTGCAATTGTATTTGGACGTACAAAAAGACGTGTTGATGAAGTTGTCGAAGGCCTAATCAAACGTGGATACTCAGCGGAAGGAATTCATGGGGATATTCCGCAATCAAAACGTGACCAAGTCATCCGCCGCTTTAAAGAGCAAACGATTGATATTATGGTCGCGACGGATGTAGCAGCTAGGGGTCTTGATATTAGCGGCGTTTCTCATGTATATAACTTTGATATTCCTCAAGATCCAGAAAGTTATGTTCACCGTATTGGAAGGACTGGACGTGCGGGGAAAAAAGGGCTTGCCGTTACATTTGTATCACCAAGAGAAATTGACCATTTGAAAATTATCGAAAATGTAACAAAAAGCAAGATGGCGAAAATGCCTGTTCCATCATTTAAAGATGTGCTAATTGGTAATCAGCAGGCAACAATTAATCGCTTAATGACAGTTATAGAAAATAATGATCATGCAGATTATAAGAGAATTGCTGAATCATTGCTTGACGATACGGACTCTGTTTCCTTACTAGCAGCTGCTTTAAAATTGTTAACGAAAGATCCTGATGTAACTCCGGTTAAATTAACTGCTGTTGAACCGATTCGCGTAAGGAAGCCTAGAGGTGATCGTGGCGGTGACAGAAAACGTTATAATGACCGAGGCAGAGATCGAGGAAGAAACGCGGGCAACGGTGGAAGGGACCGAAGAGACAGAAGCAGAAATAGAACAAGAAGCAAATAAAAGTTATGCTTCTATGAACTTTTTCATCTATTTAAATGGATAAGATCCGAATAAATAGCCATACTAGTAGATGCAGGATAAGGATTATGTTCTGTTAGCGTTAATATTTAGGAGGATTTGAAAAATGGCAACAGGTAAAGTAAAATGGTTTAATTCGGAAAAAGGCTTTGGATTTATTGAAGTTGAAGGTGGAGATGATGTATTTGTACACTTTTCTGCGATTCAAGGAGAAGGCTTCAAAACACTAGATGAAGGCCAAGAAGTTCATTTTGACATAGAGGATGGCCAGCGTGGCCCTCAAGCTGTTAATGTAACGAAAGTTTAAACCATAACATTAAAAAGAGCCCACTTTGGGCTCTTTTTATTTGGATTCACCAATGGAAGATGGGTAATAATATGAATGCTTCAATATTTGTGTTAGATTAAAATAGAAAAGGGGGGCAACACCATGAAAGAATTTACCGTTCAATTTCATAAGGAAGATCAAGTGGATGCAATGAAGGTGCAAAAGTTGAGTGAAGAGGACTTTGATCGATTGACTGAAGGTGGAACAAGACATCTATTTGAGTTAGATACGAATATTGGATTTTTTATTTATTTTGATGCAGTTGATGCAAATGGGAACGAATCCTATATGGTTCTTCAATATGAAGATGAACTTGAAGATCCAAGTGCATGCTATGCATTTGAATTGAAAGATTTCTACCAATTTGCTGCCTTGCATTTAAATGATCTTGAGTTTAACGAGGAATATGAGGATGAAGAGGAAGATGCTGAGGAAGCGTATAGTCCGATTCATCATCTTGCACACCTAATGTACCATATTGCTGAAGAGGGAAAGAATACCGAAGTTTAAAAAGATTTGTGCAAGATTAAAAAAAGAGCAGGAAATTCCTGCTCTTTTTATTCTTCTGTATCTATTAGGTGATCATTGCAAAATTTTGTGATGATTTGTTCTTCTTCCTCATCAAGGGCAAATTCTAAGATTTTTTCATCAGCAAGGAAATGATAATTCAATATTCGACTATCATCTTCATTTTTATAAAAAAGCACTCGAAGCTGTACTCCATTTACTGAATATAATTCATCCTCTTCATCTACTTCAATATCTAAAAAGAATTCAAAGCGCTCTCCGATTAAAATGCCTGTTGGATCATTCAATTGTTCAACAGTATAGCCTGTGATCTTCATAGGTTTCACCCTTCCTTATAAAGCATAAACGAAAACTTAACTAGAACATTATACACCTTTCCCTTATGGATAGGATAGTAATACCTTTAATAAGAAAAAGCTTTTAATTATTTAAAATTTTATTGCAGTAATCAGGAATATTTGTCCTATTTGTTCAATATAATAAAGTATCTGCTATAAGATTTTGACGATGTAGGGAATTTATGTTATACTAATTAATGAGCTGAACATTGAAAATAAGTTGCCCATAATTCACTTGTTATTTAGAGTTGATATTTTTATGTCCCTTTATTTAACAAGTGTTTTTATTTTTTATTAAAAAGTCAAGGTTTTGTCCAGCTACAGCGCCTAGCCTGACGTACAGGATTTCGCGATTTTGTCGACATCGAGTGTCACAAGCCAATCATCCAAAAAAAGGTAAAAACAGTACCTTATCGATATGATTGACTAGTTTTGTCAGGGATGAATACAGCGCTTGCGCATTTCTAATTAGGAGGTGCCTAATATGGCAATGGGTTTTGGAAGAAAAAACACAGAAGAAGTGAAATTGGAAGAAGTCAAGGTGTGGGAATGTACTTCAGAGAAGTGCAATTGCTGGATAAGAGATAATTTTAAGAGCAGCCAAACACCAACATGTCCTATTTGCAAAAGTGAGATGAAGGAAACAACGAAAGAGTTACAAGTTGTTAATAATAATAGCATTTATGCGAACAGTTAATATACAAGGTAGTTAGAAAATGAAATTGGTCTGTCACCCATCTAGTAATTGGGTGACATGACCTTTTACACCTCTTTTAATTCAGTAATATCAACCTCTGAACGTTCCTCTAGCGGTCCCCGTAAATGTACGGTGGCTGTTTTTCCATCTTCATTTAACTGGTCAATCCAGACAGATGCACCATTATATTTTACTTCAATTTCAGCAGAAGAAGATAAGATTTGTTTGACCCGTTTTATATCCACATATATCACTCCTCATTAATAATCCATTATATTTTTTATTTAGATCTTATTTTTTATACGTTAAAAAGATATCTGCACGATTTAACAATAAGGTACATAAACTTATGCCCTTCGTTCAATAATAATTTGGATTGAATGGGAGGGAAAACGATGGAGATACCAGTGCGGCCAAGCGGACAAGAGGATAACAAAAAAGATAAAAAATTAGCATGGTGGCAGCTTTCCCTTATAGGGGTGGGCTGTATTATTGGAACGGGTTATTTTTTAGGATCAGGCATCGGAGTTAAGATGACTGGTCCTTCCATTCTAATCTCCTTTATTCTTGCTGGTATTGGTACTTATATTGTTGCTGATGCGTTAGGGAAAATGTCTGCGCAAGATCCTCAAGAGGGGTCATTTCGCTCCTATGCAAAAAAAGCATACGGTCCCTGGGCTGGTTTCAGTAGTGGGTGGGTCTATTGGTTTTCGGAAATGCTAATCACTGGAAGTCAGTTAACAGCTCTTTCCATTCTTTCACGATTTTGGTTTTCAAATGTTCCCTTATGGATATTTGCCTCAGGCTATGCCGTTCTTGGTATAATCGTAGTCGTTATTGGTACGAAAGGTTTTGAGCGTGCTCAAAATGTGTTTGCTGTAATTAAGGTTGCTGCCATCTTTATGTTTATTATCCTGGCTATAGCCGTTTTATTCGGCTTGTTTGGCGGAAGCAGCAAAGACTTTTCGATTCCAAACGATATGAATGAATTTTTGCCAAAAGGTATAAAGGGATTATGGTCTTCACTCATTTATGGGTTTTATGCATTTGGTGGAATAGAGATAATGGGCATAATGGCACCAAGGTTAAAAAATAAAAAGGATGCACGGAAATCTGGAACGATTATGTTAATAATCTTAGTGACTATCTACTTAATTTCGTTGGCATTAGCAACAGGCCTAGTAGCGGTGGATCAATTTAATGCGAAAGAAAGTCCATTTGTCATTGCGTTAGATAAATATCATTTAGCCTTTTTTCCACATGTTTTTAATGGCGGGATAATAATTGCTGGGTTTTCAACAATGGCAGCATCTTTATTTGCTGTAACGAGCATGGTTGTCACATTGTCAGAGGATGGGGATGCCCCAAAAATCTTTTCAAAAAAAGGAAAGCTCAAGGTCCCCCCTCTTGCTCTGGGTTTAACAATTGTCGGGCTTATTACATCGATTGTTCTATCTCTTGTTATGCCGGATAGTATTTATGAGTATATTACGACTGCCGCTGGATTAATGCTCTTATATAATTGGTTCTTTATTCTTGTTTCATTTCCACGGCTAATTAATTCAGCTGGATTCGATCACTTTAAAAGATTCGCCGGCATGGCACTTATCTTAACAGCAGTAAGTGGGACATTATTACACAAGTCAAGCAGACCAGGATTTTTTGTTAGTATATTATTTGTCGGTCTTGTATTAATTGTCCTTATTATTATGCATTTCATTAAGAGAAAGAAAGCAAGCTAAAGAAGCACTCCACTTTCAAAAAAGTGGAGTGCTTCTTTAGCTGAAAAACAATAGGATTAAAGCTTGGTATCCAAAGTAAAGCCCAAATCCAATTAGGGACAGTCCAGACAAAATGGAAATAGCAGTTAGAACCTTCATTGATAAAAATCTTCTGAAACTGCTTGCGACACCTGCCATTATGATATCCCATAGCAATAATCCGAAAATGATAGCGAGACTGTAGATGGCAATCTGAGTTTGATCGTATTTAGCGGCTGTTTCTGCAAGAACAGAACCGTAGATTCCTAGCCAGAACAGAATGGTCAGCGGGTTTGAAATGGACATGAAAAATCCTGAGAAAAAAGATTTCATTGCTGCTTCTTCGATATTCCTTGAATTAGATGAGATTTTTCCAGCACTGATTAAGCTTTCAATTCCTGTATAAACGAGAATAAAGAATCCAAAAGACCATAAGAAGGATTTCATAAAAGGAATTTCTAGAAAGTGAACAATGCCAAGAAAAACAGCTAGCATATAAATAATATCTGCTATCATAGCGCCAAGACCCACTAGCCAGGCATGAAGAAATCCGCTTTTAATCCCCTTATCCAATTGTGCTGCATTTACTGGTCCAATTGGTGCAGCGAGTGAGAGGCCAAGAAATACATATCCAATAAAAACACTCATAAGTACATCTCCTTACATTGCTGTCTCATTTTTACCCATTTTATTCATAATGGGATGCTTGTACGACAACTATTTCTTTCTTGGAAATTAACTAAGAAACAGCTTATTTCGAAATGTGCGATTTCCATTGATGTAAAATAAATAAGTTCTTTAAAATAAGAGAGTTTTAGAATACTGCTATTGGAATGAATGAAGGAGAAATCTAACGAATGTACGATCGATTTTATAGGGTTGATTCATCAAGAACCCGTAAGGTTGAAGGAACTCGTCTCGGCTTATCAATCGTTTATTCAATCGTTGAAATGCGCCACGGTGAAATAAATGTTGAGAATAAAAAAGACAAGGTCACTACGTGTGCGATCAGTTTACGAAAAGGTTAGAATAAACAAAGAGAATTGTAATATTCCATTCATCATCCGTTCATATTCATAATATAAATTAACACTATGAAAATAGGGGAAATTTATATTAAGGGAGAATGGTTCGATGAAACATAATTACAGTACGCTATTATTAAGATTATCAGCATTTTTTGCACTAATTGGCGCGTTTTTAGGATCACATATGGCAGGGGCAGGGAGCTATGCTTTTAGACCCATTCATGCTCATTTATTAGTTGTTGGCTGGTTAACAATATTTGCATGGGCTGTTTATTATAAAATATTTCAACCAAAAATAGGACTGCTAGCAAAGCTTCATGTATATACTGCTATTATAGGTTCAATAGGATTAACTGGAGGAATGACTTTATTTATTTTTAAACCTGAGTTCCTTTCTCCAGCAATAAATACAATCCTATATATCGCAGGAGGATCCGTATTATTACTTAGCTTTTTATTCTTTTTCTTATTAACCTTTACTAAAGAAAAATAGTGCAGAGAGAAGTACTTGGATGACCAAGTGCTTTATTTTTTTTACAATGGTTTCATACAAATTTGATATGATGATGGTAAGACATTTGTGATTCATTTGGGGGTGGAGTTATAAGAACCTTACATAGGTTAATCATATTTTTGGCATTACTTACTGTAGCCATTTATTTCTTTTTTAAATCAAGCTTATATCCCGTGTTAAAATCAGGGGATATCGATACCATTACATCCTTACTCGGTGAAAATATATATTATACTCTCGGTATCACCTTTATTATTATGATTATCCAAAATTCATTTACTATTATTCCACTTATCTTAGTCATTTCTTTAAATATTGCATTATATGGATTTTATTATGGCTTTTTATGGAGCTGGGTAACGAGCATAATCTCAAGCATAATCGTGTTTCTTGGAATTAGGGTTGGGTTTCAAGATTGGTTATTGAGGAAAATAAAGCCGGAAATAATAAATATTGGGGAAAAACATGGTTTTTTATATGTGCTCCAAGCAAGGGTGATTCCCTTTATTCCAACGAGTTTTATTAATATAACGGCTGGATTAAGTGCGATTCGATTAAATAAATTTATTATAGCTACTTCGCTCGGTAATTTTATTTATTTTTTCATTTTGTCTCTTATACCAGCGGGATTATTTTCAGGGGAAATAAACGAATACGTATTAGGAGTTCTTGCATTTTTTTTAATATTACTCTTTTATTTAATTAAAAAATACTATCACAAACATAATAGGAATGCTGTAAGAGAAAAGCAAAAATAGGCTCAAGCGTTTCATATATTCCAAAGGTCATAGTGTTGGTTTTTTATCCTGTAAAACTAAGGATAATTGCTGGCTGGTGCAAAAATTTGAAAACTACTTGCATAAAGTTTTCCGACTATTTATAATAATCTTAACAGACGGAGTTTTACAAAAATGTTACAAAGCTTAATTCTATCCGACTATTTATTCGCATTTGTGCCTATAGCTAGTAATTTACATGACTTAATTGCTAGAGAAAATTCAAGTACATAAGGTACAAAGTCGTATATTAGGTGTGTAACAAAACGAAAACACCGTTTGAGATAAAATATTGGGGGGAAAATTGTGAATAAGAGATTATCTTTCTTTTTTAGTATGCTGCTCGTTCTCAGTATGTTCCTAGCTGCTTGTAACGGTGGCGGGAAAAGCAATGAACCAGCTTCGAACGACGGTGAAAAGTCAGGCGGCAAAGAAACTGCTGAAGCAAATCCAGATGTACCGCAAAATTTACGTGTAAATATTAATACAGAACCACCTTCACTACACCCTGGATTAGCAAAAGATGCTACTTCTGGTACAGTGCTTCGTCAAACATTCGAGGGCTTAACTAGAATTAATAAAGATGGTAAGCCGGAAGAAGCTGCAGCAGAAAAAATTGAAGTTTCTGATGATCAAACGGTTTATACCTTCACTTTACGTGATGCTACATGGTCAAATGGAGACCCTGTCATTGCAAAAGACTTTGAATATGCATGGAAGTGGGCATTAGATCCGAATAACCAATCTGAGTATGCATACCAGCTTTATTATCTTAAAGGCGGGGAAGATGCTAACTTAAATGGCGGTTCGCTTGATGATGTAGGCGTTGTAGCAAAAGATGACAAAACACTTGAAGTTACATTAGCTAACCCGACTCCATACTTTTTAGAGTTAACAGCATTCTATACTTATCTGCCAATTAACAGCAAAATTGCCGAAGCAAACCCTGATTGGGCAAATGATGCTGGTGAAAACTATACGTCTAATGGACCTTTCGTTATGACTGAATGGTCTCACAGCGATAAGATTCTTCTTGAAAAGAATGAAACATATTGGGATGCCGACACGGTAAAATTAGAAACGATTGAAATGATTATGATTAATGATCCAAATACTGAATTATCAATGTTTGATAACGGAGAGCTTGATTGGGCAGGTGCTCCAACAGGTGCTCTTCCAACGGATGCGATGCAAGCTCTAAAAGATGATGGGCGTTTAATTACCCAACCAATTGCTGGTGTGTACAACTATAAGTTCAACACAACTGAAGGACCAACTGCCAACGTAAATATTCGAAAAGCTCTTGCACATGCCATTAATCGTCAGGAATTAATTGAGAACATTACTCAAGGTGAACAATTACCTGCAATGGGTATTGTGCCACCATCCATGTTCCCTGAAAACGAAAAAGGACATTTCCCTGATAATGATGTGGAAGGTGCGAAAGAATTTTTACAAAAAGGTTTAGAAGAGCTTGGATATAAAGATCCTTCTGAGCTTCCAGCGATCGTGCTTTCATACAACACAAGTGAAACACATCAAAAAATTGCTCAGGCAATCCAAGATATGTGGAAGAACAATCTTGGCATTGAAGTAACACTAGATAACCAAGAGTGGGCTGTATACTTAGATAAAGTACATGCATTAGATTACCAAGTTGCTCGTATGGGCTGGTTAGGCGACTTTAACGATGCAATCAATTTCCTTGAAATGTACCGTGATGCTGAAGGCGGTAACAACGATACAGGCTGGGAAAGCAAAGAGTTCCAAGATTTATTAGCTAAATCCGCTACTGAAGGCGACCATGATAAACGTCAACAGCTATTAAAAGATGCTGAAAAGGTGTTTATGGAAGATATGCCAGTTGCACCTATCTACTTCTACACAAATAACTGGGTACAGGCTGAAAACTTAAAAGATGTTGCTGTTTCCGGTCTTGGTGATGTTCAGTATAAATGGGCATATTTCGAATAAACATAGGAAAATAATAAAATAAAAAAGGCTGTCGAGTTGTCTCGACAGCCTTTTTATTATGAAGTAATGGATCCACCCTGATAGAACTTCCCTTTCGTTTGTTTTCGAATAAAAGGGATAACATATCGATCGAGGCCAATTTTTCCAGCATTGAAACCTGCAACTAAGATAAATATCGTTAATAAAACCATTTGAGCATTCGTACTGACTGTTCCAGAGAAAAGGAAAGCAAAGTTCATAACGATCCCAAAGAAGGCAGCAGCAGTAGTTAAGCAGCCGAGTATAAGTCCGAGTCCAACTAATAACTCTCCCCATGCAACTAGGAAACTGAATAAACTAGCATTAGGTATGGCAATTCCCTCTAAAAAGGCAGCCCACCAAGCTTGAACTGCAGGGTGATCACCAGTAGCATTTGCAACCGCCCCTTGTAAGAATCCAGAAGCATCGAAGCCGTCTGCTACTTTATGGTAGCCAGCAGTTATCCATGAATAGCCGACATATAATCGAATAATTGTTAAAATTCCGGCTGCAATTTGACTTTCTCTAATCCATTTTATAAACATAATTAATGGCTCCTTCCAATAAATATTTAATGATTACATCTAAAAAATATCATAAATACCATTTAAAAACGAAGAGTTGTGATAAAATTCACAAGTTGGTAAAATTATTGTGAACAAATTAGCAACAATTTAGTTTAATGATGAGAATCAAAAATCAATAGCAATTTATATAAAAATATGACAATTTAGTGAGCATAATCATATAAAATATGTTGGAAATAGATTACAATAATTACAAAAAGGAAATCGGGAGTGAAAAGTTTGGTACGGATGACTATTGCTGGGGTTGGGGGATTTATCCTCGTTTTTGTTGAAGCTTATATCGTGTTGTTATTAAAAAACTACCAAACAATTGATTTTGGCGGGATTGGGCCTTTTATCTCTATTTGGGCGATGAACTTTTTTCTTCTATTTACAATCTTCACTCATTTGAAGTTATGGTACGAGGAACGTGAGCAAGAAAAGATGTTGTTGCGGAAAATAACGAAATAATTTTGTTTTAAGCATCATTAGTTTTAGGGCACTAACTATTGTTAGTGTCTTTTTTTAGTTGCAAAAAATAAGGAGTTTTTCTAATGAATAAATATAGGGAGATATCAATGTGTTAATAACTAAAATCAAAGTTGTTTTGGAGAGCACATAAATGCAGATGACTTATATGAAAGGCACTAAGGAATAAATATTCTCTCTTGAAATCATTAATCAATCTAAAATATAGATTAATTTCATATAAAATACATATTGATTAGATTAATACAGGGATATACAATATAAAAATAAGAAAATTTTAAATATTTAATAAGGTTAAACAGAGAAATAATCATTGGTTCTATATCATTTACAAGAAAGGGTGAAATGATGGGAAAGAAACTAACTCCAATGAAACAAGGGCTATATGATCCAGCTTTTGAACATGATGCATGCGGAATTGGCTTTATTGCCAATGTAAAAGGTTCCATGTCGAATCAGATAATTAAGCAAGGGTTATCCATGCTTAATCGATTAGAGCATCGAGGGGGCCAAGGAATTGACTCACTCACTGGGGATGGGGCCGGAATCATGATCCAGATTCCCCATGATTTTTTCTTAGCTAAGTGTGTGAAGATGAACATACCGGAAATGGGGAGTTATGGAGTTGGAATGATATTCTTGCCGCAAAATCCAAAATGGCGTCGACTATGTGAAAATGTAGTAAAAAATATCATCAAGGAAGAGGGACAACAAGTACTAGGGTGGAGAACAGTTCCTACTGATGATTCAACACTTGGGACCCCCGCTAAAAAAAGTCAGCCGTATATTCGCCAAGTGTTTATTGGGAAAGCAGAAAAAGAAATGGATGAAGATTCATTTGAACGAAAACTTTATGTTATCCGAAAGAGATCGGAAAAAGCCATTCGCGAAAAACATTTGAATGGAAATGAAATGTTCTATTTTTCCAGTCTCTCCTCCAGGACAATCGTTTACAAAGGAATGCTAAAACCTGAACAGCTAGATGCTTATTTTGTTGATCTCCAGGAAGAAATTTTTGAATCATCATTTTCGCTTGTCCATTCAAGATTTAGCACGAATACATTTCCAAGTTGGGAAAGAGCGCATCCAAACCGATATTTAATTCATAATGGCGAAATAAATACGCTAAAAGGAAACGTTCATTGGATGAAAGCTCGGGAAAAAATCATTGAATCTTCAGTTTTTGGAGTCGATATAAATGAAATAGTACCCATTATAGATTTAGATGGCAGTGACTCATCCTCTTTTGATAATTGTCTAGAGTTTTTGACGTTATCTGGCCGCTCTTTATCTCACGCAGCAATGATGATGGTTCCGGAGCCGTGGGAAAAAGACGAAGAAATGGATGATTCATTAAAAGCATTTTATGAATTTAATAGCCATTTGATGGAGCCGTGGGATGGACCTGCTGCTTTAGCATTCACGGATGGCAGGCAAATCGGTGCAATGCTTGATCGCAATGGTCTCCGGCCAGCACGTTACTATATAACAGCAGATAATACCATCATATATTCATCTGAGGCAGGCGTCATTGATATTAATCCTGATCAAATTATTCAAAAAGGCAGATTGCGTCCTGGAGAAATGCTGCTAGTAGATTTACAAAAGGGTCAGATCCTCTCGAATAAGGAAATAAAACAGAACATAGCAAAAGATTTCCCCTATCGAAAATGGTTAAATGAAAAGCAAATCCATTTGAATGAACTGCCTGCCGAAAAGTCGTTCCATCACGATAAATTTATAAATCTATTACGATTCCAACGTGCATTCGGATACACGTATGAAGAGCTGACAAAGCATATTATGCCAATGGCAATGGAAGGAAAAGAGCCTGTTGGTTCCATGGGAAATGATACCCCTTTAGCCATTCTCTCTAAACGTTCACAGCTATTATATAACTATTTTAGACAGTTGTTTGCCCAAGTAACAAATCCCCCGATTGATGCCATACGTGAGGCATTTGTTACATCAACAGCTACATTGATTGGTGCTGAAGGAAATTTACTAAAACCAACGGCAGAAAGCTGCCGACGCATTCGAATGGAGACGCCAATTTGTACGGATGAACAGCTTAACCTGCTTCGCCATAATCCTTTTGCTTCATTTAAAACAGCAACATTCCCTATATTATTTGATATCAAAAATGAAGGACAGGATCTAGAAGGTGTATTAAATCATTTATTTTTTTCGGTGGATCAAGCGATAAAAAAAGGGGCAGCCATCATAATTTTGTCCGATCGAAATATGAACGAAAATGCT
The DNA here is from genome assembly GCF_032154635.1 of Cytobacillus sp. Classification (GTDB taxonomy): domain Bacteria; phylum Bacillota; class Bacilli; order Bacillales; family Cytobacillaceae; genus Cytobacillus. Next base: position 105,394 of record NZ_JALDXW010000008.1, on the reverse strand, counting down.
GCAGGTATTCCAGCATTGCTTGCGGTTAGTGGGCTCCATCATCATTTAGTTCGACAAGGAACTAGGACAAAGGTAAGTATCATCGCAGAAACAGGTGAGGCTCGTGATGTTCATCAAATTTGTATGCTGATCGGGTATGGGGCAGATGCCATCAATCCATATCTAGTATTTTTAACGATTAAAGACTTGATAGATAGCAAGCAAATTCAAACAAAAGATTATGCACAAGCAATGGAGAACTACATTCAAGCAGTCACTCACGGAATGGTAAAAGTCATTTCTAAGATGGGGATATCTACTATTCAAAGCTATCGAGGAGCACAGATTTTTGAGTCTGTTGGAATTGATCCTCTCGTTATTGATAAGTATTTTACTGGGACATCTGCAAGGTTAGGCGGATTGAAACTAGAAGATATTGCGAAAGAAACACTGCTTCGTCATGCGGAAGCATTCCTTTCCAATGATAAAGAAGAATCATTAGAGAGTGGCAGTGACTTTCAATGGCGTCAAGGCGGGGAAGCCCATGCATTTCGTCCTGAAACCATCCATCTTCTGCAGCATGCATGTCGCACGAATGATTATCAATTATATAAAAAATATGCGAAACAGGTCAATGAAGAACAACTGATTTTTTTGCGTGGAATGTTTGAATTTAAAAAGTCCTCACCAGTTCATATAGACGAAGTTGAAAGTATTGAATCGATTTGCAGACGATTTAAAACAGGGGCGATGTCATATGGTTCACTAAGCCAGGAAGCGCATGAAACAATCGCAATTGCGATGAATCGGATTGGAGGAAAAAGCAATAGCGGGGAAGGGGGAGAACATCCAAAGCGAAGTAGCCCAGATGAAAATGGTGATAGAAGAGGGAGTGCGATAAAACAAGTCGCTTCAGGAAGGTTTGGTGTATCAAGCCATTATTTAGTTCATGCGGAGGAAATCCAAATTAAGATGGCACAAGGTGCAAAGCCTGGAGAAGGTGGGCATTTACCGGGAAGCAAAGTTTATCCATGGATCGCAGAAGTGAGAGGCTCAACTCCGGGAGTTGGCCTCATTTCCCCACCGCCGCACCATGATATTTACTCCATTGAAGACCTCGCACAGCTGATTCATGATTTGAAAAATGTCAATCCAAAAGCAAGAATTAGTGTGAAGCTAGTCGCAAAAGCAGGAGTCGGCACGATTGCTGCAGGTGTTGCAAAAGGTTTGGCGGATGTCATTTTAATCAGCGGATCAGAAGGAGGAACTGGAGCAGCACCGAAAACAAGCATTAAACATACAGGCATGCCTTGGGAGATAGGACTTGCAGAAACGCATCAGACTTTGATTCTAAATGGATTAAGAGACCGAATTGCAATAGAAGCGGATGGGAAAATGATGACTGGCCGAGATGTGGTCATTGCAACCCTTTTAGGAGCAGAGGAATTCGGTTTCGGCACAGCTCCCCTCGTTGTCCTAGGCTGTGTTCTTGTACGTGCATGCCATTTAAATACTTGTCCAGTTGGGATTGCAACCCAAGATCCAGAATTACGCAAGAAATTCTATGGGGAAGTGGAATATTTAGTTAATTTTATGCGATTTATTGCCCAGGATGTTCGTGAAATAATGGCAAAACTCGGATTTAGAACGATCAACGAGATGGTTGGCCAGACAAACAGACTAAAGCAAATAGATCAATCCAAAACACATTGGAAAACAAAATACTTGGATCTTTCAGCAATTTTATATAAGCCAAATGCTTTATATAACGGAGGAGTTTATTATCAACGGCCACAAAATCACAAGCTTGAACGTTCAATCGATCAAAGGATGCTATTGGAAGTTTGTCAGCCAGCATTGACAAAAAACAGGAAAGTAAAGGCATGTTTTCCAATTCAAAATATTCACCGGACGGTAGGCACTATTGTAGGAAGTGAGATAACGAAGCACTATGGGCAAGCTGGTCTTCCTGAAGATACAATTGACTTGCATTTTTTGGGAGCGGCTGGTCAAAGTTTTGGGTCATTTTTACCGAGAGGAGTTACTTTGACTCTTGAAGGGGAAGCAAACGATTATGTAGGCAAAGGGCTATCGGGCGGAAAAATCATTGTAAAGCCATCAGCTAAATCAGGATTTGTTCCCGAAGAGAATACGCTTATTGGAAACGTTGCCTTCTATGGAGGGACATCAGGTGAAGCTTATATTCTCGGGTTAGCAGGGGAACGCTTTTGTGTTAGAAATAGTGGTGTTCATGCTGTTGTAGAAGGAATTGGCGATCATGGCTGTGAGTATATGACAGGGGGGCGTGTTGCAGTCCTTGGAGCAGTTGGAAAAAATTTTGCAGCTGGAATGTCTGGAGGAATCGCCTATGTCTTTGCTGAGGATTATGAAAGCTTTTATAAAAACTGCAATCGGGATCTAGTATTTTTGGAGCCACTTGATAAGGGGAAAGAAGTAAATGACTTAAAGCAGCTCATTCAAAAATATCTTAATTATACAAACAGTTCACGAGCAAAGTATATTCTTCAACGCTGGAACGAGCTGTTGCCGATATGGGTGAAGGTCATCCCAAAGGAATATAAACGCGCTGTTCAGAAAGTTGAACAGAACCAAAAAAAGATAGTTACCGTAATGAAATAATGAAAGGGGTGGCTCAATGGGAAAGCACACTGGTTTTATTGAATATGACAGGGAGGTTCCGCTGGAAAGAAAACCAAGTGATCGCTTAAATGACTGGGGTGAATATCAGGAGCCCCTTTCGAAAGATCGTTTAGAAAAGCAAGGGGCACGATGTATGGATTGTGCAACCCCGTTTTGTCATACAGGAATCCAATTAGGAAAATCAATGATAGGCTGCCCAACAAATAATTTAATTCCGGAATGGAATGATCTCATTTACCGTGGCAGATGGAAAGAAGCACTTGAAAGGTTAGTCAAAACAAATAATTTTCCCGAGTTTACTGGTCGTGTATGCCCAGCACCGTGTGAAGGTTCCTGCACTGTAGCTATTAATGATTCTGCTGTTTCTATAAAAAGCATTGAACGTGCCATTATTGATAAAGGGTTCGCCGAAGGGTGGATTACTCCAAACCCTCCGGCGAATCGTACAGGTAAAAGGGTAGCAATTGTTGGCTCAGGTCCAGCGGGGCTTGCCTGTGCTGATCAATTGAACCAAATGGGACATTCAGTGACTGTATATGAACGTTCTGATCGGATCGGGGGATTGCTCATGTATGGCATCCCAAATATGAAGCTTGAAAAAGACATTGTTCAACGTAGAGTACAATTATTAGAAGCTGAGGGCATTCATTTCCATACAAATATGGAAATTGGAAAGGACATTCAAGCAAATCAATTACTTGTAAATTTTGATGCAGTTATTCTTTGTACGGGTGCACAAAAACCAAGAGAATTATTAATAGAAGGAAGAGAGCTAAAGGGAATTCATTTTGCGATGGATTTTTTAACCGCAAATACGAAAAGTTTGCTGGACTCTAATTTGACTGACCGTTCTTATATTTCAGCAGAAGGAAAGGATGTCATCGTCATTGGCGGGGGAGATACAGGAGCAGATTGTGTCGCAACTGCATTACGGCATAAGTGTAAAAGTATTGTTCAGTTTGGTAAGCACCCACAGTTGCCAAAGAAGCGTTCATTATCTAATCCGTGGCCTGAATATCCATATACCTTCTCAATGGATTATGCATATGAAGAAGCAAGTGTACAAATAGGTCAGGACCCAAGGGAATATTCAATTTTAACGAAGCGATTTGTTAGCGATGGCAATGGACATGTGAAAGAGCTGCACACAGTGCAAATAGAGAAAATTTCAGATCTGAATGGAAATACTTTTATTCAAGAAATTCCTGGCAGTGAAAAAATTTGGCCCGCTGATCTTGTACTAATCTCCATTGGATTTAGTGGTCCTGAAGAAGAGCTGCTTCGTACATTTGCACTCAATCAAGAAAAACAGTTTGGAACGGAGGAAACAAGTGGAAAATATGCGACAAATATAGATGGATTATATATTGCAGGAGATGTAAGAAGAGGTCAAAGTTTAGTTGTCTGGGCGATCAAGGAAGGAAGGGAAGCGGCGATTGAATGTGATAAATATATGATGCGAAAGTTTAAATAGAAAAGAATAAAAAAGAGGCGTGAGGAAGGCTGAAATATTTATTAAACATCCTATGACTAAATGCAAGCTCTAGAAGAATGAAATTTATCCAGTTACTAGACTGACTATTCCTTGATATCCGAAATATAAGCCAAAACCAATTAAGGAATAACCAGAAATGAAGGAAATCATTTTTAGACTTCTATTATTTAAGAATCTTCTAAAGCCTGTAGTCAAACCAGCCACAAGAATATCCCAAAGCGTTAAACCAATAAATATCATACTGCTATAAATTAATAGGGACGCAGTTCCGCTTGTTTGTGCAGTTTTGGCTAAAACGGAGCCATAAATTCCTAGCCAAAAGAGTATAGACATCGGGCTTGTAATGGACATTATAAATCCAGTGAAGAAACATTTAATGATTGATTCCTTCCCTCTGCTATCCGCTAAAATTAAAGAGCTTGCTTTGATGATACTTTCAATGCCAGTGTAGATGAGGATAAACCCGCCAAATAGCCACAGAAAAATTTGGATGATAGGAATCTCAAGAAAGTGAACCATTCCTAAATAAACGATCATCATGAAGAGTCCATCCGCTATCATTGAGCCAGCACCTACCATCCATGCATGCCAAAATCCATTCTTTATCCCTTTATCCAGACGGGCAGAATTAACTGGGCCGATCGGGGCTGCTAAAGTAAAACCTAATAAAATGTAGCTTAATAAAATACTGGTATTCAAACATCCACCACTCCACATTAAAATTAAGTTATGTAACTTGTACATTTTATGTAGAAAATCGAATGTTATGACTACTAGTCCGAATCCAGCGAAAAAAGCTTTTCGAAGATTGATAAAAAAATAAGTCAGTCCTGGCTCTTAATAGTAAGCTGGGGACTGACTTTATTTTTTATTGGAGATTGGTGGCGGTATGTCCCTCATTACAGGGAACGCTTATCTCACATTCATTTCGCTCGGTTTTGGCCCTTTGCGTTCGTTGCGATTTAGCTTATTGATTTCTTCCATTTCATTAGATGAAAGTTCAAAATCGAATACATTGAAGTTTTCTTGAATTCTAGCTGGTGTTACAGATTTTGGAATGACGATGGTGTTATTTTGCAAATGCCAGCGCAAGACGACTTGTGCTGGTGATTTCTCATGGTCCTTCGCTATTTTTTGAATGATTTCTTCGTTTAGCACTTCGCCTCCTTGCTGCAAAGGACTCCATGCTTCGACAAAAATCTCATGCTTTGCACAAAAGTCTTTCAACTCTTTTTGATCAAGGTATGGATGACATTCAATTTGGTTTAGGACAGGCTTGACATCACATTCTTTCAAAATACGCTCTAAATGCTCGATGTCAAAGTTACAAACCCCAATCGCTTTCACACGTCCATCATGGTAAAGTTTTTCTAAAGCCTTATATGTATCGACATACTGATCGAACTCTGGTGTCGGCCAATGAATCAAATAAAGATCAACATAGTTAAGACCAAGTCTTTCTAAGCTTTCTTCGAATGCACGTAATGTATTTTCATAGCCTTGATCGCTATTCCAAACTTTTGTAGTTATAAAAAGCTCTTCGCGTGGAACAGAAGAAGCTTGGATCGCTCTCCCGACGCCAATTTCATTCTGATAAATCATTGCAGTATCAATAGACGTATAGCCAACTTCAATTGCTTTTTTAACGGCAACTTCTGCTTGGTCGTTTTCTACTTGCCAAACACCGAACCCGAGCTGCGGCATTTTTAAACCATTATTTAAAGTTACAAAATTCATCAACATTCTCCTTTACTTATCATTTCTCTTCAATTGTAGTTTTAGGATAGCAATTTGAAATAGAAATATCAAATAATTAAAACGATAAGATGATTAAATATTTTACGTTTAGGATTAAGAAAAAAGTGCAAATTAATATTGTCTCGGTGAAAAAATGACTAGGAGGGCAATGGATATGAAGAAAAATCTTCTGCTAACCGTGCTAATTGCAGTATTTTCATTCGGATTATTGTCAGCTTGCGGTGTTAATAACGACAGAATGAACGATACGGAGGATGTTAACTATCGGCCGGTCCGCTATGATCCTCAGAACTATAATAATGGATATGACACGGGAGACTCTAATATGAATCCGGCAAGAAATGATGGTAATAATAGGGAAAACCGTGGGCTGTTAGAGGATGTGCAGCAAAATGACCGATTATATGATGAAAATAGAGATGATCAAATTCCTGGAACAGGCGGAACAATGAGAGGGCAATAAACGGTATGAAGAAGAGGCAGCGCAATTTTTGTGCTGCTTTATTATGATTTTAAGGTAGAGAATACGTCCAACACAAGAAGACTGACAATTATATGCCAGTCTTTTTCACTATGTCCTATTCAATGCTGCAATAAGTAGCGGGGCAATTTTCACAGCCAATTTCTTCTTTGAGGAATTTGAGATTATGAACGGTAATTTTACTTTTCTTAATAGAAATAATTCCTTCTCGCTTTAAATCATTAAGCATTCGGTTCGTGCTTTCTCTTGAAGTTCCGCAAAAATTACCAAGCTCTTGATTTGTTAATGGAAGATCGATTAGAATGCCATCATTTTTTTTTATTCCATAGCTATTTGTCATACGAATAAGAGTGGAGAATAATGCTCCCTTTTTCCCGTTTAATACAAGGTCACGAAATTTGGTTTGTGTTTTACGGAAATGGTCACTCATCCATTTCATAAATTCGAAGGCGAGTGCACTGTTTTGAAAAATTTCCCTTTCAATAACCTCTTTTTTGATCGCTGCTACTTCTCCTTCTTCAAGTATGAGTGCGCTAAGTAAGTATTTTGGTGCATGGGTAAATAAGGTTAACTCCCCGCAAATATCATTGTCACCACAAATCCGTAAGGCAAGTTCTCGTCCGTCCTTTGATATTTTGCTGATTTGCACTTTACCAGAAATAATTAAGTAAAGTTCTTCTGCATGTTCCCCTTCTTGAAATAAATATTGCCCTTTGACCGTTTTTATCGTGCGGTCTGCTAGCTGGAGCAATTCTTTTATTTCAATTGAATGTGTTGGTTTCATTGTTTGAACCATATGCTCATCACCCTTTATTTTAACATCCATGTTGTTAACTACATTCTAACACTATGGGTTAGGTAACGGTCTGTTTTAAGCTGTGAATTATTTATGAACTTCATAAGAGATGTGAAGTTCTTCACATCTTATAGCAACTAATTTTTTTACGATGTAATCAAATAACCGAAAGGGGAACTTTCAAATGAAATCGAAAGCGATACAATTACCTCTTCAAACATTTAGTTTAGTTGCTGGGTTTATGGTATGGGTCATTTTATCTGCCCTAATGCCTTTCATTAAAGAAGATATCCATTTATCAGCCAATCAATTAGCTCTAGTAACAGCAATTCCAGTAGTCCTTGGTTCTGTATTAAGGATCCCGATAGGGTATTGGACAAATCGTTTTGGTGCAAGAAAATTATTTTCTATTAGCTTTATTCTGTTGCTGTTTCCTATTTATTACATTAGTATTTCAAACTCGTTCACCGACTTACTTGTAGGGGGGCTATTCTTAGGAATAAGTGGTGCAGTATTTTCGGTGGGGGTTACCTCATTGCCGAAGTATTATCCAAAGGAACGGCATGGATTTGTTAACGGCATTTACGGAGTAGGGAATGTTGGAACTGCGATCACTACATTCTCAGCACCAGTACTAGCCATTCGATTTGGATGGCAAACAACTGTTCAGCTCTTCCTAATCATCGTATTAGTTGTGGCAGCAGTTAACTTTTTCTTAGGGGATAAAAAGGAGCCAAAAGTTGTTACTCCTCTTAAGGATCAAATCAAAAGCGTTTATAAAAATGAAAAGCTATGGTGTTTAAGTTTGTTCTATTTTTTGACATTTGGGGCGTTTGTTGCATTTACAATTTACCTGCCAAACTTCCTCGTCGCACATTTTGAGCTGGAAAAAGTAGATGCTGGTTTAAGAACAGCTGGATTTATTGCCATTGCAACGTTTGTTCGGCCATTAGGCGGATGGCTAGGAGATAAATTTAATTCATTTAAAATATTAATGGTTGTTTTTGCGGGATTAACCTTATCAGGAATCTTATTAGCTTTTAATCCAACATTGACTTTTTATTCGATCGGGTGTTTAACGATCGCCTTCTGTGCTGGCATTGGGAATGGAACGATTTTTAAACTGGTACCGATGTATTTCTCAAAGCAAGGCGGCATTGTCAATGGGATTGTTTCTGCAATGGGAGGCTTAGGCGGATTTTTTCCACCGCTCATGCTGTCATTCTTATTTAACTTAACTGGTCATTATGCTATCGGCTTTATGGCGTTATCCCAAGTCGCACTTGCAAGTTTAATTATCGTGGTGTGGATGTATTACCAAGAAAAATTGGGTTCTGCTGTTCAAAAAGGGCAAGCATTTAATGGCAGAGGTCAATTAACTCAGTAATAAATAGGAAAATCCTCAATTGTTTTGAGGATTTTTTTCTTATTTATTCTTCAAAGAAGTCTCTAAAAGCTTTTAAATCGGTATTATATTTGTTTTGAATGTATGGATTATCAATCGTTGAATCTTTAGGATCTAAATTAGTTTTTATTTCTACTATTGGTCCGGACGTTCTTCGTTCGGCTATTATTCGATCATTTAGCTCATTAAAATCGGGAAGATCCTTATTGCCTGGTTGTCTTGGTTCTGACATTTGGACACCTCCTTTCAATTAGGTTGCTTATTTCGCTAAATTTTATGTAGATCGTTTTTTAACAGACAGATGATTAATTTTATAAGGAATAAGCAAAATAATAATGCATGCAAAAGTAATAAGGGGGAGATATAATGTCAAAAAACAAACAAACACCATCTGCAGAAGTTGATCAAAAGAAATTATTAAATGACAAGGTCGATGCTCTTCGAAAAAACAACTTTGAAGATGGCCATGTTCGAAGAGTTACTTCTAATGGTGCACAAGGGCAATAAGGGAAGAAAAAAGGAGTTGCATATGCAGCTCTTTTTTTTTGAATATATAACTTAACAAATGAATCAAATAGGTATAAAATAATTTAGTGGTAGATGCCAAGGTGTAATTTATTAATCAATATGAATGGTTTGACGAAGCACCCAGTTCATATTAAATTTTGATTCAATCTCGAAAGTGAGTGTTCATTATGGGTCGTAAATGGAATAATATTAAAGAGAAAAAGGCAGCAAAAGACGCAAATACAAGTCGAATTTACGCAAAATTTGGTCGGGAGATTTATGTAGTTGCCAGACAAGGAGAGCCGGATCCTGAAGCCAATCAGGCCTTAAAGTTTACCTTAGAACGCGCAAAAACATATAATGTGCCTAAACATATTATCGACCGTGCAATAGAAAAAGCAAAGGGCGGATCAGAGGAAAACTATGACGAACTTCGCTATGAAGGCTTTGGACCAAATGGATCAATGGTCATTGTTGATGCATTAACAAATAACGTCAACCGTACTGCTGCAGATGTACGCGCAGCATTCGGAAAAAATGGCGGAAACATGGGCGTGAGTGGGTCTGTTGCCTATATGTTTGATGCGACTGCTGTTATTGGACTAGAGGGCAAAACAGCAGATGAAGTGCTTGAAATTTTAATGGAAGCAGACGTAGACGTTCGTGATATTGTTGAAGAGGACGAATCAGTGATTGTTTATGCAGATCCTGATCAATTCCATGCGGTACAAGAAGCGTTTAAAAATGTAGGAATTACTGAATTTACAGTAGCAGAACAAACAATGCTAGCTCAAAATGATGTAACTCTTTCAGAGGATGCCCAGGCAAAATTCGAAAAAATGATTGATGCACTAGAAGATTTAGAGGATGTTCAACAAGTGTATCATAATGTAGATTTAGGAGAATAGAAAAGTTAAGCAGACCTTGATCTAAAAGGTCTGCTTTTTTAACTTGATGATTGTTAGCAATCGCCAGTTTTATTTAGGTGAAGAGGAGGCGGTATTAACCAGCCTTTTTCCTTATTAAGTCGAAGAACTTTTGCACCAAGCACTGCCTTTTGAACATGAATTTGTCCAAACATTGCTGCAATGTCTTCTCGAATGGACTCCCCAATGATTTTACTGCATGAAACTAATCCTGCTGCATTATCTAATGCAAGGGCAGCAGCTATTTCCTGGTCAAGAAAGCGTGCTCCAGTTGGGATATCCTCTATACATGCATTTGGACGTTCGGGAGGAGTTGGAGGCAAACCAACACCATTTTCTTTTAATAATGTTTCAATTTGTTTAACCTCTTGTTGCCCAAGCTGAATGGCTTCTTCAAGCAATTTTTGTAAGTCTTCATCACCCGCATGATTTAAGTGGGTTTGGTGGCAAACAATTAGTCCTTTTGCCGCCATTAGAAAAGACCATGTACCAAAAACCTCACCGTAATGCATTGGTTCTTCTTTCGGATTTCCACTTAATATCCCCATTTTTATCCTCCTGAGTATGTTCATATTGTGCTCCTTTCTAACATGCACAATTTTAGCTTGCCGCTAAAAGAACAGGAGATACATTACATCATTTGGGGCTGGTATTAAATGCATGAAAAACCCATTGAAAAGGAGGGAAATCCATTTTGCAAGGGGTTTTTCATTAAAACTGATTGTCAGGGTGTAGATTATTTTGCATGAATTCTTGTATCTTGTGTACATCTTCTGCTGATGCTATCTCTGTTTTATACCAGCCTTTTTCGTCCATTCTTTCATAGAGCTTATATTGATTGGTATTGGCATTATTAAAACACTGATGATAAATATCCCGCAAATCCTTATGACTTGTTTCTAGCATGGTATTACTAATGCTACGGCATCTGCCTTTCTCCAATTCTAGGCAAAGCTGCAGCATTTCTCGATCCGTTAACCCGCGCCCCTCCATATTATTTGGCATTTGTTTGCCCCCTTTATTTTATTGAATCATTTTTGAACGGTTGAAATATTGTGAAAGATCGGCGATTCTTAATTGGTGACTTTCTGCTAGCTGTTCAAGAAATTTTCTTAGCTCTTGGTCCTCGCATAGTGAAGCACACCAATTCATCGTTTTTGCAGTAATTTCCTCTGCCCGGATCTCATCCTCTATGTATGAAAGTTCTTTTGTCGTTAGCTCATTCATTTTTTCACCTCCAGGAACAATAATCCTTTTCTTTGCTAGTATTCATTGAAAATCACCTTTTTATCCATATGACATTATGGGTTGATTAGTGAATAAGATTAAGCTTATGATCCAAAATATTGTTAAAAGGAGATGACAAGATGAAACATGTGATAGCACTAGCAGTTAAAGGTGTAGCAAGCCTTGCGCTTTTATATGTAATACTTGGGCTAATTTATGGGATGAGTTTTGGCAATGTATTATTTATCACTTTAGTTTTGGGACTTGTTGCTTATATAATTGGTGATTTGCTCATATTGCCGAGAACAAATAACTTAGTCGCATCAATTGCTGACTTTGGACTCGCATTAATGGTTATTTGGCTAATGAACAGTGTTTTAACAAATGAAGGGAATATTTTATCAATGTCTTTCATTGCATCATTAGGGGTCGCACTTTTTGAATACTTTTACCATAAATATATTTCAACTAATGTGATTGATAATTCTCAAACAGAAAAAAAGTATTCTGGAAATCTGCGGTACCAAACAGAGGCTTCAGAGGAGCTGACACCAAATAGAGAAGAAATTAAAAATGAGAAAGAAGATAAATAAGTATTTATGTAAAACACTCGAAGAAGGACAATCTTCGAGTTTTTTTTGTTTCACTTATGGTAACCCATAAAAAATAACCTGTCCTTCTCTATATAGATCATGCATATATTAGTGGGAGAAATCGTTTGGGAGGATACGAATGTTTCATATTTTTGAAAAGGCAATTTGGGGCATGGCATTATTGAGAATTTTTTCGGGTGGCATCGAAATTGTTGTTGCCTTATTGATATTGAAATTTAATGATATTGAAAAAGCACTTGTAGTTAATAGTTCTCTCGCTTTAGTTGGTCCCATTATATTAATCATTACAACAACGATCGGTCTTGTTGGAATGTCTGAGAAGGTTTCTCTCACCAAACTCATTTGGATATTTGGAGGAGTTGCATGTATCCTTTATGGGATTAAAAGTAATTAATTTATAGATGGGATTGGCAAGAAACATTGAAGATTATCTTGTTATAAGAGTGTCAAAACAAGGGAAGCTTATACTTAATGCTTAAGAGTAAATGAAGGGACTGTTTAAGTATGCTTTCAAATCAGGAATTATCCCAGTTTAAGAAGAGACTAAACCATTTAAAGCAGGACATTCAAAATAGATTCGAGCAAAATGATCATTTTGGTTTAAATGAATCATTTTGGAAGGAATCAATGGGCGAGCTTTCAAATTATGATAACCATCCGGGAGATGCAGGAACAGAGCTATTTGAAAGAGAGAAAGATATTGCCTTAAATGAACATTTAGAAGATGAATTGAAAAATATCGATAAAGCTTTAGTGGCTATAGAAAATGGAACCTATGGAAAATGTGAGGTTTGCTCTAAGGATATCCCAACTGAACGATTAGATGCTTTGCCTACAACCACTTTCTGTATAGAACATTCACAGGATCAGCATACATCTCACAAACGCCCTGTTGAAGAAGAAATTATCGGACCGCCTTTTAAAAAGTTCTTTAAAGATGAGGATGGGGATGAAAATGTTGTATTTGATGCAGAGGATTCCTGGCAAGAGGTAGCCAAATGGGGGACAAGCGAATCTCCTTCTGATATGTCCGATCCTCCAGATGATTATAATGAAATATATACCGATTCAGGAGAAAATGTGGGGTATGTTGAGGATTTTGAAAATTTTGTTGGGGTCGATATTGAAGGAAGAAATATTACCATTTACCCGAATGCTCAGCATGAGGAGCTAGAGGATCAGTTAGATGAGGAGGATATTATGACTTCATATGGAGATTTACCAGCCTATGAAAAAGATCCATATACTGCTGAATATCTTGAAAGGGAAAGGAATAGGGATTAAAAAGATAATTTATAAAAAGTCTCAGTTTTATTTTAAAGGGCGATTTCTATAGGAAATCGCCCTTTTCTTTGAATATAACGATTATAATGGTACTAAATGTTCATTTTTTAAACACAAAAAGCTTCTGCCCGAAATAATTCGTGATCATATAAACTGCAGTACCGATGAACATAGCTAAATTTTCGGCTCTTAGCATATTAAGGGAAAATTGTTCTTTAATCATACCTGCCGCCATACTACTAACTGTATATGAAAAAAAGTAACAAAAAAGAATGACTGCGATAAAGCGGGGGACACTTTTTTTGATAGGAACTTTACTATGAAAAGTAAAGTTCCGATTTAAACTATAACTGACAATCGCACCAACACTATTTCCTAAAAAAGTAGAAAACCAAAAGGAAAATTCTACAGTATTAAAAAGGAGAAACATCGTGCTAAGGCCTGTCAATGTATTAATAGCCCCCACGATTAAAAAACGGATAAAGGAATTAGTTCGTTTCAGACAGCTTTCCAAGATCAGTGTGATAGAATTCATTTTCATTTCCTCCATCATTTAAAAGATGGCGGGGCATTGGCATATTAAATGCATCAATGTCGATAATATATTTCGGTCTTCTCTTGGATTCTTTATATATTTTTCCAATATATTCTCCTACAAGGCCAATGGCAATAAGCTGAAGCCCGCCAATAAGCCATATGGAAATGATTAAGGATGTCCATCCTACTTCTGTCTTCCCAAAAAACTTTAAACCGAGAAAATAAGCACCGAATAAAAGACTAATAAAGAATGACAAAACACCAGCCAGCAAAACGAAACGAATAGGTGTAACAGAGAAAGAGGTAATCCCTTCAAATGAAAAGGCAAGCATTTTCTTTAATGGATATTTTGTCTCACCGGCAAGCCGTTCCTTTCGGTCATAATATACATTCGTTGATTTAAAGCCGATAAGGGGGATAATGCCGCGAAGAAACAGATTCACCTCTTCAAAATGTTGGAGTTCATTTAACGCACGTTTACTCATTAAACGGAAATCTGCGTGGTTATAGACAAGATTCACGCCCATTTTTTTCATTAGCGTATAAAAGCACTGAGCAGTGTTTCTTTTGAAAAAAGTATCGCTATCCCGTTTTCTCCTTACACCATAAACAATTTCATAACCCTCTTGAAATTTATGGATAAATTCCCGAATGACAGTTATATCGTCCTGCAGATCTGCATCAATGGAAATTACACAATCAGAAGCTTTCCTGGCAGCTGATAAACCAGCAAGAAGAGCATTTTGATGCCCGACATTTCTTGATAGCTTCAACCCACGGATGTTCTCGTCATGTAAACTTTTTTTGTAAATGATCTGCCAAGTTTGATCTTTGCTGCCATCATCTACAAATAGGATTTTACTTTTATCAGAAACGACTCCTTCTTCTTTTTGTTCATTTAAAAAGCTGCTTAGCTGCAAAATGGTTTCTGGGAGAACATCCTCCTCGTTATAACAGGGTACGACGATGGTGAGTACCGGATTTTCCATTTTGTATCCTCCTATTCGCTATATTGCTTTATAGAGGTAGATTTTCCAAGCAGAGTTTTTTGATTCAAAGGTTTTTTCTAACCGTAGGTTATTTTCCGATGCATTATCAATTGGAACTGCTGAAAATAAATATTTCCCACCCATTTCTTTAAAGGGCTCAATATTGAGTTCAAGCTTTTTCAGCCTTTTTTTTGAATTTTTCTTAAACATATAATGCTTCCCGAGTTCCGCTGTGAAGATATAGCAGCGCCCGCCCCATTCATCAAAATAGGTCCTGATGGTTTTGTTTTTCGCCAGTTCCTTCTCAATTATTTCTCTAAACTGATATTTATAGCTTAAAGGATAAAAATTATTATATGTATCTAGAGTATAGAATCCATTATACTGGGCGATTGCAGGATGTATTCCGATACTGGCCACCCTATACTCATCCTGAGGAATGCCAATGTATTCTTTAATATTATTGAACTGTTCTACAGCATAAAATTCCTTAACCGTAGGCTTATTACGAAATAAAATTTCTTCATTACAAAATGAAACAATCAGAATCTGGGCAATGACAAGGATAAGCCCGACACGTCGCCAATTTTTCAAATAAGAACTGATGATTTTCAATGACATCGCAAACAACAAGTAAATAATAAGGGGTCTTAAAAAGTGATACCTTGCAAAATTAAAGGTATCAAGGAAGTGAAAACGTTCTGTCAGTGGAAGCCATCCTTTGTAAAACCAGAATGCATACCAAGCAGATAATAAAAAGTTTAGTAAAAATAAAAACATAAACGCCTTTTCCTGTTTCCATCGTTTTCTCATAAGAATGATAAATAAAGCAATTAGCATGACTGGTAGAATGATAAAAGTATGTATGGTCGCAGCATGATGGTGACCATAAACAAAGTTTTTATAAGTAAGCCGGATTGAGCGAGCAACTGATAATCTAGCATGAAAATACTCATCCCGACTGTTTGGATCATCATCAAATAAAAGGGAATATATAAGCCGATATTCAACTAGTAAAAACATGATTGTCATATAAGCGATTGATAAAAGAAAGCGAAAATTCCAGCCTTTTCCTCTAATCAAGTCAGAAAGCCAGAATAATCCCATTGCACTAAGAAAAAAGAAGAAACCAAGTACAATACTTGAATAGAAAGGGAGAATGGTTAAAACAAAATAGTTTTTCCACGATCTGTCCCCAGTCCGTATATTTAAAAAAGCCCATAATGCGAGTGGCATTCCAAGCGTGCTTAGCATCCCTGATGGCCAAAAAGGGGTAAATGCAAAAGCCAATGCAGTACCGATATTGATGGCTATCCATTCCTTATCTTTAAGAAAATGAGTTTTCAAAAGTAAATACATGCCAAAAAAAGCCGTAAATCTTGTGATTGTTTGGCTTATTGCATAGGCAACCATAGTTGGGAAGATTGCATAAAGCCAGACAATTAGGCTGAATTCAGTACCAAAAGCATTTCGTGACAAATTTCCGTTAATTATTTGAGGTATAGCAGCATTTACTGATCCAGTAATTTGTCCGCTTTCAGCAAGAACTTTATACCATGCAAGATTGGAATCCAAGTTATCATGGACGCGTATGTGAGCATTGTCTCCTAATATGAATAGGGGAGAAACGAAGAAAGTAATTGCAAGTAAAGACAAGATAATTAGTATTTGCTCTTTTTTATTATTTCTTTTTAACAGCAATCTTTACGCACCTCAAAATACATTTCTCTTTTAAGTGAACTTGTTTTAAGGTTGCTCTATCATATGAATAATATTCCTTTTGTTTTAGCAAATCTAAATTTGAAAAATGAAAGAATCAGAAAAACACCGTCGTTAAACGGTGTCTAAATGTTAACTAGGATCGTTTTCATCGAGTGACAAGGTAACTACTTTCGTAAATTCTCCTCTGGAAATCTCGGTTGATGTTGCACTTCTATCTAATTCATCCTCGGTATTCATTCCTTCAGCAAGAATTGGTTCTTTCGTTTCTTTTTCCTTCTTCAACACTCATACACCCCTTTCTTTTGTATATTGTCCAAGGGGTGTACTCTCATACTTCCTTTTTATAGCCCAATGAGCTTTCATTTTGGGTTATTGCAAACTCGTTTGAATCCGTTTAGTAAACAGTTCAACAAACTTTTTACATTTAGATAGGTCTCGTTTTTGCGGCAATAATTCTACCTTTAAGGTTACAGCTAAATTCGTATTTATTTTTAAAACGTTTTTAAACGTATCAACAGCTCCACAGTAATGAGGGTAAAACCGGTCACCCGTACCAAAAATAGCTGTAACCATTTCTTTACTTCTTAAATCTTTAAACTTATTATAAATCGTTTCCATTTCTAGGGGGATTTCTCCATCTCCCCATGTATAAGTGCCAATGGCCAACGCATCGTATTCAGCTAACTCATGAACTGGGAAGTCAGTTATGTTTATGAGTTGAGATCTAAATTTCTGTTCCATTAACAGTTCATGTAGTAATCGTGCCAATTCTTCTGTATTGCCTGAAACAGATGTGTAAACAATACCGATTCTCATAACTCATCAAAGCCATTGTCCTGTGAGACCTTCGTATAAGTACGTGACTTTTGTTCAAAGAAGTCAGACTTTGTTTCATTCATCATTTCATCACTAAAAACATGAATCCAAGGCATTGGATTATCTCGATCCTCATAATAATTTTCTAATCCTAATTGGCGGAAACGTTTGTTTGCTAAATACTCTACATAGTCTTCAAATTCATCTATATCAATTCCCTTAATATCTTTCAAAATATAATGTGCCCATTCTTTTTCAAGCTGTACAGCTTGGTGAATGGTATCATAAATAAATTGAGCATTTCTTTCGGTGTGTAGCTCAGGATTTTCTGTTAGAAGCATCCGAACAAATTGAGCAATAAAGTATGCATGCTGCATCTCATCTCGTTGGATATAGCTGATCATTGTGCTCGTTTTTAGCATTTTTTGCTGACGTGCTAAATGATAGAAAAAGGCAAATCCCGCATAAAAGTAAATTCCTTCTAGATTGATTGAATTAATGCATAGTTCAAATAAATGTTGAGGGGTAGGCTCGTTTCGGAAATTTTCGTATGCATCTAAAATAAGCTGGTTGCGTTTTCGAACAATAGGATCATCCTTCGCTTGATTAAAGCGGGCGTTTTGTTCGCTTAAAGGAACAAGCGAACTCAATATATAAGAATAGGATTCATTATGAACGGCCTCCTGCTGGGATATGACAGCAAAAATGGCTTTAAAGCTTGGATCAGTTACATAATCCATTACTTGAGTCATCGTGGGTGTCTGCAAACTATCAAGAGAAGCCAGCTGTGTATTGATCCGTAAAAATATATCTTGTTCAGTCGTGCTTAGTAATTCCCATTGTTTAACATCATCCTGCATGTTAATTTCTTGAGCCTTCCAAAAGTTGGATAATAGGGTTTGGTACATTCGGTACATTTGCGGGTATTTTATATCGTTCCAGTTTAATATACCAGAGGACTGACCGTTAATGATACGTGTTGATTTATTAGGATATTCCGGGTTAAGCAGCTTAATTTTAGAAAGGGTTTGATTGATGCTCATTAGTATTCCTCCTCGTTTAATGTTAGCTGTGGCATGCTTCACATTCATCAATTTCTGTTTGCGATGTACTGCGTACATAATACGTCGTTTTTAAACCGTGTTTCCATGCTTCCAGATGAAGCTGCAGCAATTCACGTGCTTTAATATCGTGGCGAACATAAATATTAAAGCTAATTGATTGGTCAATATGTCGTTGACGAGCAGCATTCTGCTTAATACTCCATAATTGGCTTAGTTCATGGCGGACACGTCGGTAATAATTGTACGTATGGTGATCTAAATCAGGAGCAATCACTTTAAATTTAAAGTTTTTCTTTTCCTCCGCATACTCAATCGCATATAAAGGATCAATGCCATCTGTAGAACCACCGATCTTGGCGGTTGAAGAATTTGGAGCAACTGCAAGCATCCATCCATTGCGAACCCCATGCGCCTGAATTTCCTCTTGAAGCTTAATCCAGCGCTCTGACGTATAGCCTTTTCGTGTAAAATATTCTCCTGTTTGCCATTCGGAACCAGGAAACATTTGATATGCACCTTTTTCTTTCGCTAGTTCCATTGAAGATTGAATGGTATAGTAACTTATTTCTTCATATAATTTATTTGCATAATCAACAGCATCTTCTGATTCCCAATGAATTTCCTTGTGGGCGAGTAGGTGATGCCAACCAAAGGATCCTAAACCAACCGCACGATACTTCTCGTTTGTCCTTTTGGCTTGTCCAACTGAAATATGATTAATATCAATTGTATTATCAAGCATGCGCATTTGAATTCGGATAAGACGTCCTAACACATTTGATCTAACTGTGTTAGGAAGGTGGATAGAGGATAAATTACATACGACAAAATCTCCAGGTTTTCTAACAATCACAATATTGCCTTCTTCATCTTGATATTCCTTTTGAATCACAGTTGCAGACATATTTTGCATAATTTCAGTACAGAGATTACTGCAATAAATAGAGGTGCGTCCTCTTCCTTTCACATGTTTATTTGGATTTTGGCGGTTTACCTCATCTCTATAAAACATATAAGGAGTTCCTGATTCTAATTGTGAAACCATTATTCGAGCCATGATATCCATTGCCCGGTATGTTCTTCTTGGGAGAAGGGGATGATTAACTGCTTCTTCATACTTTTGGGTAAAATATTTGTGGTCTGTCTCATCGTAATAATCTTCAAGTCCCAACGGAGTTCCATCTTCATCCTTCCAGCCCATCACTTGTTTCACTTGATGAGGACAGAAGGTATGCCATTCACCAATGCTTCGACCAGTTTCATCAACTTCTTCTAGTTTCTTCATAAATAAATCAGGAATGGATACACCTGTAAAAATATCATGCGCTTTACGGCGTTCATCCCCGTTATTTGTCTTTAAGTCTAAGAATCCGTTCATAATATCTTTATGGAAAATATCAAGGTAAATAGCAACAGCACCCTGTCTCTGTCCCAATTGATCAACACTGACAGCAGTGTCGTTAATTAGTCGAATCCACGGAATGACACCTGAAGAATTCCCTTTAAATCTCTTAATATCAGAACCTAAGGCACGAACCTTCCCATAATAAACGCCAATTCCACCGCCGTCTTTGCTTAATCTAGCGATATCCCAATTATTTAAATAGATGCTATCCAATGAATCTTCGACTGTGTCTATAAAGCAAGAGGAGAGTTGACCATAGCTTTTGCCTGCATTTGCTAGAGTAGGGGTGGCCACCGTCATATAAAGATTGCTTAGAGCCCAGTAAGCTTCCTTTACAAGCGAAAGTCGCTTGGATGGACACTCATGCTTCATTAAAGTCATTGCGATGATCATGAATCGTTCCTGAGGCAATTCGTAAATATTTTTCTCATAGTCCTTGGCTAAATACCGATCGGCAAGCAGAAACAAGCCAACATAATTAAATAAATAGTCTTTTTCTGGATTGATTACCTTCCCAATTTCGATTATTTCATTTCGTGTATATAAATCCAGTAAATCACTTGAGTATATACCTATATTTGTCAGCTTTATAATCAATTCATAGAAATCTCCATACTTTTGTTCTTTTTTATATCCTCTATTTACTGCTGCCTGTGCATAAAGTTGATTTAAATAAAATCGGGCAGCGAGATAGGTCCAATTTGGCTGCTCCATTGATATTTTGTTCAACGAATAGTGAAGTGCCAGTTCGTTCGCTTCGGATGCAGGCATATCCTTTTCAACTAATCTATTTTTAAGCTCCTTAATATCGATAGTATATTTTTTTGAGGATTTCTCTAAAGCCTCCAAAATAGAATCTACTTCTGTAAAAATCATCGTTTTCATAAAAAATTATTCCCCTTTCAGTTTATTTGTTTTCAACTTTTGTAAAAAAGGGGGGAAAATAAAAACCCATCGCTCTAAAAAAGAGGATGGGTTTAACAAACGTTGATATGATCATAGACAAGATAAAAGGTCTATCAAAATACCCTCGTTCTATCTTCCCAGCTCCCGAAGAAGATAACACGTAATAAATATGGCAGGTCTCCTGACTCGTGCTTTGCCCTACTTTAAGTCCTTCCCATCCCAATGGACAGTGGCTTTCTTATTTCGTCAGCACTTACAGTTGCGGGAACAGTTCTGGATTTACACCAGATTCCCTATTAAGTCTTTACAGACACCATATTTACAGGTTTATCACTGTATATTGTAGTATTGTTGGAAATCTAATACTACATTTTGTACTTTTATGATTATAAGCCAATCTATAAATTTTGACAACATTTTTCCTTACTAATGGATATTTTTATCAATATATTTCCCAAAGTCAGGAACAGCTATTTTATCAAAGTCACGAACTAACTTTGCTAGGCTTTCTGATAATAATTCACCACTCATTGGCAAACCATGTCCAGTAACTGCAACTTCAGGTTTTAAAGAAGCTAATTTCTCAACTGATTCTTTAGAAGCCTTCCAGTCAGTTGTAAGATATCTTGGCGGTCCGTTTATTTCTTGCTCTTGTGTTAATACTTTATAAAGTGAATCTTGTTTAACTGTTACAAATGCGTCCCCTGCAATCAAGGCTCCGTCTTTTTCTCTGAATAATGAAATATGTCCAGGAGTATGTCCAGGCGTATGGATCCAACGAAAACCTGGCATTGACGGAACAGAACCATTAGAAGGCAGTTTTTCTACATGTCTTCCAATATTAATGGGTTCATTTGGGAAAATAGGAGACATTTTTGCAACCATTCCACCTTCAACAGTTGGATCTGGTTCGGGATAACTCTTTTGTCCGGTTAAAAACGGAATTTCTAATTCATGTGCATAAACAGGCATCTCCCAATGCTCAATCAATTCTACAATAGCACCAACATGGTCAAAATGACCGTGTGTTAAGATAATGGCCTTAGGGCGACTATTTACTCCAAAATATTTTTCAGTTACATCAATGATTTCATTTGCTGAATGAGGCATTCCAGCATCTACTAACACAAAATCGTTTGTTTCTGGGTTTCCTACCAAATAAATATTAACAATTTGAACTGTATGACAAAATAAATCAGGCAATACTTGAATACTAATCCCGCTTCCGATGGAAGTAGCGGGAATAAATTTATAATCACTTCCATAATTCATTTCTTTATCCATTAACAGTACCCTCCTTTATTTACTACATAGATAGCTTCCCTTAGTATTAGTGACTTAAACCGAAAGGCACGGCATCTCATCTCTTAACCCTTTGCCAAATAATCTCGATCATCTGCCTGTGGAGGTTCCTCCAACCATCCATGTCTAATCATAATATTTGCTCCATCTTCAGCGTACAATGAAATTTCCGGGATTAATGACGCATATTTCAATCCGATATCTCTTCTTGGACTTGCTGCCAATGCCATTCCAAAATTCCCGATTCCTGCTGCAATCATCGCTGTTATATGAAACATGATTAACTTATCCGAAAAAACACTTATTGTACTATCTGTTACTGCCGAATCCCAACTCATTGGGGCAGGCAAGTCCTCTTTTATTAACAAATTTGTGAAGGTATCTATATATTTTTGCGAGAGCTTTTTCCCTCTTAATAAATATTGTTTAACATCTTCAGTCTTTGCAGTCTGAGCAAATCCCGTTATAAGTGCTTTTCCAACGGCATTCGTTTGAACATTTAAAAATAAATGAGTGGCTTCGACCGAAGTAATCGCTCTCTTCTTTCCAAAAAAACCAGTCAAAAACTGTTGCTTTTCTACAAAATCAACTTTGTCAGGAGTTGAAATATAAGGAGGTCGTACATAGGTACCTTGTTTTAACATTAACTCTCGTGTTTTATCCTGCAAGTTAATTCCTTCATTTAATACCATTTTATGAAAACTAACTACATCGGGGCGAGTTGCCAGTCCGAGTGCCCCACTGCTTGCGGCCATTGCAAGAATAGACATTTGTCGTAAATACATGAGTACAAAAGTATCGGAAAAGAGTCTTGGGGCTTGAGGATGTACATCTTGATCCGTAAACCCTATCGGTATAGGGAATTTTTCTTTAATAAAAATGTCACTCATTATTGAAAGATTGTTTTTGGCTGAATTCAATGTCTCTTCAATTATTGGGCGTACTTCCTGATCCTCAACCTTCTCTAGGAAGAAAGTGCTTACACAAACTGCTAGTGTATCATTTATAAATTGGGTCCATAAGCTAGACATTTCCGCAGCTGTTAATCGAATCTTTAATTTATCCTCCATTTCAACAACCTCCTATACCATACTTCTAGGAATAATATCTCCCTAATAGGAAAAAATATAAATAATTACCCAAACTCAAGCTTATAAAATGGAGATAGAACACTGTGCTGCCATATAGTGTTCTTTTTTATGCATCCTTAAAATTCTTCGTGGAGGATGGATAAAGACAGGTACTAAAACTATTATTCTGCATGTAATGTAAATAACGTTTATAGTATGTTTTAGAACATACAGCAATTATTATATGAAAAAAGGGGATAGAAAAATGAAAGCTGTCATTGTCAACCAACCTGGAGGAGCAGAGCAATTACAATTTCAGGATACTACAATGCCAAGAGTAAAATCAGGAGAACTTTTAATAAAGGTTAAGGGATCAGCAATTAATCGTACAGATATTATTTCAAGAGAAGGGAAGTCTGGCTACTTAAGCAATCCGATTTTAGGAATTGAAGTGGCTGGAGAAGTTGTGGATGCTGCAAGCGGCACAGAAATCGAGATAGGAGCACGTGTGATGGGGCTTGTTAATGGAGGCGGATATGCGGAATACGTTGTTATGCCAGCAGACAGAGCTATGAGAATTCCTGATCACCTCTCATTTGAAGAAGCTGCAGCTATTCCAGAAGTTTTCTTAACTGCGTATCAAACACTATTTTGGTTAGGAGAATTAACTGACCAAGATACAGTACTCATTCATGCTGGGGCAAGCGGGGTAGGAACGGCAGCCATTCAGCTTGCTAAACAAATGACTAATGCAAAAATTATTACAACAGCTGGTTCACAAGAAAAGGTAGATTTCTGTCGTTCTCTTGGGGCAGATATTTGCATCAATTATAAGGAACATTCATTTGCTGACGAGGTATTAAAAACAACAAACAACCAGGGTGTAGATGTGATTTTGGATTTCATTGGGGCTTCCTATTGGGAGAAAAATTTACAAAGTTTAAGAACAGATGGCCGCTGGGTATTAATTGGGATATTAGGAGGGACTGTCGTAGAAAAAGTAAATTTAATGGAGCTGCTTGTAAAAAGAGCTCAATTAAAAGCTACATTACTAACACCTAGAAGTGATGAGTATAAAAAAAAGTTAACAGAGGAATTTGTAAATAGGGCAATCCCTTTATTTAATCAAAATAAAATTAAACCAATAGTAGATCGAATTTTCCCATTTGCAGACATCCAACATGCGCATAAACATATGGAGGCAAATAGGAATATAGGAAAAATAGTTATACATGTAAATTAAGTTAAGATTTACCCCAGCCCATGTTTTTAGTATTGGTGAGCTAGTTAAATAAAATAATCTATTTTAAAAATTAATGTCGAAAAACTCTTAAAAAAGCCGATAATATAAAAAAGTTATAATTTTCTATCGGGGGAACAATATGAATGCAATCGAACAATTAAAATTATTGGATTTGAAAAATAAAAACAAACTAATGCTAATCATATACTTGATATCAACAGGTATTGGGTTAGTCAGTATGCTCGCATTAGATCCAAAATCTATAATGAGTATACTTAATCTACTTCAAGTAATTATCTATCCAATAGTATATGTTTGGACGAATAAAAGTAAGAAAGAGTATTTATTTCCCTATGTAATAGTCATAGGAATGAACGCATGTATGTTGATTACGACCTTTTTTGCAGATGGCAATCTTGCGGGTGTTATAAGTGTATTTTTCTTTACTATCTTTGCTGCTGTTCCATTTAATAAAAAAATCTTTGGAATCGGTTTTGTTTTCGGGGTAATTATCCTTTCCTATAATAGCTTTTTTCCAGAAGACACATACGCTTATTTGAAAGACGAATTTGCATCATTTCTATTAATATATTTGCTATCAACGGTCCTTTTAAGTGTATTAATTCATCTAAATGATCAGCAGTACAAAAAGCTTCAAGAATATATGGATCAAGAAGAAGCAAATTCAAAATCCAAGGAAGAACAAAAAGTAAAGCTCGAAAAAGAGCTGCTGACTATTGCGGAAAGTTTAAGTAAAGTGAATGAAAAAATTCAATTTAGTGTTGCTTCACAAGATGAAATAAGGATTGCCATAAGTGAAGTTTCATCAGGAAGCCAGATACAAAGTGAACAAATTTCAGGCATTGCTAGCAATGCACATAATAATTTAATGGTTTTAAATGAAATGAACAGATCAACAAAGGAACTTATTGAAGAATCTGTTCAATCTAGTAATGCGGCTGAAGAAGGTCAAACGAAAGCGAAGCAACTTATGAATGAGATGGATAATTTGCAAACTGTTATTAGGGAGCTTAATGATAACTTTATAACACTAACTCAAAAAATTGAAGAAACAAATCAATTTGCCCTTCAAATTCAGCAAATTACAGAGCAAACGAATTTATTAGCATTAAACGCTTCCATTGAGGCTGCGCGAGCAGGTGAAGCTGGGAAAGGATTCTCCGTTGTAGCAGAAGAAATAAGAAAGTTAGCTGATACAACGAAAGGAATCACTATTAAAATTACTGAAAACCTTATTGATGTTAACAAGACTAATGAGTTAGCCCAAGGAAATATGAAAGCAAGCAGTGTGAATTTAAACCAAAGTGTGGAATCAACTAGAGAAGTGGAAGAGAAATTTTCTGAACTAAATATGATGCTGAAAAAAGTAAACAAAAAGTTCCAAGAATTTGATGCTCTATCTAAAGACGTAGGAAGAAACAGTGAAAATGTTGAATCATCTACTAATGATTTCGCAGCAATTATCGAGGAAGCAACAGCAAGTTTGCAGCAAGTAAATGCCTCAATTGAAACAATAACTGCAGATAATCGTTTAATTGCAGAATATATCCAACAAACAGCAGAGAGTGCAGAAAATATTAAGAAATCATTTAATTAAGAGAATAAGTGATGAACGAGAAGAGGAAAATTGGTATGGTACTGATCTTACTCTTCTTTTTTTTCTTACGTTTAAGATAACTATTGTCAAAA
The DNA here is from genome assembly GCF_032154635.1 of Cytobacillus sp. GTDB lineage: Bacteria > Bacillota > Bacilli > Bacillales > Cytobacillaceae > Cytobacillus. The sequence goes on along the minus strand of NZ_JALDXW010000008.1, from coordinate 79,497 downwards.
TAAAGACAGTTCAATTTAATAATTAAGATGAAAATACGATAAATTGTATTTTGTTATAGATAAAATACTACATATAGTGCCAACCTGGTAAATAATGTGCTCTTTCAAGTGCTGGTAAGGGAATCTGGTGAGAAGCCAGAGCTGTACCCGTAACTGCAAATGCTGATAACTCAAAACATGTCGAGGAATTGTTGGAATATTGTGATGCATTAGTGTGCGGACCCTTTATAATAGAGAAAAGAGATATTACACTGCCGTTCCGTGGAAGCTCAGATCAAAGAATTATTAAATTGAACTAGAGTAGTTTACCCATGTAATAAAACTTAAATTAGAAGGAGGTAATCGTATGGAAAGCAGCACTTATAAAAAAAGTGATGTTCTTTATGTTATATTATTAACTATTAATCATGGGAAAAAGCTAACTGAACCAGTCATCCATAAACATATTTCATTCTTAAGGAAACTGGAGGAAAAGAATCAGTTAGTGCTGTGCGGCCCTTTTCTTGACTATAAAGGTGGAATGGTTGTTATTCGAGCAGAATCAATGGAAGAAGCAAAAGCAATAGCTGAATCCGATCCATTTATCACATCAGGATTGGAAAGCTATGAAATACGTACAATGGAAGTTTCTTCTGAAGAAAACAACCATCTTGGTATGGGATAATTAAAGAATTTCAAAAGAATGGCCGTTGATGTAACATTACTAACGGCCATTCTTTACAATGATGGTTTTCTTTGCCCATATACATAGTTAGAAGACGTTTGTATACAATTTATGAACTTTACAGTAGCAAAATGATTTTCTTGAGAACAATATTTATAATGAAATAGATTGGAGAATGGAAGTACAGCAGCCTAATCATCAGATGATTTCAACAGAAAGGGTTTGCTTATTAAATGCAGCTTATATTAACATTTGTCATTTTAGGTCTTACAATCTTTCTTTTTATGAGTAATCGTGTACGTGCAGATTTAGTTAGCCTTATTGCATTGCTTGCATTTGTTATGACAGGTATCTTAGATCCGGCAGAAGCACTGGCAGGCTTTTCGAATTCAGTTGTGATTATGATTGCTGCATTATTTGTTGTAGGAGCGGGCATTCTTCGTACAGGACTTGCACGTAAGGCAAGCAATTTGCTATTGCGCTGGACAGGTAATAGTGAGAAAAAGTTATTTTTTCTCTTGCTAGTTATTGTTGCTGGAGTGGGCGCCTTTATGAGCAACACGGGGACGGTAGCCATTATGCTGCCTGTAGCAACGGCATTAGAAAAAACAGGGGGAATGGTGGTTCTTTCAGAAGGAATCATAGATGTAGCTGGCGGGTATGGACCATTAGGTGTGTTAGCTGGTATATATTTAATTACAATGGTTTTCGGCCAATTTATTAGTAATACGGCAACTGCGGTGTTATTTGCTCCAATTGCGATGAATATCGGGGTTAGCCCCTATCCATTCTTAATAACGGTTGCGGCTGCAGCGAGCATGGCGTTTGCAACTCCTGTTGCCTCACCAACAAATGCAATGGTCATGACTGCGGGAGGATATAAATTCAGTGACTTTTTAAAGATAGGAATTCCCTTACAAATAGTCATGTTCATTGTAATGATGTTTATTATACCATTATTTTTTCCATTTTAATCAGGCGCTATCCGTAACGGATAAGCGCCATTTTTTGCACAGGAAAGTTGAAATTCTGAACTTTATGTGAAATTATTGAACTTTATTGTAAATTTAAGTGTCTTAGAAAAACGAAATATTTGATTGCTTAATTATTTTAGAGATATATTTAATGAAGTTAATAATTATATGGTTTATAAAAAGATTCCAACTTAATAAGGAATGTGACTGCTATGAAAAGATTGAGTAAATTATTTTCAAAACAAAAAAAGGTACAAATTGATTTTTGTGAAAAAAATCTAGATCGGTTTTTAACCGAAGAAAATAGCTCTGATTATGAGCGTTTCCTGAATCAGAATCATATTCAATATAAGGAATACAGCTGTCAAAGCAAATGTGAGCAATGCAAGAAATCCCCCTATGCGATTGTAGACGGTGAATTCATTGCAGCGGAAAATTCGGATGAACTCTTAGTAAGGCTTAAACATATCGCAAGTAACAATATTAAGGAGTAGAGAGCAGTGCCAAGATTATTCGTTCATTTTACCTTCATCTTTTTTACGCTAACAGCTTTGTCAGGTGTATGGATGCGTTTTTCTCCATTTAATCCGACTACTTCGATTCCGTATATAAATGTGCTTCACGGGCATTCCCATTTAGCTATTCTAGGATGGGCATTTTTGGGTGCTTATATTATTTTCTTGTCTGTATATTGGCGTACGATTAGGCAGAGGAATCAGGCAATCGCACTGACCATGATGTTATTTTTGACATCCCTATTGATGTTTGCCGCATTCTTATACCAAGGGTATGGCATCATTTCTATCGTTATGTCTAGTATCCATATTTTTGTAGAGTATTGGGCAGCGGTATTTATTATAAGGCAATTAAAAATTCAGAATGAAGTGCCAAAGTCTGGGCTATTATTTATCAAAGCCTCATTAGTAAGCTTAGTTATCTCATCTTTTGGGCCCTTTTCACTTGGGTATATCTCGGCAAACGGAATGAAAGATTCGATATTCTTTGATGTTGCGATTTATTTTTATTTGCATTTTCAATATAATGGATGGCTTTATTTATTTTTAGTCGGTATGTTTATTATTCTTGTCCATTCGAAAGGAATTTTAATCCGAAGCACTTTCATTAGCTATGGATTTTGGATCTATATTATTTCTCTATTCCCCAGCTATTTTTCAAGTATTTTGTGGGTGGATTTAGGCGTATTGAGTATGAGTCTGGCAGCTTTTGGCGTTATAGGACAATGGATTGGAGTTGTTTTTACCCTGCTTGCCTTTAAAGCCATTTGGAAAGAACTTGCTAGTCATGTATCAAAATTTACAATAACTTGTCTTTACATAACCTTTTTGTTGTTGTTTTTTAAAAGTACAATGGAGCTAGGATTACTATCGCCTACATTAGCAAATGTAATATATGATACGAGAAGTATTGTTGTTGGATATTTACATTTTACATTATTAGGTTTTGTTAGTATTTTTATAGTAGCCCAATATCAGATGATGAATATAATCACATCTAAATGCCTATCTGTTCTCGGCTTTGCAATATTTATTGCAGGATTCATACTGAATGAAATGCTGTTATTCGGTCAAGGACTTCTTAAATGGCTTGATTTTCCGAGATTGACCTTTGATACAGGTGGCCTTTTATTAGCAAGTAGCTTACTGTTATTGGGGATTCTCATTCTTTGGCTTTCATATTTTCAGAACAGTAATAACGAATCTTCTTGTAGATGAATAAAAAAGAACACGAATAAACCTGTCAAAACATAGCGTTTTGACAGGCATGATATGAACAGTAAGCAATGTTTATATTTTTTTAGAAAATAGCTTTAGTAATGGATGCATTTTCCTATCAATAATTTTTAACTCATTCATTAATAAATCATCCTGATGATCGGCTACCCATTTCTTCAGTTCATGTTTATCCTGACAATGGGTTAAATAAGTTTGTCCACCTTTTCCTACAGCATTTACAATAAATCTACAAGAGGATTTCCTCATGCTTTCCCGCCTTTTATAATGATTTGAAATTTTGCCTATTCTGTTAAGTTAATAATCTATTTTCTTTTTTGAATTTAGCATAATGACTCCATTCGTCATCTGGATTTCATGGAATTTATCATAATGTCCTTACTTCGTTCTTGTCAAGGTAAAATTATTTTGATTAATTTTTCGAAAAACATAGGAATAGTAAGCTAGGTGAAGCTTTCGTTGTATTAACTGAAGAAAATTATTGAATATGGATCAAAGTAACAACTCTTGCCGTCTTAGCAGCTGCAGTTTGGACGCATATCAGAGGAAAAGTAGATGTTGTGTTATTTAGACGCAAAATTTTGATTGGATAATAGAAAGACCGAGGGTAGCGTACTGCCCTCGGTCGCAATAGCTAATGGAAAGACTAGAAATTATACCTTAAATCTCTCATTTATTGTTTTTAAATCGGTTGACATGTGGCTAAGGCTGTTGGCTAAGGATTTAATTTCCGTCGTTGAGCGGTTCATTTGCTGAGAAGATGCTGCCACTTGTTCAATTCCCGCCGCATTTTCTTCTGAAATGGCCGCGATTTCATCAATTGAGTTCGCCATCATCTGCTGTTTATTTGTGATAAACTGTAATTCATTGTACATATCAGTAACTAAGTGATTCATATTTAAAATGATGGCTGAGATTTCATTGAATGCCTTACTTGTTTCACTTAAACGATTCTGACCTGCAACAACTGCATCTAATCCGTCTTTCATGTGCATGACCATATCATTCGTGTTACTCTCCACCTTTTTGACGATAGATTGAATTCCATCAACAGAGTTGGATACTTGTTCGGCCAACTTTTTCACCTCAGCTGCAACGACTGCAAATCCCTTTCCATGCTCTCCAGCTCTTGCGGCTTCAATGGCTGCATTTAATGCAAGCAGGTTTGTTTGTTCTGCAATATTTCTTATGAAAGAAACAAGTTTAGACACTTCCTTTGTATGTGAATCTAGTTTTTGTACATCAGAGGTTGACAGAGAAATCTTCTTGTAGATATCATCCATTGACTCAATAGTATGATTCATAAGGCTAATGCCAGTTGATGCGGATTGTGTAGTCTCCTCATGCGCCTCTTGCAGCTTTTTTCCATTTTTGTTTGTTTGATTAATTGAATATGAAAATTCTCTCATATTTTCAGCAAGGTTCATGGCAAGTGAGGCTTGAGATTCAGCTCCAGATGCCATTTCATCCATTGTCTTAGCTATTTGAATCGTACCATCATTTAGTTCAGTTGCCCCGTTTAATAAACTAATACTCTGATTATTTACATTGACCGATAATGTTTGCATTTGGTTTACAATTTCTTCAAGCGTGCTGGTCATGCTGCTCATCGCTTTATGCAGTAAGCCAATTTCATCATTGGCTTGATTCTTAATTTTCAATAATTGGCTATTTGCCTTTACAAGATCACCAGTTGCAATCGTTGATGCAGCCTTACTTATCTGGGTTAAAGGCGATAGCTTTTTGCCAAAAAGTTTATATGTAACAGTAATGATGATGCATAAAAGCAGCATTGATATTCCTAAGAAAATGGGGGTAGTTTCCATTAATACTTTTTTTGTTATTGAATGGACTAAATTTGCCTCCATATCCACCCCAACGATTCCAATGACAGTTCCTTTTTCATCCTTAATTGGTGCAAATGCTGACATGTATTCTCCATATTCAGGATCAACGACAATATCCGTACTGCTTGTTCCTCCATCCAATATTGGGGTTAAATCCTCAATTGATGTTGATGTAGTCATTTCACCGATATCAGCAGCTTCTTCTGCAGTTGGGTATCCATCGATCATAATATGGGTCCCATTATTCTTATCAATCAGGAGTGTATATACATAAAGTGCACCTGTTTTTTCTCGATAATCATTCAGCTGTAATCGAAGTTTATTGTAGGTGCTATTTTGAACAGGATTCTCTAAGAACTCTTTATACATAGCAGGGTCAATGGCAGCGGAGATTCTTTCCGCGTGAAGAATGGAAGTCTCCTTTAATGTTTGTTTAATTGATGATTTGGAATTAAGGTATAGAAATCCCGAGTTCACAATGAATAATCCAATGATGATTAATAATAATATGAATGATAGTGTGCGTTTGAGCGATTTTTTTCTTTGCAATTTTTATTCCTCCTGTCTGAATCGTTGTCTAATTATATCGACAAAATGCGACAAAATAAAGAAGTTATTTATAAAAAGGGGAATGTAAATGAAGATTCGATTTGGGTATGTCGCGAATGCCTTAGGGTTATGGGATGCGAGTCCCTCTAAAACACTTACATTTACTCGGTATTCCGCACTTCCAAAAGAAGAACGGTTAGAAAAGCTTAAGGCAGTGACTGCCCAGAATATTTATCATACCAAAAGGATTTTGTATTATAATCTGGCAAATGAAATAGAACTTTACCGATTTTCGAGTGCGCTTGTTCCATTAGCTACGCATCCAGAGGTAATGTGGGATTTCGTTACACCCTTTAAAACGGAGTGGGAAGAACTTGGACAAATCGTAAAACAGATAAAACTGCGCCCTAGTTTTCATCCTAATCAATTCACACTGTTTACTAGTCACAAAGAAGAAGTTACAACGAATTCGATTAAAGATATGGAATATCATTATAAAATGCTTCAAGCAATGGGGATATTAGAGCAGGGGATCATTAATATTCACATTGGCGGAGCGTATGGAGAGAAAGAAATGGCATTAAAACGATTTCACGATAATATAACAAGCCTGCCTACTGAGATAAAAAAGATAACGACACTCGAAAATGATGATAAAACGTTTAATGTAGAAGAAACCCTTCGTACTTGTGAAAAAGAAAATATGCCAATGATCCTGGACTACCATCATCATTTAGCAAATAAGGGAGGAGTGGATCTTTCAATCTATCTGCAGCGGATTTTTAATACTTGGGAACAAACAAACCTTTTACCGAAAGTTCATCTTTCATCCCCGAAATCAGAAGGTGCATTTCGATCCCATGCAGATTATGTTTCGAAAGAGTTCGTTCTCCCTTTTTTGAAAATGGTTAAAGAGATTAATATGGATATAGATATTATGATAGAGGCAAAGATGAAAAACTTAGCCATGCAAAGGCTTGTAGAAGAAATTGCATCAATTCGGGGAGTTAAACGAATAAAAGGATTCACTTTAGAGTGGTAAATGAAGAATGGGACAGAGGGACAGGAAAGATGTCCCATCCCATTACCATTTCCGTTCTTTTGTTGTGCTTCCATGATTGTTTAAGCACCGAATCACTTCTAGCAGTAATTGAAGTCACACATACTTTTGATCCTTCATTGCATTTTTTGGTTCATTTCCCCCATACATTCCTGTACAAGAGTTACTCCTTGACTCATGGATGCTCCACCGCCAAATGCAGCTGTTACTCCAACTGCTTCGAGAATTTCTTGTTCGGAACATCCGTGGTCAAGGCAGCCTTTCGTATGATAAATAATACAATACTCATCCTGAGCATGGAGACTAATCCCAAGTGCGATTAATTGCTTTTCCCTTTGAGTTAGTGCTCCTTCTTGAAAGCACGCTTCAGTAAATGAATGAAAATGACTTGCAAATTCAGGCATTTTTTCTGTAAACATACTTAGTCCTTCTTTGTATTTAATTAGTGCAGCTTCAGTCGAGCTCCTAGCTTCAAATGTCATTTTTCAATCAACTCCGTTTACAAATTTGGGTGTATCAAAAGTTATTATGAGCTGATTAAAGATCTTTAAACAAAAAAGTTCTACTTGTTTTGATTCACACTTTCCATAAAAAAGAAAACATAAACTCAAGAGTAAAAGGCAAAATTTTATAAAGAGATTATAGGACAAAGGGGCAGGAATTTTGTCCCTATCAATGAGGTGATAGAATGAATAATTTTCAAGCAGGCGATGTTGTTTATGTTTTCTACCGAAATCCCCATACACAGGATGTGGCAAATATTCAAGCAGCAGCTGTAGTGAATAATCCTGATAACCCTAATGAACTGGCATTGTTTTTATATGAGACATATTATCCCTTATCTAATGAAATGGCTGTTTATTCTACAGAAGAAGAGGCAAATGCTGCTTATCATTATTATTACGGAGATATTTCTGAAGGGGTGCTGGAATGAATAAACCATTTACCCCTAGGCTTGTATACTTTGAACCACAAAGCCTAGATTATCCGTTAGGTAAAGAACTATTGAAAAAGTTTGAAAAAACGGATGTGGAAATCCGCTATACTACCTCTCATAACCAAGTAAGGAATCTCCCGGGAGAGAATGATCTACAAAGATACCGGGTGGCAAAGTCGACGCTCGTCGTTGGTATTCGAAAAACGTTAAAGTTCGATACGTCAAAGCCTTCAGCAGAATATGCCATTCCATTTGCAACAGGGTGTATGGGGCACTGCCACTATTGCTATTTACAAACGACGATGGGGAGTAAACCATACATTCGTACTTACGTAAATGTGGATGAAATTCTGGAAGCTGCCGATAAATATATGGAAGAGCGTGCACCAGAGCAAACAAGGTTTGAAGCATCCTGTACATCTGATATTGTAGGAATAGACCATTTAACTCATTCATTAAAAAAGGCGATTGAACATTTTGGAAAATCTGACCTTGGAAAGCTAAGATTTGTTACAAAGTTTCATCATGTAGATCATCTGCTGGATGCCAAACATAATGGAAGGACAAGGTTTCGGTTCAGTGTAAATGCTGATTACGTAATAAAGAACTTTGAACCGGGGACTTCTCCTTTAGAAAAAAGAATTGAGGCGGCAGGTAAAGTTGCTAGAGCTGGGTATCCTCTTGGCTTTATCGTTGCCCCCATTTACCTGCATGAAGGCTGGGAGGAAGGTTACTTCTATATGTTTGAGCGATTAGATAAGGAACTGCCTCCAGAAGCGAAAGAAGATTTGACCTTTGAGTTCATACAGCATCGTTTTACAAAACCGGCAAAGCGAGTCATTGAAAAGAACTATCCAATGACAAAATTAGAATTAGATGAAGAGAAACGACGGTACAAATGGGGGAAATACGGGATAGGAAAATATATTTATCAAAAAGAAGACGAAGAGGATTTGAAAAGTCATCTATTTGATTACATGAAAAAATTCTTTCCGAATGCAAAACTAGAATACTTCACTTGATTCATAATCTACCATTTGATAAATGGCGTGAAGAAATTGTTAAAAAGTGATTTAGGTCCTGAAACTCGTTAGCTGATAAAAATATTGAATAAGGACAAGGAGTATGTTCGAATTTTCAATCAACTCCTTCATTAAAAATGAATATAAATAATATTTAGGATTAAATATAACAAGGGGATGGTGAAAATACATAGAAGTGTAGTAATTAATACACCTAACGAAGCAAATAAAGTATCTGCACTATATTTCTGAGAGAACAGTGTGATAGTCGGTGCAGCAGGCATTCCAGATACGAGCATAGCAATAATCAGCAATGAAAATGGGACGCTTAAAAAAGTAAATGGGAGTAATAAAAAGGGGATAAATAATAGTCTAGCGAATGCCATTTTCCATAAGTAGCTATTTTTAATCAATAGAAACAGTTCTTTATAATTAACTTTAGCGATCATGCTGCCAATTAGCAGCATAGATAGAGGAATGGTCATGTTACCCATGCTTTCCAGCACGCTAGATACTATCACAGGCAAATGGTATGGAAGCAGAAAAAGAATAATTCCAATGAATGTAGAAAAGATTCCAGGATTGCAAAAAACTTGTTTCCAGATGAATGTATGCTGGCTTTTACTAAATAGGAATAGTCCGTACGTCCATATAAGTATCAAATAACATAAATTAAAGATTGTTAAATAAATAATTCCTTGCTCTCCTAAAAGAATGGAACTAACAGCATAACCAATAAACCCTTGATTCCCAAAAATTATTAAGCCCTCATATACATTTTTTTGTTTGTGTGTAAGAACTGCTCGTTTTTTCATCCATTTTGCTAAAAAGCATGATAAGACAAGGATATAGATGGACATGGAAATAAGCCAAAGAAAATCTTTTATTATATTGGCGGAAAATGGAATATCTAAAGAAAATAAGATGAGGGCAGGTAAGGTGATATATAGGATGAACTGTGTCAAAACGTCATTTGCATGTTCATTTAAGATGTTCTTTTTCCTAACAATAAACCCAAGAAAGGCGATTCCGTAAAGGACTAGCATTTCTTGCAAAAATGCTCCTGCTGAAGACATAATATTCCCCCTTGCTATAATATGACTAAATATCTAGGACGTAAATTATTTTCCACTTTAATTAAACACTCTTAGGTATCTTAGTTAATATTATGGAGGGGAGGAGGCTGAGGTGCTAATGCAACTTCTGGATGGAAAACAAATTGAAAGTGTTCCCTGTATATTAGAAAAGAAATGGCAGTATGAAGCATTTAATTGTTTTAAAGAAAAACTATCCGATATCAATGATCCCTTTCCATGTATCCCAGCTACTATAGGTTTTAAACTAAATCATTTTAGATATGTCTTTTTAGATGACCCTAGGCTTAAAGAAACCCCAGCTGAATTAGCCGGATTGCTTAAGAATTATGGTCAAAAATCTAAAAGCTTTGGTCACTATACATCGTTAATTGCTATTTTCAATACACCAGAAGATTTAATTAGAAAATATACAATAGAAGACTATCGCCTGTTATTTTGGACTTTATTACGTGAGATAAGTACATTAGACGAAATAGAATGGCCGAGTCATATCCCGCGAAATCCAGAACATCATGTTTGGGAATACTGCTTTGGAGGGGAGCAGTACTTTATGTATTGTGCAACCCCTTCCCACAAAAATAGAAAAAGCAGGCATTTTCGATATTTTATATTTGCCATTACCCCACGTTGGGTATTGGAAGAATTTAATTTAACGATTAACTATGCCAATAAGATACGAAAAAATATTCGAAACCGAATAGTAAATTATGATAATGTAGGAATCCATCCTGATTTAAATTTATATGGAAGCAACGAGAATTTTGAATGGAAACAGTATTTCCTTAGTGATGATCTTTCAACTCCACCCCAATGTCCTTATTCATTTTTTTATACAGATAATAAAGAATAGCTTCCCCAGTTTTAAAAATGAGTAAGTCAGTATATTTCCACTTGCTATGGTAAAAATAAGATTGGTGTGATACACCACTACCGGTAATGTGGAGGGAAATAGCCATGAATATTCGTGAAGGCATAATTCCGACTGCATTAGGGTCTGCTGTTACTGCAGCGGGATATGCAATAAAGCAACAGCGTAATTCAAATAAAATGATTGCCAATACAATTTTTGGATTTGGCTTAGCGCATGTAGTATTAGGGGTTATTGATCTAGTCGAACATCGACGTTAAGAAGAGAATGGGACAAAAGGTTTTCAGTAAATGGAAAAACCGAACTATTATTTGAAACTCTCTTTTAGAGCTTCAGTGTAGTTCGGTTTTTATTATTTTTCACGTGTTTAGTAAAGTATATTATTCGGATTTAGAAATGGATAACTTAGTTTTGTCCCAGCCTCTTACTATTCAGTAGTACTTTCTATAGTGAGAGGGAATGTCAAAACTTATTTGTATGAAACGTGCAATGAATACAAACGATAGTAATGAATCTTAAATGGGTGGGTAAGATTCACTTAATAACAAAGTGTAATTCATAACATGCTATGAATAGGAGATGAAATGTTAATGAGAACCATTCAGCGATTTGCATTAGCCCTAACAATTATTGGAGCACTCAATTGGGGTTTAATTGGATTTTTTAATTTTGATTTGGTTGCCGCTATATTTGGAGGACAAGACGCAGCTTTATCAAGAATTATCTATAGCCTTGTTGGACTAAGTGGTATCCTTTGCCTGACTCTTCTTTTTAAAGTGTGGGAAGAGAGAGAGACAGTGGAACCAACCAATCAAGGATATGGAAAAGTCAATTACGGGACTGAGTTTGGTGAAGAATCAGATATAACAGATGTAAGAGATATATCGGCAAGAAATGACAAGGATCGACAAGAGCTAACATAAAGGCAAGAAAAAATCGAGTAATTTAGTACTCGATTTTTTTTTGTAATTGATTATCCTAATCGTATGATCTATTTTTCCATTAGTGGTCACATGATAACTTAAAAAGACAGCCTGTTATGAGCTTAACAGTGTATCAATCGAATTTAAAATTTGGTTAATTTTTTGTTCTCCCGCCAATTCCCATTTGCTTTTATCTCGTATGTACCCATCTTTATCTATTGGTTCTTGAAATTGAGTGAGCCCCGTCGTGCCTGTAAGCAATGAGTGTTCATCATAATCTAGTCCAATATTAACAACATGCTTAATCACATAGGGGGTTCCAAATTCAATATAAGCATTAGAATGATCCAATGCCCCCTCGAGAACATTTATAGGAACTCTCAAATAAATCGTTTCACCGCCCTCGCGCCATAACACTGCATCAAATTTCCCTTGATGGTAATCAAAATTACTGCAGAAACTGCAACCGTTTAGGTCAAATAAGTCTTTTACAATGCCAAAATAAGCTCTTTTTCCTTCAATTTCCGATTGTAATTGAATCACTTTTTTATTCACTCCTGTTAAAATGGTTTTTACTATTTTGTACTAAATGATGAATAAAATACCGATCATGGCTAACTATTAGACCGAATAGTAGAAATTCACTTCATATTTCTATTTTTCTCGGCCATCAAACGAGTATATTCCAAAAGTAAGTCTCTCTTTTTCGAAACAGACACTCCAGCACCCAAATAACCTATAGCAGCCGAAATCAGTGCGACAATATGATTAAACATTAATTTCTCGGAATAAGGAGCAACCGTGTCGTACATTTCATTAAGAAAATTCATCCATTTTCAGCTAGCAAATGCTGTGGATAGGATAGCTGGCAATTTTTTGCTATCATAGAAAGTGTGGAACTATTCTAATTAGTGAGGAAATGAACGTGAGAAAACGCTACGAAAACTTGGACCGAGTGGAGAATAATCATTCATTTAAGGCATTATCCCAATGGCGAAAAGAACGCCGCTCTAAAGTTAAGAATTTAACGATTCAGATTCCACAGGCAGAAAACAAAGAAATTGAGGCGCTACAACTCAATCGTGACAAGGCAAGTATAACTTGGATAGGTCATTCTACTTTTCTCATCCAGTTAGATGGGAAAAATATATTAACTGATCCTGTCTGGGCAAAAAGGCAGGGCACTGATAAGCGCCTGACAAATCCCGGAATTGCAATGGAAGAACTGCCGGAAATTGATATTGTTTTCATCTCACATGGACATTATGATCATTTGGATTTTCGCTCGATTCGGCGCTTAAAAGGAAATCCTGCCTTTTATGTCCCACATGGGTTAAAAAGGCTTTTTGCTAAAAGGGGCTATAACAATACGATTGAGGCTAACTGGTGGGATTCATTTGCCAATCATAATCTTAAAATAACCTTTGTTCCTGCTCAACACTGGACACGGCGCAGCTTGTTTGATACAAACTCTTCTCATTGGGGAGGGTGGATAATTGAAGAAGAATCATCTGGACAATCAATCTATTTTGTGGGTGATACAGGTTATTTTTGTGGTTTTAAGGAAATTTCTGGAAGGTTTCATTCTATTAATTATGTGCTGATGCCAATTGGAGCATACGAACCAGAGTGGTTCATGAAGAACTCTCATATTAATCCAGAAGATGCAGTTAAAGCATTTAGGGAATTAAATGCCTCCACATTTATTCCCATGCATTATGGAGCCTTTCGTTTAGCTGATGATACGGGACCAGAGGCGCTAGAACGATTATATAAAGAGTGGGAACGGTTAAAAATGAGCAAGGAACAGCTTCGTGTGCTTGATATTGGCGGTACGTTATGGATGGATGCTGAATAGGGGCAAATAAAAATTAAACATAGAAAATAAAGATAAAAACGGGCTATAACATTCATAACTGGGAGATAAAATGATGGACGCTACCTTTCATTTAAACAATGCTGTTTTTAACGTTAGAGCTGCAGGAGTCATGATAGAGACTGGACATGTGCTAATACATAAGCAAGTAAGTGATAATCATTGGGCTTTACCAGGCGGCAGAGTAGAAATTTTGGAAAATTCTCAGTCATGTATTATAAGAGAGATGAAAGAGGAACTTGGTTTTGATGTGAAGATAAATAGGCTCCTTTGGGTGACAGAGAATTTTTTTGAATACAATAGCAAGCATTTTCATGAACTTGGTTTTTATTATAGTATTTCATCGGCTACTGCCTCATCTCATTTTACAACTGAAACTTTTCATGGTGAAGAAGGGAACAGGCTGATTTATAGATGGGTTCCAATAACTGAGCTTAAGCAACTCCCGTTATTTCCTGAATTTTTAAGGACATCTCTTAAACAGCTTCCTTTAACACCAAAACATCTTATTTTTAGGCAGGACTCCTTATAACTCTTTGTGGGGGATCTAATCATAACTTGTTAAAATTGAATTATATTGAAACATAAAGGAATGATTTTTATGATTATTTGGATTAATGGCACTTTTGGTTCAGGAAAAACAACAACTGCTTATGAATTGCATGGGAGAGTTGAGAATTCATTTGTGTATGATCCAGAGAGATTTGGGTATGTATTTATGAGGAATGTACCGAAAAATATAGCAAAAGATGATTTTCAGGACTATCCTTTATGGCGTGAGGCAAATTATACTTTACTCAAGCAATTGTCTGATGAATTTAATGGAATTATTATCGTACCAATGACACTAACAAATGAAACGTATTTCCAGGAAATTGTGGGAAAGCTCAAAAAGAATAATGTAGAAGTGAAACATTTTACACTTGCAGCTTCAAAATCTACAATACAAAAACGACTGAAAAAAAGGCTAGAAGGTAAAAATTCATGGGCTTATCAACAAATGGAAAAGCGGATGAGTAGTTTATCAGCGGATCTGTTCAAAAAACACATCCATACCGATACAATGTCAATTGGAGAAGTTGTAGAAACGATTGCTAAAAGCTGCGGTATCGCATTGCAGCCAGACAATCGGACGAAATTTAGAAAAATGGTTGATAGACTAAGTGTGAAGGCAAATGAACTGAGTATATTTAAATAAACAGATGAATGATCCATGTTGGTTCACTGTTGTCTTTATCCGATAACATTGTCGAATTGAACAGTGTAAAAATGTCTTCAATTCAAATAATCAATGAGTCATTATTTTTTAACTCGTGAATAGTCAAAGATTTTATGGTCGCAAATTATAAATTCAAAAAAGTCCGCTTCTTAATGAAGCGGATAAGAAAAAAGAGACTATAGATCGAGTGAAATTCGTGAAATAAAACGACATATAGTATATGAAGTGTAATATATATACTATATGTCGTTAAATGTGATTCTAGCATACAAACTATTAATTAGCAACGACTTTATGTTAATTTCATAATTTTTACATAATTCTTGCACTTTGTTAGATTAATCCTCTAGCATCCCCACTACTTCTTATCTTATTCCATTCATAGCATCAAAAAAACTGTGAAAAAAATCACCCCAATTTGCCATAAGGAATTGAAAACGCTGTAAATATTATGTAGAGTTAATAGAGTAGATTTGTAGCGAAATTTTAATAGTTTTGTAAAATAACATAGAAATATGACAACTTTTTTTACAAATGTAACGTCTAATTTATAACTACACAAAAAACAAAAATTAAATAAGTCATCTAAAATGAGAAGGAGTGATAATCAACAAGGAATTTTAAAAAACAACCTGGTTGACAGTAAAGATGTCTTTATTGTGTATGATTGCTTCTAAGATTAACAAGAAATGGAAAGGTGAATTTTCGTGAGAAGAACAAGGGCAGGAAGAAGTAGAAAATTAATTAAGACTAAGGAAAAAGTAATCATTTCGGCTTTAGTATGTATAGCTTTAGTAGCAATGATTTTTCAACCAGGAAGCAACAATGAAGCATTGGCTGTATCCAGTTTCAAACAGCCAATTAATATGATGTACTCTTTAATGTCTAAGAGGAATTTTAACCAAGTTGATGAAATGAACGGCTCCATGTATCATTATTACCGCTTGCTTCAATTGAAGCAAAAAGAGACAGTAAGTGAACAAGACAAAGGAACTCAGGAAGATAATGTTCCGAACAAAAATGACAAAGAAGAAGTTGTTACCAATGAAAAAGAAGAGAATAATAATCAGGTAGAGTCAGAGAATGCTAGCAATGAAGGGAAGACAAAGGAGCATGCTAATCAGGATGTAAACCTTCATAAAGTTTATCTCACCTTTGATGATGGACCGTCAGCCTATACGACTAGTATTTTAGAAACCCTCCATTCATTTGGCATGAAGGCCACATTTTTTATGCTTGAACCAAATATGAAGAAATATCCAGATGAATTAAATCAAATCATTAATGAAGGGCATGTCCCAGCTCTTCATGGAGTATCCCATGACGTTTCAAAAATATACCGTTCGGAACAAACGGTAGTTGATGAAATGAATCAAGGACAGGAAACTTTGTTAAACCTTACTGGAGAGTTAACGCATTTAATTCGTACACCATACGGATCTGCTCCATATATGAAGCCATCTTATAAAGAAGCTGTTCAAGCTGCGGGATTTCAATTATGGGATTGGACAATAGACAGCCACGATTGGAAGTATAAAAATGGTGAGTTTGTCGGAGATGTCATTCAACAGATGGAGAATTATCGATATAAGAGCAGCCCGATTGTTATTCTGCTCCATGATCGCAAATCAACAGCCGAGCATTTGCCAGATCTATTAAAGTATTTACAGTCTCATGGCTATGAAATGGACGTACTAAATGAAAAGCTATCAGCCTATAATTTTTAAATAAGAGTTTCCGGCATCTATTGTGATGCCGGTTTTTTGTACTGCTGCAGTGCGTTTTAGATTCATGTCATAAAAAATAAAAAAAACGATAAGCTGTTATGAGTAGATTTAAAAAGGGGGAGTGAAAGTTGGCTGATAGCTATAAACAAGCTGCTAAATTTGAACATAGGTTTTGGCTTCAAGTCCTTGGTGATCATGCCCGATTTTTGCATGATTCTTTAGCACCTCATGAAACAGCGCTTATTGATACAGCAAATTATTTTATCCAAACATTCGATCAGCTACTAGGCAGGGTTGAAGTAGATGATTTAATTGAGCTTAGTGTTAAGGCAGAAGAGGAAGCATTAAAACTTAGAGAATATAAATTGAATATTATAGAGAGGCATCTTGTGGGGAAAGTTACTATCCACCTTGGTCCAACCTTTCTTAATCATATGGCAAATGAATTAGAAGAATACGTATTACTATTAAAGTATTTGAAAAAAGGAGAGGTGCCACCAGTCTTTCATGAATTACACCATCACTTAGTCTGGTTATTAGATGCGGCTGGTCATTCGGGAGCGATCTCCGATAATATAGATAGAGTAGAGAAGAAAATAAAAAAGGTTAGTGATGGCTATACAAAAGAGTTTGAGGCTTTTTATCTTAAAGCTATAGAAATGGCAGGATTCCTTCGTACTGGCATAACCTCTTTTCCAGCACTTGACCGCTTTAATAATAAAGTCTCAGCGGAAATTAAATTATTTATGAATTTCCTTAATGAAATTGAAGAGCTGGAGCTAAGCAAAGAAGCATTAGGTACATTTGCTCCATTAATGGCTGATCATATGTATAGAGAAGAATGCTATTATTTAATGAAGTTGGCAGAATCAACACAATTGGAAGCACCAAGCTGTGATCCAGGAAAGCCAAGATTAAAGGAATAAAAAACAAATATAACCGCAATAGTCTTCCTACTGCGGTTATTCTTTATCTGGTTTAATTGCTTTAAATGTAGCAATTGCTGCCACAAGTGCTAGTATGCTCAAAATATAAAATAGCGATTTTTCTGCATGCTTCATCAAGACCGCGATTGCAGGAGGGCCAGCCGCTACCCCCACAAATCTCATTGAGCTATAAATAGAGGTAATCGTCCCTCGTTCCTGTTTATCAATTCCTTCAGTAATTAATGTATCTAGGCATGGAAGGCAAATTCCGATCCCTACTCCTCCGAAAAGAAAAAGGATAATCATGTACCACAAACTATTTGAAAAACTAAGAATGGCTATTGAAATGGCAGTAAGCACGGAGCCGCCAAAAATAAGCCATTTCATAAATATTTTATTTTCCTTGATTAACTTTCCTGTTATAAAAGATGCTGTGCATAAAGCACCAAGCGGGATAGCAAGGAAAAAACCCTTTTTCACATGTTTGATATCGTACGTTTTCTCTAATATATCTGACAAATAAAACAGTACACCAAAAAGAACAAACATCAAGATGGCACCAATAATAAAAATAGCATATAGCCATCTTCCATTATTTTTAAATGTCTCCTTAATGTTAGCAAAAAATTGTTTGAAAGGGACTGGTTCGAATTCCATACTTGCTGTTTTTACTAGGAAGATCATTAGTATAATTGAAATCAAACAAAAAGCTGGGAATGAAAAGAATGGCAAGAACCAAATAAATCCAGCTAACAATGATCCAAGTATTGGACTTAATACCTTTCCAAATGTATTCGCTGTTTCAATAATTCCAAGGGATGTACTCATTTCATCTTCATTTTTAAACATATCCCCAACTAAAGGCATAACAATAGGAGCGGCACCTGCAGCCCCAATTCCTTGTATTGCTCGCCCAACTAATATCAGCCAGTAAGCATCATTCATTTTCCAAGCTGCCCAGCCAGAAATAAGCCCCCCAATTCCTGCTACAAGAAGGCTAGGAACAATCACCTTTTTTCTGCCAATATGGTCAGAAATAATTCCAGCGACAGGGATTAGAAGGATCGCAACGATCGAATAAACAGTTAAAATTAAGCTTGTTTGAAATGATGATATGTGTAATTGCTTCTCCATTGCTGGCAAAACAGGAATAAGCATGGAATTTCCAAGTGTCATTACTAGCGGGATTGATGCAAGTGCCAGGATTGCTCCCTTTTTATTGGGAACATCGCCTCCGTTCTTCCCATTTTTTGAATTCTTTCCATTTCTCTGCAACTTTTCAACATGCTCCATTTGCGATTCCTTCCCTTGAACATAATCAACCTACTATTAATATTGGTTACTTTCATAAAAGTAAAAGACACATTTTTTGGTAAGTGTTAAAATGGAAATTAATGTCTCGCTTTTAACGGAAGAAAAGGATAAAATGTGTGGAAAAAGAGGTGATCTTAATGGAAAGGAAATTATTATCATTAAATGTTGGCAGACCGAATTTACATGTTTGGAGAGGGAAGACAGAAAATTCTGCCATTGAAAAAAAAGGAATAGAAGAAGTACAATTGACGAAAAATGGTTTTAAAGGAGATTATGTAGCCAATCGTGAATTTCATGGCGGACCCGAAAGAGCGGTATGTCTCTATCCGTATGAACATTATCTACAATGGGAAAAGGAATTTAACCTGACATTTCGCAGACCGGCATTTGGTGAGAATATTTGTGTAAAGAATATGCTTGAAGAAGAGATTTATATTGGAGACACATTCTCCGTAGGAGACGCGATTATCCAGGTTTCCCAAGGCCGGATTCCTTGTTCTACAATTTCAAAGCATAATCGGGTAGATTCATTGCTTGGGCGAATGGTTGAAACGGGTTATACTGGTTATTTCTTTCGAGTACTGCAAGAAGGACTCGTAACTCATGGCTCACAGCTTTCGTTAATCGATCGTAAACAGGAGAAATTTTCAGTTTTAAGAGGCAATCAATTAATGTTTCATGATCGAAGAAACTTCGATGCGATTAAAGAATTTTTACAAGTTGAGGAACTCGCTGAAGTATGGAGAGATAAATTTTTAAAGATTTTAAAGGGTTGAAATATTTCTGAAATTACTCTTGACACTTCGTATAAATTTTAATAATATTAATGACAATATATTTAAAGGCATTGACGAAGAGGAGTAACAAATACGGATACTTAAGAGAGCTGATGGCTGGTGTAAATCAGTGTGGATGTATTTGTGAATGGACTTCCGAGCCCCAAACCGAAACCTTGTGAAAGTAAGTAGGCTTTGGCGAATAGTCTCATCGTTATAAGAGGCAGGCATTTAAATATTTTTTAGATGCTTGTTAAGTGAGCTAATTTTTAGCTAATGAAGGTGGCACCACGGGTTTCTCGTCCTTTTATGACGGGGAGCCCTTTTTGTGTTTTTAAAACTTAATAAGTGAAATCGCTGAGTAAGAGTAGTACATTGATTCGAATCGTTACAGAGAGCCGGGAGAGGTGTAAGCCGGTACGAGGAGAGCAACTGGAATGGACTTACGAGAGGCTTCTTGAATGGCAGTAGGGGGGCACGGAATTCCACCGTTAAAGGGATAGGGTATCGATGGAAATGTTTTAGCTAGCATTTTATCCGTACTTGATTGAGGGAGTATAATTTTGCTCCGAATATGAGGTGGCACCGCGAATCAGCAAATCGTCCTCTATACACACAAATAGTTTGTGTGTATAGAGGACTTTTTTTGTTTACTAAGTAAATGGTTGATCAGCGTACGGAGCAGGACTTTGTGGCGTAAGGAACAAGATAGGCATGTCGTCCGACATTTGCCTACTAGTCATCATGCTGATTCTTTTGAACGTAATTTTGAAAATGTTAGGAGGAAATTTCATGGAAATGACAAAGCCAATAGTAGTAAAAGAATTAGAAGGGGATTTGTTAACGCCAATTTTAATTTATCAGCGAATCAGCGGCAAGAAAAAATTTTTATTGGAAAGCTCTTTAAAGCATGAAGATTCCGGGAGATACTCCTTCATCGGTGCTGATCCAGTTATGGAGTTAAAGGGTGTCGGTAATCGAACAATAGTTATCACTGCTAAAGGAGAGGAAACGATAAAAGATAAACCACTAGAAGTTTTGAAAGCTGTGTTGCCGGAGAAAAAGACCGTGCAGCATGATAGATTTCCATTTTTTGGCGGTGCGGTTGGGTATGTTGGGTATGATGCGATTGCACAATATGAGCAAATTGGACGATCCCCGATTGATGAATTGAGTATTCCAGATGTTCATCTTATGTTTTTTGAAGAAGTGGTGGTATTTGATCATTTTGAACAGAAGGTATTTTTAGTAGCCACACCTCTTTCAAATGAGACAGATAGATCAAAGCTCGAACTTCAGCTTGCCAAGAGAAGAAATGAAATAATCTGTGGAACGGCACGTGAGGATACAGAGCAAGCGGAATTATCTGTTTTTATACCCTCTATGAAAAAAGAAGAATTTGTTGAGAAGGTAAAAAAAGCGAAGGAGTACATTGAAAGAGGTGATATTTTTCAAGTAGTTCTTTCCCAGCGGCTTCAAGCAGCAATAAAAGGTGACCCTTTCTCCTTCTATCGGAAGCTGCGGGTGCAAAATCCATCTCCATATATGTATTATCTCGACTATGGCTCCTATCAAATTGCCGGTTCGTCGCCAGAAAGTTTAATAAAAGTGAATGAGAGCAAAGTGTCTGCTAATCCAATTGCAGGGACGAAACCAAGGGGGAAAACGGATAGTGAGGATCTAAATTTTGAAATAGATTTACTTAGGGATGAGAAGGAACTTGCTGAGCATCGCATGCTCGTGGATCTTGGGAGAAATGATCTTGGACGTGTTTGTGAATTTGGTTCGATAGAGATAGAGACATACATGAAGGTTGAACGATTCAAGCATGTCATGCACCTTGCATCTGAAATAAGCGGGAAAATAAAAAAATCCTTCTCAGCAATAGATGCATTGACTTCCTGTCTGCCAGCCGGAACTGTTTCTGGAGCACCGAAAATCAGAGCCATGGAAATTATCAATGAACTGGAAGAAGTGAAAAGAGGACTTTATGCGGGAGCGATTGGTTATTTTTCTGCGAACGGGAGTTTAGATTTTGCTTTAGCCATTAGAACAATGGTCATTAAAGATGACAATGCCTATATACAAGCGGGAGCGGGAATTGTCTATGATTCTATCCCGGAGAAGGAATATGAGGAGACAATTTATAAATTAAGGGCTTTTTTGGAGGATCAATATGATACTACTAATTGATAATTACGACTCGTTTACTTATAACCTGTATCAGTATTTAGGTGAATTAGGAGAAGATGTGCTAGTTGTTCGAAATGACAAAATTACAATAGACGACATTATTGAATTCAATCCCGAAGCTATTGTCCTTTCTCCAGGGCCTGGAAGACCCGAAAATGCAGGGATCTGTCTGGATATAATTAAAGTATTTTCCCAAAGAATACCTATTCTAGGGATTTGCCTTGGGCATCAAGCGATCGGGCATGTATTTGGAGCAAGCATTGATCGGGCGAAGGAAATTAAGCATGGAAAAATATCAAAACTCAAACATACTGGCTCATCTTTATTTCAATACATGCCACAGCCGATTGATGTGATGCGCTACCACTCATTAGTGATCGTTTCAGATACACTGCCTGGAAGCTTTAAAGTGCTTGCAAGATCAATGGAAGACAATGAAATTATGGCGATAAGGCATGAGAAATATCCCGTTTTTGGCCTGCAATTTCATCCGGAATCAATTGGCACGGTACTAGGCAAAAAAATAATTGGAAATTTCTTAAAACATATTGGGAGGGAGAAGAAGGATGAAGGAAATTCTACAGCAACTATCTGAAGGGAAATCCTTATCCTCAGAAGAAATAAAAATTGCTTCAGAGAGCCTCTTTTCAAATGAAATAACCGACAGTGAAATTGCTGCTTTTTTAATCGGACTGAAAATGAAAGGAGAAACGGCAGCAGAGATTGCTGGGGTTGCAGCAGCTTTAAGAAAGAGAGCACTAAAGTTTAACAAGAGAATACCGAGTATTATGGATAATTGTGGAACGGGAGGAGATGGAGTGAAGAGCTTTAATATTAGTACGACCTCCGCCTTTGTCATTGCTGGTGCAGGAATACCAGTGGCTAAACATGGAAACAGAAGCATTTCCAGTAAAACAGGTAGTGCAGATGTACTGGAGCATATAGGCATCGACTTAAATTTTTCGCCAGAGACGACTGAGGAAATTTTAGAAAAGGTAGGGATTGCCTTTTTATTTGCGCCACATGTCCATCCTGAATTAAAGCGAATCATGAAAGTGCGAAAAGATTTGCGAATTCCAACCATTTTTAATTTAATTGGCCCATTGACAAACCCAGTTGAATTAGAAACACAACTGCTTGGTATTTATCGGCGTGATATGGTTGTGCTTTTCGCAGAAGTATTAAAAATGCTTGGCAGACAACGGGCGGTTGTCATAAATGGAGCGGGCTATATGGATGAGGCTTCTCTACAGGGAGAGAATTATTTAGCTATCCTAGAAAATGGATGCATCAAGGAAAAAGTCTTAGTCCCAGAAGAATTTGGGCTATCCTGTTACTCAAATGATTCGATCAGAGGAGGGGATCCAAGTGAAAATGCGGATATTCTTCTTAGAGTGCTAAAAAGTGAAAGAGGACCGTATAGGGAAACCGTTCTTCTCAATGCAGGGCTTGGTATCTTCGCAGCTGCTAAGGCGGATACAATTCAAAAGGGAATTGAACTAGCAAGAGAAAGTATTGATTCAGGATCTGCTCTAAATAAATTGCAGCAGCTGATTACCGCAAGCAGATCTTATCAAAAGAAGGTGATATAAATGACATCGATTCTTGATGCGATTTTGGCAGAAAAAAGAAAGCAGATTGTGAAATTAAAAGAGAATATGACAGGTGTTCAAATACCAGTTCAGCATAAAAAAAGATCATTTATAAAAAGGCTTCAAAAAGAAGAGCATCTGTCAATCATCGCTGAATTTAAACGGGCATCCCCATCAAAAGGGGATATGAATGTAAATATGAATGTACAAAATCAAGCTCTTAATTATGTTCATTTCGGTGCAGCTGCCATTTCTATATTAACTGACACTCCTTTCTTTAAGGGAAGCTTTTCAGATTTGGCTGCAGGTAGAGAAGCAGTGGATGTTCCGATTCTTTGCAAGGATTTTATTATCGATGAAGTACAAATTAGCAAGGCGAAAATGGTTGGAGCGGATTTAATTCTATTAATAGTGGCAGCATTAGAACAATCGAGATTGCTTGAGCTCTCGCATTTTGCTATGGAGCAGGGACTTGAAGTATTAATGGAAGTTCATAATGAAGCGGAGATGGAAATAGCCCTAAAGTCTCGTGCAAAGTTAATAGGTGTAAATAACAGAGATCTAAAATCCTTTAAAGTCGATTTGTCCATTACTGAAACGCTAGGTCCCATCATTAGAAAAGAGGGTGCTTTTCTAATTAGTGAGAGCGGGATCAAATCTTTTGAAGATGTGCAGCGGGTGACGGCTGCAGGGGCAAATGGCATTCTTGTTGGCGGAGCATTTATGGAGGCGGATAACCTTGAAGAGTTATTTAAAGAGATGAAACACGTTCATATTGGAGGGGATTAAATGAAGGTAAAGATATGCGGGATTACAGATCTTGATTCAGCATTAGCCGCATTTGAATATGGTGCGGATGCTCTTGGTTTTGTGTTTGCTGAAAGTAAAAGAAAAATTACTATTGAACGCGCGAAGGACATTATCCGTTATCTGCCCGAAGGTTTTTTGAAAATAGGTGTTTTTGTGAATGAACAAAAGGAAACGATTGAGAGTATTATTGAGGAAACTGGACTCAATGCTATTCAACTCCATGGGGACGAGTCACCTGCCGATTGTGCTAGCTTTTCTATTCCAGTCATAAAAGCATTAAGCATCGTTTCAGCTCAAGATTTATTAAAAGCTGATGAATATGAATGTGAGTATCTATTGCTAGATAGTCCGAAAGGTAAATACCGAGGCGGGAATGGCGCCGCTTTCGATTGGCGTGTAGCAGCTGAGCAAAAGGTGAGAGGAAAAAAAGTCATTTTGGCAGGAGGACTAACAGCTGAAAATGTAGCAGAAGCCATTGGGATCATTCACCCTTATATGGTTGATGTAAGCAGTGGAGTTGAACTAGACGGGAAAAAGAATAGGGAGAAAATCAAACGATTTATAGATGAAGTAAAGGGGAGGAAGAGAAATGAAGATTTACACCTTGCCAGATGAACGCGGACACTATGGAATGTATGGAGGGAAATTTGTACCTGAGACGTTAATGCAAGCGATAGTCGAATTGGAGAAAGCTTATAAGAAAGCGAGAGAAGATGAGCCATTTAAGGTTGAATTAAGGAGGATTTTGAAAGAGTACGTGGGGCGTGAAACACCGTTATATTTTGCGGAACGACTATCGATAATGGCTAATGGGGCGAAAATATACTTAAAGCGTGAAGATTTAAATCATACTGGCGCACATAAAATCAATAATTCCTTGGGTCAGGCTCTTTTAGCTTCCAGGATGGGGAAGAAAAAAGTTGTTGCAGAAACAGGTGCAGGCCAGCACGGAGTTGCTACAGCAACCGCATGCGCATTATTGAATCTAGATTGCATTATTTTTATGGGGGCAGAGGATATTAAAAGGCAGCAATTAAATGTATTTCGAATGGAGCTTCTAGGTGCAAAGGTGATCAGTGTTGATTCAGGAAGTGCCACCTTAAAGGATGCTGTTAATGAAGCGCTTCGCTACTGGGTTGCGAATGTAGAGGACACTCATTATATTCTAGGATCCGTAATGGGGCCTCATCCATACCCAATGATTGTCCGTGATTTTCAAAGTGTAATTGGGATGGAAACGAGACAGCAGTATATGGAAAAGGAAGGAAGGCTACCTAATGCAGTAGTTGCTTGTATTGGGGGCGGAAGCAATGCTATGGGGATGTTTTATCCATTTATAAACGATGATAGTGTTCGAATGTACGGTGTGGAAGCAGCAGGATTCGGGTTAGAAACGAACAAACATGCCGCATCATTGACGAAAGGGAGTCCAGGTATCCTCCATGGAGCGTTCATGTATTTGCTGCAAGATACGAATGGCCAAGTTCTAGAAGCTCACTCTATTTCAGCGGGGCTTGATTATCCTGGGGTCGGTCCTGAACATAGTTATTTAAAGGATATTGGCCGTGTCCAATATGAATCGATTACAGATGAAGAAGCAATAGAGGCTTTCAAGCTTCTTAGCCAATTAGAAGGAATCATTCCTGCGTTGGAAAGCGCCCACGCTGTTGCCTATGCACTTAAGCTTGCAAAAAAAATGAATGAGGATGAAGGAATAGTTGTTTGCTTATCTGGCAGAGGTGATAAAGATATGGATACTGTTAGAGCTAAAACGGGAGGAAGCGTAAAATGAATCGAATTGAAAAGGTAATGAGAGGGGTAAAAGAAAATAATGAGAAAGCGTTTATCCCGTATATCATGGCAGGAGATGGAGGGTTACATGCATTGCCGCAACAAATAACCTTCTTAGAAAAAGCAGGAGTAACGGCTATTGAAATTGGCATCCCATTTTCTGATCCGGTTGCTGATGGACCGGTAATCCAAGCGGCAGGGATAAGGTCATTAGAGGAAGGGACTACACTGAAGTCGGTTATTCAAACCATTGCAACTGTTCGTCCGATTGTTCATATTCCCCTAATTATTATGACCTATATGAACCCAATCATTGCTTATGGAATTGAAAATTTTATTGAAGACAGTTATAACGCAGGGATTGATGGACTTATTTTACCTGATTTACCTGTTGAGGAAGAAGAGCTGATTGCACCATTAACAGAAAAATATGGCATTGAAATCATAAGACTTGTAACATTAACGAGTCCACTTGATCGTATTAGAGAGATCTCATCAAAGGGAAAGGGATTTGTTTATGCAGTAACGGTCAATGGAACTACAGGGGTAAGACAGGAGTTTGATAACCAAGTAGGGGAGTATTTGAAAAGGATAAAAAGCGTCAGTACTCTGCCAGTATTTGCAGGGTTTGGCATCTCAACCCCATTGCATGTTGAGGAAATGACTCAACATTGTGATGGCGTCATAGTTGGCAGTCAGATTGTTGAGTTTTTTAGTAAAAATGAGTTGTCATCGATCGAAGGGCTTATAAGAGCAGCGAAATAGTAAGGGCAATAAAACAATGAATAATACTAGAAATAAAGGGAAAATCCCCATTGTAATAAACGGGGATTTTTTACGTTATTTCTTATTCACTTGTTTTCCGCTTTTTTTCTGACTTTGCGAAGAATTATTTCCAATTTGAAACTCTGAACCAAGTTCGAGATCGTTGTGCTTATCTTGTTTTTCGATTTGTTCCCTAGTCTGATCAGGATTAGAATGTCCTTGCTTATTCATCGTAAAACCTCCTGCAAAATGATTACATTATTAATATGCACAATATTAGTTGAGTTAGTCAGTGGAAATTGGCATCCTAGGTGGAGCCCCTTAAATAAATAGATTTATTCTTGTTTGATCGATTTAGGGTAAATGACCTTTTTGAACTTTTTAGCAATCTGCTTGAACAGTTTGGTTAAAGAAAGTTCTAAGTTTGATGGCCCAAAGACCCTTCTGTTTACAAAAAAATAAATCAGCTCCTCAACCATCGCAATAAGAAAAATTGGAATAACAAACAATAGGATCCAAAAAGTCATGAATTTCTCCTTCCTTCATTCGCTTTCTTCATGTATATTCTAAAGAATCTTTGATTTTACATTTTAATACCCAACTCTATTTAATTTTTGTATAATATTGGATATGAATAGTGGGACAGAATTTGTTATGATTTTGTCATAGAAGATTCATCCCTACTTCTCAAGTCCTAGAGAATAATAGTTCTCTAGCTTCTTATGGCGATTGTTAGATTTTGATTTAATGAAAGCATATAGAACGAGTGATAAGTGATTGCAGGAGGATGATTTATGGGAGAAAGGAAGGTATATCTTCTGCTGACCGATACAGGGACATTATTTACTAGAATGATAAGGTTATATACAAAGGAGAGTCATAATCATGCATCTATTGGCTTTGATTGTGATTTAACGGAAGTATATAGCTTTGGCAGAAAGAGGCCGAAAAACCCATTTATTGGTGGGTTTGTAAAGGAAGATATGCGCTCGGAATTATTCCGAAATGCTACATGTGCAGTGTATGTTTATTCGGTAACAGACATACAGTATGAAAATATGCTTCGCTTAATTAAGGAAATTGAAGAAAATAAGCAAAAATACCGCTATAATTTATTAGGTTTATTGGCAGTCGCTCTAAATAAACGAATTAAACGTAAGCATGCTTATTTTTGTTCTCATTTTGTCGCAACGATTTTAAAAGAAGGCAAGCTTTTAGAAACAAACAAACACCTTTGTATGATTACCCCTCAGGATTTAAAACATGCATCTTCAAAAAAACTAGTTTATCAAGGGGATCTACAATCATATTTTTCCTATAAAGAAAATCAATTAAAAGTAAACTGATTTTGCCATTATAATCTTCTTTATATAATAAAAAGAACCATCACTTATGTCATTATAAGGTGAATGGTTCTTTTGTTTTTTCTGATAGAGCAAATCTTTTTTCGTTTTCGTTTTTCTTGTCCGCATATCAGCAAATACAAAGGGACTGCGATTCTCTTCTGGATTTCTTCTTCCTTCACGTATTAACTTCTCACGAACTTTCTTCGCTTTTGATTTTGTCATTAAAAACACTCCTTTATTACGTCTGACTCCATAATCTACCTAAGATGGAGGGATCACATTTGTTATTAATAATACAAAGAAAATGAGTCCGATTGCAAGAAACGTAATTGAAGCAAAGACAACATAGTTAGGTCGTAAATTAAATTCCTCTCTGTTTATCATAATTCCAGTCATCGCACTAGTCTGACTGTCAATATGCCTTGTCATTGCCCCACCGCTGCTTGAAAACCAGATAGTAATGGTAGAAAATGCAATCCCCGTGAAAAACATGATTTCAATGAAACGCACAGAAAAAAATTTAGCAAGCAGAATGGTAAGCCCAATCTCTACAATCAATGTTATGACAAATTTCAACAGTTTTTTCTTCATATCCATTCCCTCCAATAATTAAGGATACGAATGAATAATCAAAAGGTTTCGAATGTTCATTTAAAAATTGGTTTTTACAAATTTTTAATATCAGGGGATTTTTCCCCTAAGATAGGGAAGTTCCCTGATACATTAAAATCCTGCAAGCTTCTACAATAAAGGTAAGTTAAACGTTTTGAGGGGGAATAAGAAATGCAGGCAAAAGCTGCTGTTAACGAAAAGCCAGTTCATTCAATTGATAACGCATTTGCTTCAAAATTTGCAAAATCTATGTTTCTAGCAATCTGTGGCCTTTTCGTCTTAACATTCATTGGCACAAGGATGTTCACGCATATCGATTTAAATTTATATGGCTATATGGTTGGAACCATTGTCTTTCTTGGCGGGTTCTTTTACCGATTTATTGCTTGGGGAGAAAGACCGCCGACAAAAATAATTATTAAAAAAGGCATCAAGCTGCTATTTAGAAAAACAACACCAAAAACATCTGTAGAGCATTTAGCTACATACCGTTTTATCTGGAATAGGGGAATTTACCGATGGACGCAGCACCTATTGATTGGATGGGGATGCATCCTCGCTTGCTGTGTAACGTTCCCGCTCGTATTTGGCTGGATGTACTTCACGATGGATGATAATGGAATGTACAATATTATTCTTTTCGGAATGCAAATCTTAACAGTTCCGGCTGATGGTATTATCGCCAACCTTTCCTATAATGCCCTGAATATTACTGCCGTCATGGTAATTGCAGGTGTGTGCATGGTACTTTACCGCCGTTTCAAGAATATGCAGGCAAGAGCAGAACAGAAATTCATGTACGATTTCTTGCCATTAGTTATGTTGATATTGGTAAGTGTGACAGGATTGCTATTAACCTTTTTAAATATGTTTATGGATGGCCATGGCCAGCCAGCCATGTCTTTAATCCATCAATGGACAGTTATTATTACTTTAATCTATCTTCCATTCGGAAAACTGGCACATATCCCGTTCCGTCCGTTAAGTGTATTTGCGAAAAATTACCGTGAGTACTACGGGGAGAAATCCATGAAAAAATGCAAAGTATGTGAAACAGAATTTGTTTCTACTGAACAATCAAAAGATGTCGTCGAAGTGCTCGGCGTAAACGATATTCATTTTAAAACAGAGGAAGGCTACCATCTCGCTGAATTATGTCTTCCTTGTCGCAGAAAATACCGGATTGCACAATTTTCCGGCTTCCCTACCCACGAGGTAAAAGTGAAGGAGGCAAACCAGAATGCAAAGGGATAAATTTTTTAAGGAAATAGAGAATATCAGACATCCAAATGAAACGCTTGTAAAAACGCATTGCAGTTATTGCGGAATGCAGTGCGGTATGAATTTACGAGTGAATACGTTAACAAATAAAATCATTGGGGTTGAGCCACGATATGATTGGCCGGTTACAGTTGGAAAGATGTGTCCGAAAGGGGTTACTGCTTACCAGCAAACCAATCATGAGGATCGAATCCTAAAACCGCTCATTCGTGATGATGCCTCCTTAAAGGGAACGAAAGATGGTTTCCGTGAAGCAAGCTGGGAAGAAGCTTACGATTTAATTGCTAAGAAGTATACTGAACTGCAAAAGCAATATGGGAAAGACACACTATCTGTATTCAGCGGTGTGTCAATGACAAATGAAAAGTGCTACTTAACAGGGAAGTTTGCACGTGTAGCTCTCGGAACGCGTTATATCGATTATAATGGCCGTTTCTGTATGTCAAGTGCTGCCGGTGGATTCCTAAGATCTTTTGGGGTTGATAGAGGTTCAACATTGCCTTGGACTGATATTCATGAAACAGATTGCTTGTTTATTGCAGGGAGCAACACAGCAGAATGCCATCCAACATCCATGTTCCGTGTCTGGAATGTACAGGAAAGAGGCGGCTATATAATTGTTGTAGATCCGCGTGAAACACCGATTGCAAGAAGGGCGGATCTTCACCTTGACTTAAAACCGGGTACAGATCTTGCACTTGCAAACGGAATCGTCAACCAGTTGATTCTTAATGGCTATGCAGATGAAGAATTCATCAATAATCATACGAATGGATTTGAAGAAACAAAAGCGCTAGTTAAAGAGTTTACACCAGAATATACAAGTGAATTAACTGGAGTTGCGCCGGAAAAAATCATTCGTGCAGCTGAAATTTACGGAAAATCCCCAAATGCAGTTGTTATGTTTGCTCGCGGAATTGAGCAGCAGCATAAAGGAGTGGATAATGTTTCAGGCTATACAAATATGGCGCTTGTTACAGGTAAAATCGGACGTCCTAAATCAGGTGTTGCCACATTCACTGGTCAAGGAAATGGCCAAGGCGGTCGTGAGCACGGTCAGAAATCAGATCTATTGCCAGGCTACCGAAAAATAACAAACCCTGAACATGTAAAGGAAGTATGCCAAGTCTGGGGGATCACACCAGATGAAATGCCAGAGGCAGGTGTTTCTGCTTATGAAATGTTCGAATTAATGGAAGAAAAAACAATTAGAGGTCTATACCTATTATGCTCAAATCCAGCTGTATCTGCTCCCAACTTAAACTTTGTCAGAAAAGCATTAAAAGGCCTAGATTTTATGGTTTGTGCTGATTTCTATCTTTCTGAGTCAGCAGAATTTGCAGATGTTGTTCTCCCTACGGTGACATGGTCAGAGGATGAAGGAACAGTTACCAATATTGAAGGACGTATTATCAAAATTAATAAAGCACAAGAACCACTAGGTGAATCAAAGCCTGATTGGCAAATTCAAGTTGAGCTTGCTGAGAAATTAGGAAAAGGGAAATATTTCTCACATCTTAAAACAGCAAGAGATGTAGCAGATGAATTCCGTTTGGCAAGTAAAGGCGGTTATGCAGATTACTATGGAGCGACATGGGATAAAATTGATAAACAAGATGGTGTATTCTGGCCTTGCAAAGATGAAAATGATCCGGGAACACCACATATGTTCCTAGATAAGAAATTTTATCATCCAGATGGAAAGGCAAAAATTTGTGCACTTCCATACCGACCGCCTGCAGAGGAGCCGGATGAAAAGTATCCTCTCCGCTTAACGACTGGACGTGTTGTTTACCACTATCTTTCTGGAAACCAAACAAGAAGAATTCAGTTCCTGCGTGATATGTGCCCAGAACCATATGTGGAAGTGCATCCGGAAACAGCAGCTAAATATAAAATAGCCCACGAAGAACGAGTCCGTCTTTTTACACGTAGAGGCGAGGCCATCTACAAAGTGAAAATGACGGAAGCGATTCGTAAAGATACGGTCTTTGTTCCCTATCACTTTGGACACGAACAATCTATTAATCTATTAACAATTGCAGCATTGGATCCAATTTCAAGAATGCCAGAATTTAAAGCATGTGCAGCAGAATTAGAGAAAATTGAAAATGCTCAAATGAAGAAGGTGCAATAAATGACGAAAAAAAGGCTGTATTTAGAACTAGAAAACTGTATCGGCTGCCGCTCATGCCTTGCAGCATGTACACAATGCGGGGGCCATGAAGAGAGAAACAGAAACTATGTTTATGATGTAAACCCTCTAGTTAACAGACAGACGATGCCTTTAATGTGCCTTCACTGTGTCAATCCGGCATGTGCAAGAAGCTGTCCGGCACAAGCGATTCAAATTCATGAAACTGGAGCTGTTTTATCAGCTTTAGTAGAAAAATGCATCGGATGTCAGAACTGTACGATTGCTTGTCCATATGGCATACCGAAATTTGATACAGAACAAAACCTAATGTATAAATGTGATTTATGTATTGACCGGACAAAGGATGGCATTCCGCCAATGTGTGCAAGTGTTTGTCCATCTAATACACTTCAATGGCTAACAGATGAAGAGATTGAAAAGAAAAAGCAACAATTCCACTTAGATAATGGCAAATGGGTAACGAGCCTGCCTTATCTAGAAGGTGAAACAAACGTGAAAGTAAATCTCCCTGGAATTTTACAGGGTGTTACTAAGCTATTTTAGGAGGGATTCGGAATGCCATCAGATAAAAATAATAAAATTCCCTTTAATGAAGATAATTACACACACAATATTGAACGGAATAACGAAAGAAAACTAGATAGACGCGGATTTATGAAAACATTAGCTGGTGCTGCAGGTGTATTCGCAGTTTCTTCCCTTCCATGGGGAGCTGTAGCAGCAAAAGAATTAATGGGTCTTGGTGAGAAAGAATATCCACGTAAAAAAATTACAGATGTAAGCAAATTGGCGGTAGGAGATTCGTTAGAATTTAAATTCCCTGGTGAGCATGATGATGCGATTATTATCAGACTAAATGAAAATAAGTATGTTGCCTATCAAAATGCATGTACTCATCTTCGCTGCCCAGTCTTTTGGGTAAAGGAAGAAAACCAAATGGTTTGTCCTTGCCATCACGGATTTTTTGATGTAGAAACAGGTGCACCAACAGCAGGGCCGCCAAGACGTCCGCTTCCTGAAATTCAGGTTAAAGTAGAAAATGGTGCAATTTATGCAGTAAGGGTGAAGCGTTATGAAGCGTAGTTACGTAGGAGTTGCTGTCCTTGCAGTCATTTTGTTCCTAAACATTATTTTTACACAATATATGGTCCATCAATTCTTTTATGAAAATTATGTCAACACTTTGATATTTTGCGGGTTAAATATCGTGTTGTTTCCGATCGCATTATTTGCTTATAAAAAGATGAAAAATGTAAAGGCGTGAATCAAATGAACAGTGAAACATACCTTGACTTTTGCTTTATTAGAAAATCTATAGGGAATTTTTCAGAAGAAGTAGATCAAATGTTATCAAAGCTATTTGAAGGTGTCCGCTTAAATTGGTATTTAGATGAGAAAATTGAGGAAGACATGGAAATTGTCGTAGCTGAAGTAAAAGGCATGAGCAAATGGCAATCAGAAGAAGAAACGATTGCCTTTATCGAGGAACATGCAGAAGAGAAATTCTGGGATACACTTCAAGGCTATAAAATGTTTATCTATCCGGCAAAGAGAGGGTGCGGTAGCTGTGGGACCCACTGAAATAGAAAAAATCGAGTCATTCATTTTCCACCGGGCTGAAGTAGCTATCTTAGACCAGCCTGGGGAAGATCAAGCACCTTTTGTGAAAAAAACGATAACAAAAACAGGGCTATGCCCTGATAAGACACATCTGCGCATTTATTTTGATGATAAATATTTCTTTGCTGTGCCATTAAAGGCAGATGTAAGAATGAGTGAAAATGTATGGTCTGCATATGACCATGAAACAGGATTAAATTATGTTATTAGAAGTGAGCGTGGTCAAAATGCATAGAAAAATACAGCTCCCCTTACAAACATTAAATCTTGTTGTTGGTTTTATGATTTGGGTGTTGATATCTTCTTTACTGCCGTTTATTAAAGAAGATATCGCAATACCTGATCATCAATTGGCACTTGTAACAGCCATTCCAGTTATTCTTGGATCAATTTTACGTGTTCCTCTCGGATATTATGCCAATCAATTTGGAGCAAGGAAAATTTTCCTTATCAGCTTTGTTCTGCTATTATTTCCAGTTTATTATATTAGTGTTGCAAATTCTTTAGCAGATTTATTGGTTGGCGGATTATTTCTTG
Source organism: Cytobacillus sp. (assembly GCF_032154635.1). GTDB lineage: Bacteria > Bacillota > Bacilli > Bacillales > Cytobacillaceae > Cytobacillus. The sequence goes on along the minus strand of NZ_JALDXW010000008.1, from coordinate 45,262 downwards.
GAATAGGTGGAGCTGTATTCTCTGTTGGGGTCACATCTCTTCCTAAGTACTATCCAAAGGAAAAACATGGTTTTGTCAATGGCATATACGGTGCTGGGAACCTAGGTACAGCGATCTCTGCATTTGCAGCCCCAGTTGTAGCAACAAAATTTGGCTGGTCAACAACTATACAATTCTATTTAATTATTCTAGGGGTTTTCATTCTAGCTAACTTTCTTTTAGGGGATAAGCAAGAAGCAAAAGTAAAAACACCGCTTTTAGAACAAATTAAAGGTGTATATAAAAATGAAAAACTTTGGCTTTTAAGCTTGTTTTACTTTATTACATTTGGCTCTTTTGTCGCTTTCACAATCTATCTGCCAAACTTTCTTGTTGCGAACTTTGGTCTTGATAAGGTGGATGCAGGATTTCGAACAGCAGGATTTATTGTTATTGCTACACTCATGAGACCAATTGGCGGCTGGCTGGCAGACCGTTTTCATTCACTGATTCTACTGATGTTTGTTTTCGGGGTTTACACGGTTTCGGCTATGATCTTATCATTTGCACCATCAATCGGCTGGTATACGTTTGGGTGCTTAACAATCGCACTATGTGCTGGAATCGGAAACGGTGTGATCTTTAAGCTGGTACCGATGTACTTTAGTAAACAAGCTGGGATTGTGAACGGGATCGTTTCAGCAATGGGTGGCTTGGGAGGATTTTTCCCACCGATTATTCTAACGTTGTTGTTTAATCTAACTGGTCATTATGCAATTGGATTTATGGCTCTTTCCGAAGTGGCGCTTGCAAGCTTAATATTAGTTGTTTGGATGTATTTCCAAGGAAAAATGAGTCTTGCTAATGAAGTTTTAAATCATACAGTAGAAGGCATTATGATTACAGATACAAATGGAAAGATCATTTCTGTCAATCCAGCATTTACAAAGATTACAGGTTTTGATGCCGCTGAGGCAATCGGCAAGAATCCGAATATTCTTAAATCAAATAAACAACCAAAGACTTTTTATGATGATCTGTGGCGTTCAATTGAAAATAACGGATTTTGGCAAGGAGAAATATGGAATAGCCGCAAAGATGGGGAAGAATATCTCCAGTGGCTGACGATCAGTGCGGTAAAGAACGATGCAGGCGAAGTTGTTCAATATGCTGGCATGTTCAGTGATATTTCAAATCTAAAGAAGAGAAAAGCGTAAGGAGGGGTGATGGACATGGAAAGACAGCCAGTCAAAAACGATATTAGTTCCTATATCATTCAATCTCAGGAAGAAGAGATTAAACGAATTGCTCTTGAACTGCATGAAGGGGTCGGACAAACTTTATATAGTCTTTATACAGGGATGCAGTTTATAGGGAATGCGGTTGAACAGGCTGAAATGAAGGGATATGTCAGTGATATGGCTGAATTGCTTGAAAAAACAATTCAAGAAATCCGGCTTCTGGCTGTCGAGCTGCACCCTCCTACTCTTACGACACTAGGATTGCTTCCTGCGATAAAAAGCTATTTAAAATTATACACTTCCACATATGGGATTGAGGTAAAGCTAGAAACTTCGGGCAAAGAAATTCCTTTAATGGAAAAACAAAGAATCACCCTTTTTCGAGTTTGCCAGGAAGCTTTAGCAAATATTGCAAGGTATGCAGACACAGTGAATGCAGAAATGACTTTTACATGGAAATTAGATCATTTATCCATTATCATTAAAGATAATGGCAAGGGATTTGATATTGATAAGGGATGGAAGCAATCGACTGGTCTCGCTGCAATGAAGGAAAGAATGCATTTAATCGGGGGAGAATGGCATCTTTCGTCAAGACTTGGCAAAGGGACAGTAGTCGAACTTTATCTTCCATTCATATAGAACAAAAACAAGGGATTTGCGACTGCAATCCCTTGTTATGTATTTACTGCTGTATATATCGAACAAAGATAGGGGGAGCTAGCATGATCAAAATTTTGCTTTGTGATGACCATGCAGTCGTAAGAATGGGGTTGAAAATGCTTTTAAACAATCATTCTGATTTAGAAGTTATAGGGGAAGCTTCTGAAGGAAATGAAGGCATTCAGAAATCACTTGAATTAAAGCCAAATGTCGTTGTCATGGATTTAAGCATGCCGCATGGGAAAGATGGTCTATCAGCAACAATCGAATTAAAAAAGCTGTTGCCTGAAACGGCTATTCTCATCCTCACGATGCATGATGATGAGGAATACTTATTTAGGGCCATTCAAGCCGGGGCATCGGGATGTATATTAAAAAGTGCACCACATGAAGAACTTCTTTCGGCCATCCGCTCTGTTGCTGCAGGAAACGCTTACTTGCATCCTTCAGCAACGAAAAGATTAATGGAAGAATACATTGGAAATGTGAAAAATGGGAATGTAGATACGTTTAACCTTCTGTCTGACCGGGAAAAAGAAGTGTTGACTTTAATTGCAAAAGGGTTTTCAAATAAAGAAATTGCCGAACAGCTAGTTATTAGTGTCAAAACGGTTGAAACACACAAAGGAAATTTGATGGAAAAACTGCAAATGAAAACAAGACCAGAGCTAGTTGAAGTTGCATTGAAAAAGGGGTTATTAGGATATGGAATTTGAAGGGGGAGTGCAATCAAATCCGTCAATAGATATTATACATGCATGCGAATCTATATTAACTAAAATCGCTGCTGATTTTGTTGGTTTTGCTTTACAGAATAGAGAAGGACCTGATGTCAGATGGCATTATGCCGCAGGGAATAGTAATGATAAATATAAGAAAATTACTGTTCGATATGGAAAAGGAATTGCGGGGAAAGTGATTGCGACAGGAAGTCCGATAACAATCAATCATTTTCCCGAGAATATACATGGGAAAGCACTTGAATATCCGATCATGCTTGCTGAAAAGCTCGTTTTTGCTTTTGCAGTACCTATTTTTTATAAAGGTGCGCCAAAGGGTGTTTTATTGGTAGGAAGACGAACGAACACGCCGATAAACGAAAGGGAACAAAATATTGTCAGGCAGGCTGCCTTAACTTTGGAAGGGATGATAAGCAGTTTGTTTTGAATGGCAATCAGGGGGAACAGATATGGACAAGGATAGTCAGATACAACTTAATAATAACAATACTCCTGCTTCAAGGAATGCGACTATTCTAGTGGATGGAAAGGGGCTTATTGCATATTCGAATCAACAGGCATGTCACATATTTGGATATGAATATGGTGAAATGACTGGATCAGAGCTAAATAAGTTTATGCCCGAGATCGATGTGTATACAGCTAAAGAAGGAATGATTATTCATCAGCTTGGTAAACATCGGATGGGTCATGATTTTTCTTTGTTTTTTCGTATTAATGCCTTTTGTTTCGGAACGAATCAATTTTTTCTTATCGTTTTTAATAGTGTAAAAGATCAATCAAGACTTAAATCTGCACATGCCTATCATTTGAATGAACTTGTTGATTTAAAATATGCCCTAGATGAATCAACCATTGTTGCTTTTACTGACCAAAGAGGAATTATCACATATGTGAACGATAAATTTTGTGAAGTGTCTAAGTATTCGGCAGAGGAACTAATCGGAAAAGATCATCGAATGATTAATTCTGGTTACCATTCAAAGGAATTTATGAAAGAACTTTGGCAGACTATTGGAAATGGGGAAGTATGGCGTGGTGAAATTAAGAATCAAGCGAAGGACGGTTCTTATTACTGGGTAGATACGACCATTGTTCCTTTCCTTAATGAAAAAGGCAAACCTTATAAATATTTAGCTATCCGTAATGAAATAACGGAGTATAAGCAAGTTGTTGATGAATTGAAGAAGTCTGTCAATGAGTTAAGCGATCTTAAATTTGCTCTTGATGCATCGTCTATCGTTGCTATTACTGATCAAAAAGGTATCATTCATTATGTGAATGACCAATTTTGCCGTATTTCAAAATACTCAAGGGATGAATTAATTGGAAAAGATCACAGGATTATTAATTCTGGATATCATCATAAACGATTCTTTGCCGATTTATGGAGGACGATTGCATCTGGGATCGTGTGGAAGGGGGAAATAAAAAACCGTGCCAAAGATGGCACATATTATTGGGTGGACACGACCATTGTTCCGTTTCTTGATGAACATAGGCGTCCGTACCAATACTTGGCTATTCGACATGAAATAACAAAGAGAAAAAAAGCTGAGGAAGAGCTCCAATTAATGATGACGAAAATTATTAATGTGCAAGAGGAAGAGCGAAGACGGCTGTCTCGAGAACTGCATGATGGAATTGGGCAAAACCTTTATAGCCATTTAATTACAATCAATCGTTTACAATCCGATGTGAATCATCCTTTGTTAGATCAAATGCAGGATGAAGCAGCTGAAATTATCGAAGAACTTAGGGATCTTTCTTGGACATTGCGCCCTTCTGTTCTTGATGATCTTGGATTAATTCCTGCTATCCGTTCTTTTCTTGTCCGTTTTTCTGATCATACCCATATAAATGTTTATTTTGATTGCTATTTGAATACAAGACTAAATGAGAATAAAGAAATCACCATTTATCGAATAATTCAGGAGGCATTGACGAATATACGGAAATATGCGGATACAGAAGAAGCAACCGTGACGATTCGAGAAATGGAAGATGAAGTGAGAGTCATGATCGAGGATAAAGGCAAAGGCTTTGACATACAAGCCGTTTCTCGGGGTGTTGGTCTTTTTAGTATGGAAGAAAGAGCGAAAGCCGTTAAAGGAAACATTACGATCCAGTCATTGAAGGATAAAGGGACTAAGATTATTTTGGACGTCCCACTATAAAGAATGCTGCCAGCTTGGCAGTTTTTTTTCTTTGGTTGATTTATAATCTTTTTGTCGAAAAATCGATATTTCTGGTATTTCGTAGATAAAACATTCATTTTCGTAGATATCATTACATTATCGTAGATAAATTTCTTTTTTCGCAGATATAATTATATTTCGAAGATTTTTATATTGTCATGAAGGACAAAACTTTCTTGATTGCTCTTTAATTCATGACACATTTCCTTTATTATGAAGAAATATAATTAATTGTTTGTTGTAGGAGGGAAAAGGGTGGAAAATAGGTTTCCCCAAACACATGAAGTGATTGAGCTTTGTTTGCTTGCTGGAAAAATTATGCTGCAGTGCGGGGCAGAAACGTATCGGGTAGAGGATACAATGACAAGGATTGCTGCATCTTTCGGTTTACCTCAATCACATAGCTATGTAACACCAACTGGGATTATTTTTTCCATTGATGGAACAGAGCCGGCAAAATTTATTCGAATATCAGAGCGAACAACTGATTTATATAAAGTAACACTTGTAAATGGCGTTTCCAGAAAGTTAAGCAGCGGGGAGATGACATCTGAACAAGCGCTTAATCGATTGAAGGAAATTCAAGATGCAAATTTTACTTTTCCAATCTATCAGCAAATCATTGCAGCTTCCATAGCGAGCGGCTGCTTCTTAATGATGTTTTTGGGACAGTGGAGTGATTTTATTCCAGCCGTCATTGCTGGGGGACTAGGATTTGTTTGTTTTGTCTTTATTCATCAAATTTTAAAAGTAAGATTTTTCTCTGAGTTTGTTTCTTCACTCGTAATTGGGCTAATCGCCTTTCTTTTTGTAAAAATGGGTGTCGGAACACAGCTTGATAAAATTATAATTGGATCCGTTATGCCGCTTGTTCCAGGTCTATTAATTACCAATGCGGTAAGAGATTTGATGGCGGGGCATTTAGTGTCAGGATTATCAAAAGGGGCAGATGCATTTTTAACTGCTTGTGCGATTGGTACTGGAATTGCAGTCGTCGTCGCCTTTTATTAGTGTAAAACGGAGGTATGCAGTAAATGATCGTACACTTAATAACAAGTTTTATTGCCTCTGCAGCGTTTGGTATTCTTTTTAATGCGCCTAAAAAGTCATTGCTTAAATGCGGGTTTGTAGGCATGGCGGGCTGGTTTGTTTATATCTTCCTTGTAAATAAGGAATTCGATGCGGTTGTCGCATCCTTAGTTGCTGCCTTTGTGATTGCAGTTATCAGCCAGATTTTTGCTAGAATGTATAAAACACCAATTATTATTTTCAGTGTTGCTGGAATTATTCCACTTGTACCAGGCGGTTTAGCGTATGATGCAATGCGTCATTTTGTTGTCAATGATTATAATGTAGCTATTCAGCTAGCAGCAAAAGCATTTATGATTTCTGGTGCAATTGCCGTTGGACTTGTTATTTCAGAAGTCCTCTATCAGCTATTAATGAAGATCAAATTTAAACAAAAGAAAAAAGCAAATGAAGTCAATTAACTTGTATGTTTATCAACCACACCATATAATCCAAGTGATTATATTTGGAGGACAAGGAGAAAAATGTGATGATTCGCCGATTTTTTTCGTATTATAAACCACATAAAAAGCTTTTTACGATTGATTTTAGCAGTGCTGTCATTGTCGCGATTTTGGAGCTCGCTTTCCCACTTGCAGTACAATGGTTTGTTGATGATTTATTGCCAAGCGGAAACTGGTCGAAAATTGTATCCGTCAGTGCAGGACTATTAACGTTATATTTAGTAAGTACATTTTTACAATATATCGTAAACTACTGGGGGCATATGCTCGGCATCAATATTGAAACAGATATGAGGCAGCAGCTGTTTCAGCATGTTCAGCGTCAATCCTTCCGATTCTTTGATAATACAAAAACAGGTCATATTATGAGCCGTGTGACAAATGACCTTTTTGATATTGGGGAACTTGCCCATCATGGACCAGAGGATTTATTTATTGCAATCATGACATTTGTTGGGGCGTTTTGGATTATGCTTACGATTAATGTGAAACTTGCATTAGTTACGATTATTATTACACCGTTTCTTATTTGGCTTATTTCCTTCTGCAATATCCGTATGAATAAAGCATGGAAGAAAATGTACGGCGAAATTGCTGATGTGAATGCCCGAGTGGAAGACAGTGTTTCGGGTGTGCGTGTTGTTCAATCCTTTACAAACGAAGAATATGAAATTAGCAGATTCAGAAGGAATAATCAGAGATTTCGTTTAGCAAAGCTTTCTGCTTATAAAATTATGAGTTTTAGTTCCTCTGGCATTTATATGTTGACTCGTTTAATGACGTTAATCGTTCTTGTTTTTGGTGCATGGCTGAGCTTTACAGGCCAACTATCCTATGGAGAATTAGTCGGTTTTGTTCTTTATGTAAATGTCCTTTTAAAACCGATTGATAAAATTAGCGCCTTGCTGGAACTTTATCCGAAAGGAATGGCAGGGTTCAAACGCTTCCTTGAATTAATTGATACAGAACCAGAGGTAGAAGATGCAGAGGATGCCATTGAGGTAGCTACCCTTCGTGGAGATATTAAGTTTAATAACGTTTCCTTCAGTTATGATGAGCATAAATCAGTGCTCGAAGGGATTAACCTTCGAATAAATAAAGGGGAGACAGTTGCGTTTGTCGGTCCTTCCGGTGCTGGAAAAACAACAATTTGCTCCCTTATTCCACGTTTTTATGATGTGAACAGTGGAAGTATAACAATTGATGGCATGGATGTTAGAGAAATGACTAAGAAATCGCTGCGATCACAAATCGGAATTGTGCAGCAGGATGTATTTCTATTTACAGGGACATTAAAAGAAAACATTGCCTACGGAATGCTAGGGGCATCGGATGAACAAATTGAAGAAGCGGCTAGAAGAGCCCACTTGGAAGATTTCATTGCTTCCCTTCCGTTTGGCTATGAAACACAAATTGGGGAAAGAGGATTGAAGCTCTCAGGTGGTCAAAAACAGCGGATTGCGATCGCACGAATGTTTCTGAAGAACCCGCCTATTCTTATCCTTGATGAAGCCACATCAGCTTTAGATACAGAAACAGAACAAATAATTCAAACAGCACTGACTGAACTTGCACAAGACCGTACAACACTTGTTATTGCACATAGACTAGCAACGATTCGCAATGCTGATCGAATCGTTGTGGTAACGGAAGACGGAATTGCAGAAGAGGGACGACATGATGAATTGATTGACCTTGACGGCATATTTGCAAATCTTCATAAAGTTCAATTTCAGAGATAAACGTAACGCACAAGCATATGCTTGTGCTTTTTCTTTGCCCATTTTCTACAGGCATGGATGTTTGTTTAAGCATGTCCATTATGTGAACATATCATGAACTGTAAGGGTCCCTTAAATATTGTGAAAGGGGGGACTATTTATGCTAGTAATCCTTATTCTTCTAGTTATATTGTTGTTGGCTTGGATATTGGCGAAACTTCTTGGCATTGAGTGTCAAGCATCGGCTATCGGAAGTGCCATTCGTTCGTTATTGGTACGAGCATCAGCAGCATAATGAAGTAAGTACACTGGGAGATGATCTCCCCAGTGTATTTATTAGAAGTGGACTATAGTTTTGTACAAATTAAATGGGGTGTGAGTTTTCAAATGACAAGTAGTAGTGAAGGAACAGAAAAGCAATTCTTAAAGAATGAATCAGTAATGAAGTTAGTTGAAAGTCTGCTGGAAAATGAAGATTCTCTAAACTTCGGCTCTTTATTGCCAATGGCAAACAAATTAATAAAGGATGAAACGCTTATGGAGTTAGTTGGAGATATAGGCAAGTCAACGGATGAATTGAAAGAAGAGCAGGATCCTTATCTGCAAGAAGATCATAAGCTTTACGTTTTACAAAAACAATTAGAGGACATGAAAAAAGAGCTAACACTAACAAAACAAGAATTAGCTGATTTAAAGAAGCAAGACACATCAATCTTCGGTTTAGGTATAAAGGTCATTCATGCTGCAAGCCAAGATTTGAAAAAAGGTGTAAATATACTCACTGGATTTGGTAAATTGTTGAAATAGCAAGCATTGCTTTTATAGTAATGCTTTTTATTTTGGTCGTATTTTAAACAATGATTTTAGATTGCAGGAATTTAGAGTTGTAATAAAGAATTTAGGTAAGGTGTAATAAAAAATGATTCAAAAAAACATCAAATCTAAAGGTCAAAAAGTAGAAGAGAACCCCAAGGCTAATAAAAATTGGAGGTTCTCATTTTTGGTATTGTGTTCATATATTTAATATCTCAATTGTTTATACACTGACATTGCATCTGTAATATTGTATTGTTCCGTATGATGATTTCCATCAGCACCAGCAGTAATTAGGAGGTATTCCTCCCCATTTATTTCAGCGATGCTTGCCAGGCATAATCCAGCTTGTTCCGTGTAGCCGGTCTTTCCTCCAATAATCTCCTTGCTCAATACATTTGCGGAATCGATATTTCTAAACATACTGCTCTTAAACGTGATTCCTTTTGGATGAAGATTTGAAGGGGATGTAGAATGTCTTTCTGCTGTAAAAATGGTTCGAAAGGTATTATTTTTTAATGCATACTCCAAAAGTACCGAAATATCCTTCACGCTTGAATAGTGATCTCTGTGATGAAGACCAGTAGCGTTTGTAAAGTGAGTGTTCTTCATACCGAGCTGCTTGGCCTTCTCATTCATAAGCTGAACAAACGCTGTCTCTGACCCGGCAACCTCATTCGCCAGTCCAATAGAAGCTTCGGCACCGGATGGAAGCATGGTTCCATAAAGAAGATCAATGGCCGCAACCTTTTCGTTCGGGAGAAATCCTGCCATGGATGCATTAGCAGCGTAGAGGTCAGAAAACATGCTTTCGGGAAGAAAAATCCGCTTTTGCAAATCAGATATATTCTCTATAGCTACCAAGGTAGTCATGATTTTTGTGAGGGAGGCAGGGAAGATTATTTCCTCACTATGTTTTTCCATCAAGATTTTTTGTGCATTCAAATTGATTAAAATGGCATTTTGACTATGCAGATTATTACTTAATGTTTCATTGACTTCAAGTGTGGTATCACTTTCTGAAGAAAATTCCCTCGTGAATTGATTAAGCCTGTCCCGTATCAGTCCATCCATCTTTTCAAACGGTATAAGAAAAAACGTTAAGATTATCAGAAAAGTAATGATCCAAGCAGTGCTATTTGTACGTTTTCTTTTTCTCATAAAAACAACTCCTTATCTCATTGCTTCACTAATTAAAACATAGAAGAAGGAGTTAGTTTTTAATTTTCCATTATTGAAATCTTAAGATTTTCTTAAGAATGGATCGGAATCGCAACTGTAAAAATAGTTCTTTCATCATTGCTTGCTGCAGAAATGCTGCCGCCATGAGCATGAATAATTTCTTTAGCTATAGCCAGCCCTAACCCTGCACCACCTGTTTGAGTAGTACGGGAGACATCCAGCCGATAGAATTTTTCAAAAATCATATCTAACTTATGAGGAGGAATGATCTTTCCTTTATTTGTAAAAGTAATTATTGCCTGTTCATTTTTCCTAGTACCGCCAATTTCAATGATGCTATTTTCGTAGCTATAGGCGATGGCATTTTTTAAGATATTGTTAAAAACCCTTGCTAATTTATTTGCATCAGCATCGATCTTAAGATCCTCCTCTACCTCCACAATTGTTTGTTTTCCGTTTGGGGCTAGTAGAGGATAAAATTCATCTGCTAGTTGCATGAGCATATAGTTTAGATTGATTGTTTCTTTCTCAAGCATAATCGATTGTAAATTAAATCTCGTTATTTCGAAAAATTCATTGATCAATTGTTCTAAACGAGTGGCTTTTTCTAATGTGATTTTCAAGTATTTCGCTTTTTGCTCAATTGGCATATCTGCTGCTTCATCTAAAAGGCTTAAATAGCCAATGACAGAGGTCAGTGGAGTCTTTATATCATGGGCTAAATAGACGACAAGATCATTTTTTCGCTGTTCTGCTTCTTTTGCATCTTTTGCCCGTTTTTCTAGTTTACCTTTGACTGCATTGAGTTTTTTTTCCATGAAGTCAAGTTCAGGAGGGAGTAGGATTTCTGTTTCTGATTCTTCAGTAAGACTGTCCAGACCATCACTGATTTTGTTAAAATACCTTGTAAAACGAGAAAGTGCGAGGTAAAACATTACTAAAAGTAATAGAATGAATCCAAGCGCAAGCCACATTGATTTATTTACTCGAAATAATGAAGAGTAAATATTTTGTGCAGTATAGAAATCGAGCTGAAGCACGTTCTCACAAAAGCTAATGAACATATTGGCAAAAGGAGCCTGCAAGACACCATCAATTACAGCATAATAAATGAAATAACCAACAATGATCGTAAAGAGTAAAATTAAAGTAATCTGCAGAATGATTTTCCTTTTTAGTTTGCTAAATTCATTTTTCAATCGTATACCCCACTCCCCAGACCGTTTTTATATATTTGGGTTTTTCGGCAGAATCATTCATTTTTTCACGTAAATGTCTAATATGAACCATGACTGTATTATTGCTGTTAAGATATTTTTCACCCCATACTTCCTTGAATAACTCCTCTGAACGAACAACACGACCTCGATTTTCGCATAGACACCAAAGAATGGAGAATTCTGTAGGTGTTAGTGATAAAGTCTTTTCGTTTAATTGGCATTTTCTCGTATTCTGATCAAGGACTAAACCTGAAATAGCAATGATATGTTCATTGTCTTCTGTATCCTGCTGATTATACTTTGTAAATCTCCGAAGCTGAGCCTTTACACGGGCAATCAGCTCCAAAGGTCGAAAGGGTTTTGTTATATAATCGTCCGCTCCTAATGTTAAGCCAGTAATCTTATCAATTTCTTCATCCTTGGCAGTTAGCATAATAATAGGGAAATGGAATTTTTCTCTGATTTTTTGACAAATGGCAAATCCATCTGTTTCCGGCAGCATCACATCAAGTATGGCAAGATCCAGTTTTTCCTTGTTAATACAATTAAGAGCTTCTTTCGCAGTGTAAAACTTAAAAACGGTATAATTTTCATTTTTTAAATAAACTTCGATTAAATCTGCAATTTCCTTTTCATCATCAACGACTAAAATAGTATTCTTCATTTTATAGTTCCTCCAGAAAAGATCTCCCTTTCATACATACTTTACCAGCTTTTTGATTGGATTCAACTATTTGATCAAGTCGATGCAAATGTAAAAATAATTAAGCAAAAAAAGAATGATTACTGGAAGAACGAATCTAGTACTTTGAACATTGAAAATGGCAGTGATGAGATTAATCGTTTTTTAGGTATGGAAATGGTGGAAATCAATAACGGTTTCGAAAGGATGAAAAAATGAAGATAGTATGTTATAGTAGCAAAAGGTTTTTATACAATTTAGTATCAAACCTACTAATGTCCTATGAGAGATAGCCGTTTAATCGATACACCTTTTAGGGATAGGTATCATTAAATATAGAGAAAAGGATATCTATTTATGATTGAAGGAGAAAAATGATGAGTGAATATCAGCAGTTTATCAACAGTATTTCGGCTGATGTAATAGAGGAAAATATTAGAGTATCGGAGCCGATTAGTAATCATACGTTTACTAAGCTCGGTGGAGAGGCAGATCTATTTATTACACCGTCTAGTTTTGCTGAAATACAGTCAGTCTTAAAGCAGGCGAAAAAGTTCAATATTCCAGTCACCATTCTCGGAAGCGGTTCGAATGTGATTGTGAGAGATGGCGGCATTCGCGGAATTACATTATGTCTCACTAAGTTTAATCAAATAAGTATAAAAAATGATGTAATTACAGCTCAAAGTGGCGCTTCCATTATTGACGTCTCTAACTTCGCATTAGAACATGAGCGAACTGGCTTAGAATTTGCATGTGGAATTCCTGGAAGTGTTGGTGGAGCCTTATATATGAATGCAGGCGCCTATGGAGGGCAAATTTCAGATGTGCTTGAAAAAGCACGGGTTATGACGAGGGATGGCGAAATACTTACTTTATCAAAGGAAGATTTGCACCTAGGCTATCGTAAGAGCATTTTCATGAACAGGGATTATGTTATTTTAGAGGCAGAATTTCAGCTAAATCGTGGCGAGTACAAAATGATAAAACAGGACATGGATGAATTTACCAATGCCAGAAAATCAAAACAGCCGCTTGAATACCCATCTTGCGGTAGTGTTTTTAAGCGCCCGCCTGGGTACTATGCTGGAAAACTAATTCAGGATTGTAAGCTTCAAGGCTTTAGAGTTGGAGGAGCAGAGGTATCGAAAAAACATGCCGGATTTATCGTCAATATCGATCAAGCTACCTCAAAAGACTATATTGATTTAATTAATATAATTAAAGGGACAGTTAAGAAAAATTTTGATATTAATTTGGAAACAGAAGTAATTATAATGGGTGAAGAGTCTTAGAAAAAACTTGTAAGAAAAGCAATAGGGTATGTTTTAATCTGCCTAAATGCATTAATATCTTGCAAATATTAATAAAATGATAGGTGGTAATCTTAAAATGTCAGAAAAAAATCAACCGTATCGAGTCCTCTTGTATTATATGTATGTTTCAATAGATAATCCTGAAGAGTTTGCAACTGATCATTTGAAGTTGTGTAAAGAGCTTGAGCTAAAAGGAAGAATTCTTGTCGCTGAGGAAGGGATTAATGGAACGGTATCGGGGACAATAGAACAAACCGGTCGTTATATGGAAGCTATGAAAGCAGATCCTCGTTTTGCTGAAATGGTTTTTAAAATAGATGAAGCCGAAAACCATGCATTTAAAAAGATGCATGTACGTCCTAGAAAGGAGCTTGTTACACTTCGTTTAGAAGACGACATTAATCCGAAGGAAGTAACTGGCCAATATTTAAGCCCGAAAGAATTTTATGAAGCAATGCAGGATGAGAACACAGTCGTCATCGACGCCAGAAATGATTATGAATACGATTTAGGTCATTTCAGAGGAGCTGTTAGACCAGACATTAAGGCATTCCGTGAATTGCCTCAATGGATACAGGAGAATAAAGAGGAATTTGCAGATAAAAAAATCTTAACTTATTGTACAGGCGGCATTCGCTGTGAAAAATTCTCCGGCTGGTTAGTAAAAGAGGGATTCCAAGATGTAGGTCAGCTTCATGGGGGCATTGTGACGTACGGAAAAGATCCAGAGGTTCAAGGCGAGCTGTGGGATGGACAATGTTATGTGTTTGATGAACGAATTAGTGTTCCGGTAAATCAGAATGAGCATGTCATTGTAGGTAAAGACTACTTCACGGGAGAACCATGCGAACGTTATGTAAACTGTGCCAATCCTGAATGCAACAAACAAATTATTTGCTCTGAAGAAAGTGAGCACAACTATTTACGCGGATGTACACATGAATGTCGCGTTCATCCACGAAACCGTTATGTGAAAGAGCATGAACTAAGTGATGAAGAGGTTTCTAAGAGATTGAAGGTAATTGCCGAAACACTAGAAATTAGATAAAACGATTCCCGATAAGATATGATCTCACATTTTATCGGGAATTTTTATTTTCATGAATGGTTACAACATACTAGATTAGGCTGCAAATACCCGGTGATCAGAAAATTTTGAGTCCGCGGTAAGAAGAGGAAACAGCGGGTCACTAGCACCCAATAGCAGTTATAGTCCCTATGTAAAAATGGTATAATGAATGGAGAATCTTTCACTTATCATTTATTCGTCAAATTAAAATAAAATACATGTTTTCAACTATTTAAAATGCATAAAATCTGCATACTTTTTGGGTATAGTATTCATTGACTATGAAAGGAGGATAAATGGTAGATGAAAATGAAAAGAATAATCTTGGGTCTTATTTTATTGGTTTCTATTGTTTTAGCAGCATGTAGCGGTGGAAACGCGAATGAGGAGACCTCTTCAAAAAAAGACGAGTTAGAAAACATTAAGGAACTAGTCCATGATTACAGTGTAGGTAATATAAAAGATCAGAATGCTTCTATCACATCCAAGGAACTCATTGTAACCGACAGCGATGAGAATCAGTTAACCTATGACTTACCAGATAACGAATTTTTTGTATCGATCGCACCCTACGTTAATGAAACTCATCCATGAACAAATCACAGCTTGACAGGTTGTCAAGGTGAAATGGTAGAAGCAGAATTTGACATGTATATTGAAGATGCAGATGGCAACGTAATAATAGATGAAACAATGACATCTCAAGCAAACGGATTTATTGATTTATGGTTACCTCGAAATAAAAAGTATCACGTGAAAATTTCGAATGATAGTAAAGTGGTGGAGTCAGAGCTTTCTACTTTTGAAAGTGATGGCACATGTATAACTACCATGCAGTTAACATAATTAAAAAAACCATTTTGATTATACTTTATTCAAAATGGTTTTTTGATTATCTAAAGGATGAACCGTGTGAAAGCGTTTCTTCTAAAGAAAAACTATTTGTGTCTTTTTTCAGTAGACTGCTGTATGGATACATGATTAGGGCGTTTTGGATAGGTCGCCTTTCCATTATCGTCCGGTCCAGTAAGATCATTTCTTTGATCCAATACTCTTCCTGTAAACTCAATAGGTCGTTTGTCTGTCATACTCTATCTACTCCATATTCAATTTAGTGTGTTATGACAACACTTGAGTTATTATTATTTAACATCCATCTCAAAATTAATCATGTATTTCTATTTTTCGTTTTTTAAAAGAGCCGGAATGCTCAAGTGAAATATATGCTTTGAAATCATTAATGCTATCTTCCTCAAAAAATGGCTCGTTTTTCGCAGCCATCTGTTTCCAGTCAGTATGGTGTTTTAGATATAATTGATGCTCTAAGTTTAAAAAATCTATGTTTTTTTCTACACCCATATGGTATAAATCCTTTATTTGAATAATTATGCTGTCTTTAACAAAATTTTGCATATGTCTAATATGCAAAACGTTATTTTTTAGTCGATTGCTAATGTATCCATTAGCATAGAAAACTACATCATACTTATATCTTCCATTTACTTTAATGGGAATGATTTTTATATATTGTTCTTCAAAAACTGCAAGAAATTCAGGATTCTCTTTGCTTGGAACTAAAATTGCAGTCCGTTCTGTTTCGGATGCAATCCAGCGAATGCCTTTAATTTCGTTTAATTCAAAAAAATCAATAAATTTTTTGTTTTTAAGAAAAAACGAACCATTTATTTCCAGTTTTGGCTCGGCGTTTTTATTTTTTTTCCACTGTTCTTTGTTGATTGTTAATGTAGGAATATATGTTGTTTGGACAGGCTCCAATAGCTCTCTAGCAAATTTATTTAATTTCAGGGGTCTAATCCATGAACCTTGTTTATATGAACTCTCCGGACTATGCAATATGGTTTCCAATGATGATTGATTGAAAAAACCATTGGTAGATAATATGTCATCAACCGGTTCCAACGTGCCAAAAACCCAAGGCGTAGGTCTAAATTCATAATATCTTGTTAAGCCATCATAGATATTTTCTATCCCTTTTTTTAAGGCTGATTCACTAAGCACAATAGCAGTTACATGCGCCCAAATAATCCGTTCTTGAGAAGTTCGGTAGGCCTTGAAAAAGGCATCAATGAACGTTTCTCCGATTGTTTCTGATATATATACTTGAGGAGGTGCATTTGTGCCTTCTTCTGTTTTTGCTATGGAAGTTAAGCTTAGCATTTGTATATAAATATGGTATTTATTATCTTTATAGTCTACTCCTATTGCTGTTCCGTAATTCAGATTTTGAACTTCATTAATATCATTGGTACATGCTGAAATTAATAATAAAGAAATAAGTAAGAATAGGATTCGTGATTTGAAAAATATGTTCTTCATCCTTTTCTCCTTTTCTGCAATATTTTCGATGGCAAATGTTTCTGTTTTAAGAGGTTAACTAGTGAAGCTGAAAACATTTCTTTAAAGTTTAAGGAAGCTATCGGTTCAAGGTAGGCTTTTTTAAATGATTCAAGCCGGGAAATGTAAACAAGTATACATAGAGCACTAATGAACAGCCCATAAATCCCTAAAAAAATACAAATGGACATAACTAGAATTCTTAGTATACTCACAGAACCTACTAATGATTGATTGACGAGTGTGTAGCTTGCTACTGCGGTCATCGCAATAATGACTATCATAGTTGGAGAGGCCAACCCTGCTCGAATAGCTGCATCCCCAATAATTAACCCGCCAACAATTGAAATGGTTTGTCCTACTACAGTAGGCATACGAATGCCCGCTTCTCTAAGAAACTCAAATAAGCCGAGAATGATAAATGCCTCTAAGCCGATCGGAAAAGGTAAACCTGCTCTTGATACTACAACCGTTGATAAAAGAGAAAACGGGAGTTGATCCATATTAACAGAAGCCAATGATATCCAAAAACCTGGAAGGAATATGGCGATTACTAATCCTAATATTCTTAGAATACGTTGAAATGCAACAAGGTAAAAAGGAAAATGGACATCTTCTGGTGATTTAATGAGTTCAAAAATATTTATTGGCCCAATGAGAGCTAAGGGAGAGCCATTGACAATAATGATGAACCTTCCATGCAATAGGCATTCAATTGCAAAATCTGGACGAGTGATATAATCGAGCAAAGGGAATAAAGAAAATGTACGGTCTGAAATCCATTGCTCTAATTGCCCACTGCTTAAAACACTTTCTGTATGAAGATTTTCTAAGCGCTTCCTCACTTCATCTATTGTATCGATGTTTATCTTGTTTTTAAGGTAAAGTAGTGCAACCTTGGTTTGGGTTAAGGTCCCTATTTCGAAAGATTCACAGTATAAATCAAATGTCTTTATTCGTTTTCGAATAAGTGAAATATTCACATGCAGTTCCTCAGTAAAACCATCTTTTGGCCCCTTAATAGATACCTCTGTATTGGACTCTTCAGGTGTTCTTTGCGGAAGCTTTGAAAGATCAACTCCATAAAAATATGGCATACCTTCTTTGTACAAAATCAAAAAACCAGAAAATGCCTTATTCATCATTTCTTCAGCATTGTCAATTTGAATGATTGGAGGTATATCTTCATCATGTGATCTGTATGCAAGGTTATCATCATGCTCAAAATTCAGAAGAAGGTTATTAAAAATCTCATTAAGCTGAACAGAATCAATCATTCCAATGCAATAAAAGAACTGAATATCGATATCTGTATTAATTGGGATAAAATAGATATCGGAATATGAGCACAACATCCCTTTTAACTCGTTTCCGTTTAATTTCCCCATTTTTAAAGATTGATTTAAAGTCGCTATTACATTTGTTCTATCGATATTCATGTATTTATTATTCCTTTCCGCGAAGGTAAATAACTGATAATAAACAGGAATAATGATAAGAAGAAAGCCAATATGACTGAACTTATATAAAAATATTTACCGACAATCTCTTGAACCCACATGTCACTAATTGGAAAAACGGTAACGCTTGATAAAACAATGGAGAAAAGTATAAATATTAATCTTTTAGTTTTTTTTGAACTAGGTTCTACAACATCTGAAACTAAATATAAACATAAAGAAATTCTGATGACCGCACCACTTAGTAATTGAAATACAGCTAAAAAATCGACATGTGTAATGTGTTCACCGAGAGTAATAAGCCGCCATAGTTCAAATGCTGGGAATCGCATGTCAGCAGCAATGCTCGGTCCGAATGCAGCAAGAGATCCAAGGGTGGGACCGAGAACAAGTCCGAGCAGAATAGAAATAAGGATAAGAATAGACAAATAGGAATACGATTTATTTAAATGGTGTTGCAAAAGTAGTAAAACTAGGAGATCCACACTACCTCCTAATATAGTAATAGTCCCCTTAATAATAGGATCATAACCATTAATTAATACCGGGAAAACATAGGAATAATCTTTAGAATCCATCGTGGAAAAGGCAACAAAATGCCCCAAAAGCCAGACAAGGGGCAATAATACTGTAGATATATATACGATTGATTTCATCCCGCTGTAAGCTGTCCAAACGCAAAGGATGAGGAAGGGCAGCATAACTAACCAATTGGGTGTCAGTGGAAGAAAGTAAATTTGTACTGTTTGAATTAAATCATAAAATGATATAACACCTACAGAAACAATATATAACATAAATAATGAAAGGATGATTTTTGAGATTTGTTTTCCGGATCTTTCTTGTAGCCAGAAGTAAAGTTTTTGTCTTTGTGTATTTTTGGACATAATACGGTAGATTATATACCCCCAGGAAAGCATGATTAAATATGCCAAAAGGACACAAACCCATGAATCTCGCTTCGCACTACTCAATAAATGAGGGAGGATAAGTACATGGTTTGAAATTCCAATGAATAAGATTAAAACAAAAAACAGCTGTAGTCTGGAAAATTGCATGTATACACCACCAATATTTCAATATATGGTAGTATTTGTAATTTGGGTGTTATTATGTAAATAAAAAATAAAAAAAGCAAGCATACGAATATGCCTGCCTTATACTTACACGAATATGAGAAAAGAGCGATACGAAAAGAATATTTATGCTTAATGATATGCAGGCATTCTTAACAATTCATCTAACTTCCAATTCAATCTTTTTGCAAAGAATGCACCTTTAAAAAACAGTGTTAATATTGCAGATATTAAGCGGAAAAGAATATTCAACATGTATCCCTCCACATATATATTTAGTGTTAGAAGTTAACACTAGTTTTATTATTTATCGATGAATCCATTTTTATTCAAGAGAAAGGAATCTCGCATTCATTTTTTATTTTTGCCTTTTATTATTTGAGGGCGATCCTCCATTTGCGGTGGTTCCTCCAACCAACCATTTTTTATCATAATTTTAACCCCATCATTTGCATAGAAGAAAATATCTTTGGCAAATAATGTAGTTTTCAAGATGACATCATTTCTTAAACTAAATACTGCTCCGAAACTTCCTCCAACGATCCCAAAACTATTAAGAAGATATACGCAAAACATCATCAGCTTTTGCGAAAAAGGGGCTATCGTTGATGCAGTAACGGTGCTTCCAGAGGTAGCAGAGAACTGAATGTCACTTTCTAAAAGAATTTCCTCATATTCCTTTATTTGTTTTTTTGCCAGTTCCTTTCCCTTATTAAAATAGTTTTTAACTTCTTCATCTTCTGCACATTGTGCAAAACCAGTAATTAGCTGCATGCCTATATTATTTGTTTCAATCCCATGATGTAGATAACCTAATTCAATGGCATTTAAGGATCGTTTCTCACCAAAAAGTTTAAAACCCTTTATATAGTCTTTGCTTTTAATAAAATCTGTTGTTTTAGGTACGGTTACTTTAGGCGGAAGAGTTAGTATTCCTTTTTCAAGCAAATACAATGTAGATAGTTTATAAATTTTTTGGGTAACAGCAGTTAGTCCTTCGAATATAGCCATTATATCATCACGGTAAGCCATATTCATGTTAATGGTGTACATCCCCATACTTACTTCTTTTAATATTCGAATGAACATTATATCAAAACCATTGTCATATAAATTTGGTGCTTCTAAGTTAATATCCTCACTAGTAAACCCTTTAGGGATAGCTACCCCCTCATTTTTAAAAATGCGCTCTATTTTTTTGACATAATAATGAAGTTCTTGCCATAAGCCACCCATAATATTAATAGCTTGTTGATCATCAGACTTCGCAATAAAGTATTCTAATACTCTTAGTATAAGAGTTTTTTCTTGGTAAGTAAGCCAAAGAGTACCTAGCTCCGATGAACTGATTGGATTGATATTATCCATAACCAAATCACTCCAAAACGTTTTTCTTAAATTATGTTCTTTGTGCCTAGGATTTATTCGATTAATCCGATATTCCACTATTTCCAAATAGAGTTTTTTTGTTTTGGAAAAAAATAGTTTAAATATTGCTGAAGAAAAAAGCAATAATATTCGTTGTAAGTTATTCTTTAATGAAAGAAGGAATTGAAATGACAGTAGCTACAAATATCAAACAGACAATAGCTGGTTTAAAAAGCGCACAAGCTAGCTTTGAAACGTTTGCATTGGCAACGGATAATAAAGCTGCAAAGCAGTTATATCAAGATGCTGCTCAGCAAACACAGTCGATTATTGACAATATTCAACCACGTTTGCAGCAAATTCAGCAAGAAGAGCCGCAATATAAGTAACTGCTTAAATGGTTGGCTTCTCGCCAACCTTTTCATTATTTTAAAGGGGTGGAAGAATGACAACAATTTCTAGTGTAAATCAATGTGTAGCAACTATTCGTTCAATAGAATCACAGCTATCAGGTTTAGCTTTGAACTCACAAGAAGTTGCAGCTCAGCGGACGTTCCATGACATGATGAATACCATAAATGAGATTAAGAAGGATCTCCAGTTCCGAGTGAATGAAATGGTGTTAGAGGAACCACAGTATAAACAATCATAAGGGGAGGTGTGACTATGTCGGATTGGAGTCATATCATTGTTCGTTCTATCTTATTTATGATCGTATTATTTTTCTTTACAAAAATATTAGGGAAAAAGCAAATTTCAGAAATCTCCTTTTTTGAATATATTTCTGGAATAACTATAGGTAGTATTGCTGGAGAAGTAATTATGGGACTAGGGAGTAATATGGCTCATGGAATTCTAGCCATATTTTTATTCGGAAGCATAACGTATTTGGTGGATTTTCTATCCTTAAAAAGTAATTCATTCCGTGATTTTGTCGAAGGTAAAAGCACGGTCTTTATTAAAGATGGGAAAATTATGGAGGATAACTTAAAGAAAGAAAAATATTCTACAGATGAGCTAGGAAGTTTACTTAGGCAAAAAAATGTTTTTGATATAGCTGATGTGGAATTTGCATGCTTAGAACCAACAGGAGATCTAAGTGTACTACTTAAAAAGGAAAAAAGACCTTTAACGGCTAAAGACTTAAATTTAAAGGTGACAAATGAAAAAGCACCACAAATGATTATAAGAGATGGAGAAATTGTCTACGATGCACTTGCTGCGGTAGGGAAAAGCAGAAAATGGCTGGATCTTGAATTAGAAAAGCTTAATGTGACATTAGATAATGTCTTTTATGGACAAGTTGACTCGTATGGTGAACTAACAGTGGATCTTTTCGATGATAAAATCAAAGTGCCATCTCCACAAACGAGGCCATTATTGATGGCAATGATGAAAAAATGCCAGGCTGATCTGGAAATATTTAGTCTTGAGACTGAATCCGAAAATGCTAAAAAAATGTATGAGAAAAATGCCAAAAAGCTGAATGAGGCAATAAAAATATTAGAGCCATACTTAAATAACTAAAGAAACCTGCAGCTAAAAAGCCAATGGTCCATAGAAGGAGAGTTACAAAATAACAGATTGTTGTTATCGACTTATCCATTGCCAACGTGAGTCATTGATAATGGGTAACATTGAGAGGAGTTCGTAGTCCCTGTTTTGTCTTCACCTAAATAAATTTTATAAGGTTCAGATATTTTCCTTCTATGCCTTGAAGCGGAGTCTTACCACTTCAAGGTTTAGAGATATATTCACTACCTTCAATCAATAATCTTCAGGTTTAAACGGTTCATTTCTTCTATCTTCTGCAAATAACTTGCCTGTTTTGGAAAGTGGTTTCTTTTTCTATCTCAGGAAAGGGAATACGGCCCATTTCCTCTTCTACTTCATGAAATCTCCTTTGCTCTATTCATAACGGTTACATAAATTACCAATAATTACCCGGTTTTTTCAGTAAATATACATAATAAAACTATCTTTCAATTTTTTGGAACCGAATGAAATATTCTTGTAATATTAATAACATCTTCCTGTCAAATTATGATGATATAATTCAACATGCAAGTGAAAGGAATGTAGATTCTGTCAAAATTAATCGAAAAAACAAGAAAATAATTACATAATTATCTGAAAATTTAAATGTACATATAAAAACAACTAGATTATTTCGGAAGGCAGGCAAATTGATGAAAAAGCAACTAGTAATCTTAAATACGACATTAATGCTTGGATTAGGAGGAGCGTTTGCTCTTCCGTCTGTAAAAGCTGATTCCTTACAAACACAAAAATCATCTATTCAAAAACAGCGAAATGGTATACAATCTAGCCTTTCAAAGGCTGATCAGGAATTAACTTCAGTACTTGAAGAACTAGCAAAACTGGATGCTCAATTAAAAAGAATTGACCAAGCCATTCTTGATAACACACAATTAATTAATAAAACAGAAGCAGATATTAATAGTACGAATGCAGAAATCGAAGAACTAAAAAAGGAAAAAGCTGTCATTCAAGAAAGAATTGATAAACGAAGTGTAATTTTAAAACAACGTGCGATTTCTTACCAGGAAAATGGAAGTTCTCCGATTGGCTATGTGGAGGTCCTTCTTGGATCAACTAGCTTTGGTGACTTCATTGAAAGAGTAGGGGCGGTAACAAAAATCGTTCAGGCAGATCAAAATATTTTAGCTGAGCATGAAGCAGATAAAAAAGTTTTAGAAGAGAATCAAGTGAAAATAGAAAAAAAGTTAAATGAATTACAAGAAATGAAAACAGAGCTTGAAGGTATGCAAGCATTAATGAATGAGCAAAAGGCACAAAATGATGCATTAAAGAAAGATCTTGAAGCTAAGGAGAAAAAAATAGCAGCTCTTAAAGAAAGCTTACAATATAAAGATAGTGAACTTGCAGCAAGGGAAGCAGAAATAAGACATAGAATTGCGAGCCAATTCACGCCAAAAAGTGTTCCTGTAAATTCTAGCTCAAATTCAAATTCTAATTCAAATTCTAATAATTCAAATTCATCATCTAATGAAAGCAGTCCTTCAAATTTTGTGCCTTCTGCACGCGGGGATTTAAGCACAATTATTTCTGCTGGATATAAATATATCGGAAATTCTGTTTATGTTTTTGGTGCAGGGAGATCAGCATCAGATATAGCGAATGGAAGATTTGACTGTTCAGGTTTTGTTTCATGGGCATTCTCTCAAGGTGGAATTAATCTTCCAGCTAGTACTTCATCTTTAAGATATTCAGGAAGTAAAATATCACCTAGTGACTTAAAACCAGGAGATTTGGTGTTCTTCGATACATATAAAAAAGATGGCCATGTGGGCATCTATATCGGGGGAGGAAAATTCATCGGTTCTCAGTCCTCTACAGGTGTTGCTGTTGCTAGTATGACAAGCGGCTATTGGAAAGAACATTTTAACGGACATGCTCGCCGTATATAAAAAGAAAAGATCACGGATGCAAATGGCACCTGTGATCTTTTCTTTTTGTATTGTTAAATTTTCAGAAAATTGTTGAAATAATTCATTCCAATATGGTATTCTTTTCATACCGAGAGAATAGAACGGTGTTTTGTAATAACAAACAACAAATATAAGGAGGCAATGAAGAAAGATGAATTATCAAAGAATTGGAAATTTGCAAGTCGCCACTGAGCTATACGACTTTATTAATTTTGAAGCACTTCCTGGAACGAGTATGGAGCAGGAGAAATTTTGGCGTGGCTTCGGAGAAATTGTGAAGGAGTTTTCACCTGTTAATAAACAGCTTCTTATTGAACGTGAGGAGATGCAAAACAAAATCAATATATGGCATAAGGAAAATAAAGACTTTGATTTTGCGGAATATAAAACTTTTCTTGAGAAGATAGGTTATCTTGAAGACGAAGGTGCAAATTTTGAAATTACAACGACAGGAGTGGATGAGGAAGTTGCTGTTCAGGCTGGTCCACAGCTAGTTGTGCCTGTAAACAATCATCGCTATGCACTCAATGCTGCTAATGCTCGTTGGGGCAGTTTATATGATGCCCTATACGGAACGGATGTAATTAGTGAGGAGAATGGGGCCCATCGAGACGGGAGCTACAATCCCGTTCGAGGTGAAAAAGTTGTTGCCTTTGCTCGCTCATTTCTTGACCAAACCGTCCCATTAGTTGCTGGATCACATAAGGATGTAGTTCAATATCAAATTGTTGGGGAGCAATTAATTGCTACAATGAAGTCGGGAAAGGTAAGCGAATTAAGTAATACTGAAAAATTTGCGGGATACCAAGGGGATCCAGATAATCCTTCAGCGATATTATTAAGAAATAATGGCTTGCATTTTGAAATACAAATTGACCGGAATCATCCAACTGGAAAAAGAGATGAGGCAGGTGTAAAGGATATCCTTCTTGAAGCAGCATTGTCTGTGATCATGGATTGTGAAGACTCTGTTGCGGCCGTTGATACGGAGGATAAAGTCCAAGTTTATCGCAGCTGGTTGGGGTTAATGAAGGGGGACCTTTCTGCGACCTTTACAAAAGATGATAAAACAGTAATAAGAAAGCTGAATCCTGACCGCAGGTATTCTGGACCGAATGGCCAATCTTTCGTATTGCAAGGGCGGGCATTAATGTTTGTTCGAAATGTTGGCCACTTAATGACCAATCCTTCTATTTTAGACGAGAGTGGGGAAGAAGTGTATGAAGGCATTATTGATGCGGTTGTAACAAGCTTAATTGCTAAACATTCGCTAATGGGAAATGGTCATTTTCAAAATTCCAAAAAGGGATCCATCTATATTGTGAAACCAAAAATGCATGGCTCAAAAGAAGTAGCCTATGCAAATGAATTATTTAATCGAGTGGAGGACTTACTTCGTTTACAACGAAACACGCTAAAGATTGGTTTAATGGATGAAGAGCGCAGAACCTCACTTAACCTAAAAGCTTGTATCCGAGAAGTAAAAGAACGAGTGGCATTTATCAATACAGGTTTCCTTGACCGAACAGGGGATGAAATTCATACATCAATGGAAGCTGGGATAATGATACCAAAAAATGAGATGAAGTCATCGATTTGGCTGCATGCCTATGAAAAGTCAAATGTGACTAATGGGCTGGCTACAGGTTTTCAAGGTCGTGCTCAAATTGGGAAAGGAATGTGGGCGATGCCTGATTTAATGGCTGAAATGATCAAGCAAAAGATCAGTCATTTAAAAGCTGGAGCCAACACTGCTTGGGTGCCATCCCCAACAGGCGCCATCTTGCACGCCCTTCATTATCATGAAGTCGATGTTCGAAATGAACAAAATAAATTATTAAAAGAATTGAAAAGCTTACGGGATGAAATCCTGCAAATTCCGGTAGCATCTAAATCAGAGTGGGGGATTGAGGAAGTACAGGCGGAGCTGGATAATAATGCACAAGGAATTCTTGGCTATGTTGTGCGTTGGGTGGAACAAGGAATTGGCTGTTCAAAGGTACCTGATATTCATAATATTGGGTTAATGGAGGATCGAGCAACATTAAGAATTTCCAGTCAGCATGTAGCCAATTGGCTGCATCATGGAGTATGTTCGAGGGAACAAGTAGAAGAAACTTTAAAACGAATGGCGATAGTCGTGGATAAACAAAATGCTGGGGATCCGATGTATCGTCCAATGGCGCCTAATTATGAAGAATCTGTTGCTTTCCAAGCTGCATGTGAATTGGTATTCTTCGGATATGAACAGCCAAGCGGTTATACAGAGCCGATCCTGCATCGCCGTAGGCTGGAAGCAAAGGAAAAGTTTGCGATCAAACAGTAATCATGCGTTATTATCAGGAGTTGAGAAATATTGGATCGAGAAAATATGGTGAAATCTGTTAGTCGGGCACTAGATATTATTAACCTTGTTAGCATAAAAAAAGGCGGGCTTGGAGTAACAGAAATTGCTAATCAAATGGATATTAACAAAAGCTCTGTATACAGAATCCTGTCCACACTTGTCCAATATGGGTATATTGAACAGGATAAAGAGACAGAATGGTATAAATTAGGCTATCAATTTTTAGAAGTGAGTTCAAGACTGTTAGAATCACTTGATTTGAGGAATGAGGCGAAGCCATTTTTACAAGAACTTGAAAAAGAGACGAATGAAGTAATTCATCTTGTCGTGTATGATCGAGGAGAAGTCGTATATATCGAAAAACTAGATGGTAATGAAGCTCTGCGTATGCACTCCAAGGTTGGAAAGAGAGCACCGATGCATTGTACATCTGTTGGAAAAGCGATCCTGGCACATTTGCCAATAGAAATAGTCCAGGAAATAATAGAAAGAAAAGGGCTGCCCATTCATACGGATAAAACCATTACAGATAAAAATGTGTTTATCGATGAGCTTGCCGAAGTGAAGAAGAAAGGATATGCACTTGACTTGCAGGAAAATGAATATGGGATTACATGTATTGCGGTTCCGATTTTTGATCATTTAGGTAAAGTTGAAGCTGCTGTCAGCATCTCCGGACCGACAATTAGAATGACGGATGCAAGGTTAGTAGAGCTTCAGCCTCGGGTGATAGAAATTGGAAAGCGTATATCGGCAAGGCTTGGGTTTATAAATTGAAGAAAGATCCGAAATGCCTTAAAGGGTGTTTCGGATTTTTTGTTAATTAGCGGTATGGTTTTATGGTTATTTTTAATTTGTAAAACCTTTTGGTGTGAACACCATATTGAACTAGATCACTTTTTCCACTCCTCGGAAAGTGAATCTGCAAAATCTGTAAACACGCCAGTGACTCCCCATTTCATTAGTCGATCCAAATCCTTTTTTGAATTAACCGTATACGGATGTACAAGTAATCCCGCTCTCCTTGCCGCTTTAACATAGGCTTTATCAATCATTTGATAATTTGGACCAATGCCAGCTGCATATTCCTTCCATTTAATTATGTCCGATTCAGTTATTTTTGCAGGACTTTGATAGGAGAGAAGCTGGATTAATGGAATCCTTGGTTCAGCAGCATGTATTTGAATCAGGCTTTTTTCGCTAAAGGATTGAATAATCACCTTTTCAATAAGATCATTCTTTCGAATTAGTTGGATGAGCTTTTCCTCCATATCTGGATATTTATCCGGTGACTTGGTCTCGATATAATAGTTAACCTCTTTTCCAAAATATGCAAAAATTTCCTCAAGAGTCGGAACAGTTAAAAACTCATACTCAGAGTCAGCATACAATGGGAAATTTTTGTTGAACCATGAACCTGCATCAAGTCTCTTTAACTCCTCTACTGAATGAGATTCTACGCTTCCATTTCCGTTCGTTGTTCGATCAACCGTATTGTCGTGCATAGCAACAAGTACGCCATCCTTTGTCATTTGTAAATCAATTTCAATAAAATCAGCACCAAGTTCGTATGCTAACTGATAGGATATGATTGTATGTTCTGGCGCATAGGCAGACGCACCACGATGGCCGATGACGATAAATGAATCAGAAAAACTAGAAGGATTAGGTGTAACAGATTTCGAGCAGCCTCCATTGACATATAGAAGTAAAACCCATGCCAATATTATTTTTTTCTTCATCGTTTACAATTTCTCCTCCCACTTAATAGGTTGAAAGACTCCTTGTTAATATAATTTTGATATTGTTAGCATATTTAAGATTTTGCGGAATTAGAATATGAAGGAGAGAGATTTATCCAATCTAATAAATCTAGCTATAAAGCTCCCAAAAGGCATGGAGGGATGAGTAATTGAAAAGAGTAGAGCTAATGAATGTTTCAAAGACTTACGATAAAAAAACAGAGGTCATTTCTAATATTAATGTAGTGATAGAACCAGGTGAATTTTTCGTACTAGTCGGTCCTTCAGGCTGTGGAAAAAGCACAATGCTGCGGATGATTGCTGGCCTGGAGGAGATAACAGGAGGGAGCTTGCGAATAGGTGAAAAGGAAGCGAATCACCTGCCTCCTAGTAAAAGAGATATATCAATGGTCTTCCAAAATTATGCACTTTATCCTCATTTAACTGTTGAGGAAAATATTGTCTTCGGTTTGCATGTGAAGAGAATACCAAAACTCGAACGTAAGACTCGATGTAATGAAGTAGCGTCCATGCTTGGCTTAAGTGAGTATTTAAACCGAAAGCCGCGTGAACTTTCTGGCGGTCAGCGGCAGAGGGTTGCCCTCGCGCGAGCAATTGTCAATGAAGCCCCTATTTGTTTAATGGACGAACCCCTATCCAATTTAGATGCAAAATTAAGGGCTCATATGAGATCGGAAATTAGACAAATTCAAAGGCGCCTCGGGATTACGATGATTTACGTTACCCATGATCAAGTAGAGGCAATGACGATGGGGGATCGGATTATGATTCTTCATGATGGGAAAATTCAGCAGATCGGCAAACCAATCGATATTTATAATCATCCAGTAAATCCGTTTGTTGCAACGTTTATTGGCTCCCCACCCATGAATATTGCTGATGGAGAAGTAAATAGACAGAAATCTGAAATTCGTATTGGGGATGAATGGAAAATTAAGATTCCGGACGAAGATAGCAGGCTTTTACATAAAGAGCAGATACTCGTAGGCATTCGGCCTGAGCATATAAGAGTCGCATCAAAGGAGACGAGCCCTGACAATCGTCAAGTAGTAGAAGCGATCAATGTAGAAATCCTTGGCAATGAAACGATCTTTTCATTTAAAATTGGCAGTTACGAGTGGATGGCTAAATGGAATGGGCAATGGCGCTTACAAGTTGGTGATTTAATACCTATTCAATTGAATTATGAATCACTATGTTTATTTGATCATAAAACGAATGAGCTTCTAAAAACTCCAACAGACATTGAGAATAATATCCTCGATAAAGAGGTGTTTTTATGAAAAAGAGCAGTGCCAGTTTTTATGAGAAACAAAGCTTCTGGAGAAAATCATTAAATGCCCGAACCGCACTGCTCTATTTATTCCCTTCGGTTCTGCTGTTTATAGTGTTTGTTTTTTATCCGATGTTTCGGACAATCTATTTAAGCTTCTTTCTAACTGATCAGCATGGGAGTGCAGCTCTATTTGTCGGATTGGAAAATTATGCGTATATATTAGAATCACAAGCCTTTCGAAATAGTATAAAAGCGACGGTATTATTTGTTTTATATACAGTTCCAGCAGGTGTCATTCTCGCATTATTCTTAGCGCTAATTGCGAATGAAAAGCTGAAAGGCATTGGTTTTTTTCGAACCATTTATTCTTCAACGATGGGGATCTCTGTTGCAGCTTCTTCTGTAGTCTGGCTTTTTCTTTTTCATCCGAGCATTGGTATGTTTAATCGTTTATTAAGTCTTGTAAATTTACCAGAGGTTCAATGGCTTTTGGATCCGGACTGGGCTTTGTTATCCGTCTCTATTTCTACGATTTGGCTGAATACAGGATTTTCATTCCTAATACTTTTAGGCGGTCTGCAAAATATTGATGGGTATCTATATGAAAGTGCAAAAATTGATGGGGCAGGCTATTGGTATCAGCTACGAAGAATAACAATCCCCATGCTATCGCCAACCTTGTTTTTTATTATTACCATTTCATTGATTAATGCTTTTCAATCATTTGGACAAATTGATATTTTGACTAAAGGCGGTCCTTCACAGGCTACCAATTTAATAGTCTATTCCATTTATCGGGAGGCGTTTGTAAACTATCAGTTTGGTACAGCGAGTGCTCAGGCTGTCTTCTTATTTTTGTGTATACTGATCGTCACAATTTTTCAATTTAAATTTGGCGAAAGGAAGGTGCATTATCAATGAGCTTTCCGAGAAAAATCGTTTTCTACTTTCTGCTGCTATTCTCTGCCTTCCTGCTTTTTTTCCCTGTTCTGTATGCATTCATGATCTCCTTTATGACAGGCGGAGAAATCATGCAAGGCAAGTTTTTTCCTCAAACATTCACGTTAGATAATTATTTCAGGGTATTTGAACGTTTGCCATTGATGAAGTATTTAATGAATAGCTTTGTAGTTTCAACTGGGGTAATGATTGGGCAATTAATTGTTTGCAGTATGTCCGCGTATGCATTTGTATTCATTCCCTTTAAAGGAAGAGATTTTATCTTCTTCCTATTTATTTCAACGATGATGATCCCTTGGGAAGCAACAATGATTCCGAACTTCTTCACCATTCAAAAGTTGGACTGGACAAACACGTATCAAGGACTGACTGTCCCATTTTTCGCATTGGCTTTCGGGACATTTCTATTGAGGCAGCATTTTAAAACGATTCCGAAAGAATTATTTGAAGCCTCACAAATAGCGGGTTTAAGCCGGTTTGCTTTCTTTTGGCGTGTGATACTTCCCGTTTCAAAAACAAGTCTGGTCACTTTAGGAGCGTACGGATTTTTAACGACATGGAATATGTATTTGTGGCCTTTATTAGTTACAAACAACGATCAAGTTCGAACAGTCCAAATTGGGCTGAAGCAGCTTCAGTCCCAAGAGGTCGCAACCGAATGGGGGGTGGTCATGGCTGGAGTCATTGTCGTTATAATTCCAACATTGCTGCTGTTATTTATCGGTCAAAAGCAATTGCAAAAAGGATTAACCCAAGGGGCATTAAAGTAAATGAGGGGGCGTTGGCCATCATGAAAAAGAATGTTAGGCTACTCTTTATTTTCAGTGTAATTTTCAGCATGATGTTACTGGCAGCTTGTTCGAATAATGAAAGCAAGCCAGAACCAGAACCATCGAAGAAGAATTCTGAGGAAAAGGAAACAGGGGAAAGTCCTAGCAGAATGGAAATCAACTTCTGGCATGCGATGTCAGGTGCAGGTCAAGAAGCACTTGATCGCATAGTAGCTGATTTCAATAGCTCACAGGAGAAGTATACAGTCAATGCTGAATTTCAGGGCACTTACGAGGAATCATTAACAAAGCTTCGCAGTGTAGGCGGAACAAAGGATGCACCGGCAATCACACAAGTATTTGAGGTCGGCACAAAGTTTATGATTGACAGTGGCTATATTGAACCAATGCAATCGTTTATTGATAAAGATAACTATGATCTCTCTCAACTCGAAGAGAATATTTTAAACTACTATCGTGTAGATGGAAAATTGTATTCTATGCCATTCAATTCCTCCACACCAGTAATGATTTATAATAAGGATGCATTTAAAGAAGCAGGGCTTGATCCTGAAAAGCCGCCGCAAACATTTAACGAAGTAAAAGCCGCAGCAGAAAAACTGACAAAGCCTGGTGAGCAATACGGTTTTTCCATGCTAACATATGGCTGGTTCTTTGAACAGCTTGTTGCTACACAAGGTGGGCTATATGTTAACAAGGAAAATGGCCGAGCAGACGATGCGACAGAGGCAGAATTTAATGGAGAAGAGGGATTGCGTGTCTTTAATTTCCTAAATGACATGAACAAGGCAGGTACTCTTGGAAATTATGGCACGAATTGGGATGATATCCGTGCTGCCTTTCAGACAGGAAAAGTAGCGATGTATATGGATTCGTCCGCAGGTGTTGCAGCTGCTGTTAATAATTCTCCATTTGAGGTGGGGGTTGCGTTTATTCCGTATCCAGATGAAGTAGATCGTCAAGGGGTTGCCATTGGCGGGGCATCCTTATGGATGTCAAAAGGCATTGCAAAGGAAGAGCAGGAGGCAGCGTGGGAGTTCATGAAATATCTTACTACACCTGAGGTTCAGGCAAAATGGCATATTGGAACTGGATATTTCGCGATAAACCCAGCAGCTTACAATGAGGAT
This sequence comes from Cytobacillus sp., assembly GCF_032154635.1. Taxonomy (GTDB): domain Bacteria; phylum Bacillota; class Bacilli; order Bacillales; family Cytobacillaceae; genus Cytobacillus. The sequence continues at coordinate 12,907 of NZ_JALDXW010000008.1, read as the reverse complement.
ATTGTTAAGGCGGAATGGGAGAAATACCCGCAATTAAAGGTTACAGTAGATCAGCTTCAGCAAACAAAACCGTCGGTTGCGACCCAAGGTGCGCTCATTTCCGTTTTCCCAGAATCCCGTCAGCAAATTGTTACTGCTCTTGAAAATCTGTATCAAGGTGCCGATCCGCAAGAAGTGCTTGATCAGGCGGCGGAGGGAACAAATCGGGCAATAGAGATCGCCAATAAAACGAAGAAATAATATTGAAAGAATCAGTTCTTAAGATTGAGCTGATTCTTTTCTATCCCACAAACCTATTTTTAAAATATTCATAATGTAGTATAATAGAAAGTGTATTTCGTGAATTTTGTAGCGTTTTAAAAAATATTGGAATCGCTTTCAAAATAATAGGGAAGATGATGAAATCAACTATTCTTACGTAAAGGGAGGATAAATGATGGGTGAGGCTGCAAAGGTAAAAACAGTCTGCGGCTATTGTGGAACAGGCTGTGGGCTCGTTGTCGAAGTTGACAATAATAAAATTGTGAAAATACGCGGAGATAAGGAAGCGCCTGTTAATAAAGGGCAAACATGTGTCAAGGGTTCGTTTGCTTATGAATATGTTCATGATAAAAGTCGGTTAACTTCCCCGTTAATTCGCAAGGCAGGTGAGCTAGTAGAAACAACTTGGGAAGAAGCTTATGCATTTATTGCGGGGAAGCTTCAAGCAATCAAATCACAGTTTGGTCCTGAAGCCATTACGATGTTTGCAACTGCTAGAAGCACGAATGAAGTGAATTATGTAACTCAGAAATTTATGAGAACAGTCATCGGCAGCAATAATATTGATGGCTGCAACCGAACGTGACACGCTCCGAGCGTTGCCGGTCTGGCAACTGTATTTGGAAGTGGATTTCCAACGAATAGATTAGAAGATTTTGATCATACAGAGGTGCTTTTGCTCATGGGTTCGAATACGACAGAGGCCCATCCGATCATTGCTAATCGTATGAAGAAAGCAGTGAAGTCCGGATTGAAAATCATCGTGATTGATCCTCGCCGGATTGATATGGTGAAAAGCGCCCACCGCCATTTGCAAATTAACGTTGGTTCAGATATCGCGTTAATGAATGCGATGATTCACGTCATTATTGAGGAAGAATTATATAATCCGGCATTTATTAACCAATTTACTGTTGATTTTGATACCTTAAAAGAACAAGTGAAAAGTTATACGCCAGAATATGCTGCAACAATAACTGGTCTTAATCCTCAAGACATTATTGATACAGCAAGGGAATATGCAAAAGCGGACAAAGCAATGATAGCCTACACACTTGGAATTACGGAACATCACTGTGGAGTTAATAATGTCTTTGATATCGCAAATCTAGCGTTATTAACTGGTCATATCGGAAAACCAGGAAGCGGGATCATGCCTCTTCGCGGACAGAATAATGTGCAGGGAGCAGGCGACATGGGATGCTTGCCCAATCAGCTGCCTGGTGCGGTCAGCATAACGAATGATGAGTACCGCGGCCGATTTGAAAAAGCATGGGGCATGGAAATTAACTCAATTGCAGGCGATACGCAAACAAGAGCATTTGATAAAATGGAAACCGGAGCAGTTAAAGCCCTATATTGCCTTGGTGAAAATCCGTTAGTGGCAGATGTTCATATGACACACACAAGAAAGCTTCTCGAAAAACTCGATCTTTTAATTGTTCAAGATATTTTCTTAACAGAAACGGCGAAGCTTGCTGATGTTGTCTTACCTGCAAGATCATGGGGAGAAGTGGAAGGTACGTATACGAATACAGACCGCCGGATTCAACGTGTAAGAAAAGCAGTTGAAGCCCACCCAAATACGAAGGATGACTGGGTCATTCTATGCGAGCTAGCAACATTGATGGGCTATCCGATGAGCTATAATAATAGTGAAGAAATTTGGGATGAACTGCGTGAGCTCGCTTGGGAAATGTATGGGGGGATGCCGTACGAAAGACTGGAGAAAGAATACAGTCTCCATTATCCTTGTCCAGATGAGTCCCATCCGGGCACATTTATTTTGCATGAACGTTATCATAATCAGGAAGTTGCGAGCGGAAAGCAGTCACCATTTATTCCTGTCATGTATACGGAGCCAGTTGAACTGCCCGATGAAGATTATCCATTTACGCTTACAACTGGAAGACGTTATGAATCGTATAATACTCATACGCAAACACGCTTTTATGCAGGCGGTGTAAAAATTAAACAAACAGAGGAATCACTTGATATTCATCCAGACGATGCAGCCAAGCTTGGCATTGAAACGGGTGAACTAGTTGAAATCAGCTCAAGAAGGGGCAGCCTGAAGGTAAAGGCGAAAGTTACTGAGCAAGTTGCACCTGGCCTTGTATTTATGAGCTTCCATTTTAGTAACGTTCCAACGAATGTCTTAACAATCAATGAATTTGATCCAATCTCTGGAACAGCTGAATTTAAGGCTTGCGCGGTGAATATTCGATCATTAAAATAATTGTTTAAAGGAAAAGTGCTCAGCACTTTTCTTTTTTTTCTAGCATTAACTATACGTTATCAAGCAATATTATAAGTTTATCTAACATGTTGAAAATTTCCTCTGATCATTTTTAAAAAAGGGATTGATTTCCTGTCAATTTGTACTATAATCAAACTGTATTAACTGTACTATGAATCATAGTACACTACATACAGATGGGAGAGTGCATATGTTCGAGTTGGATATAAGGAGCCGCAAGCCGATTTATGAACAGTTGGTCGAAAGGCTAAAAGAACTCATCATAACTGAAGTGCTAAAAACAGATGAACAGCTGCCTTCTGTCCGGACGTTGGCCCAACAGCTGACGATCAATCCGAATACAATTCAAAAAGCGTATCGCGAGCTAGAAACACAAGGATATATTTATTCAATTAAAGGAAAAGGAAGCTTTGTCAGTCCGGCAAATGACAGCCAAAATAAAGAAAAGCTTTTGAAAGTGAAAAACGATCTAATGAAGCTGTTATCAGAAGCGATGTATTTAGGCATAACAGCGAACGAATTAATAAAAATGATAAGAGAAATACATGTTTCAATCGGGGGAGGGATAGAAAATGATCAAAATTAATCATGTCCGAAAATCATTTGATGGACAGGAAGCAGTAGAAAACGTAAGTCTAGCTGTCGGCAAAGGTTCGATTTACGGCTTGCTGGGCTCAAATGGTGCAGGGAAAACGACCCTTTTAAAGCTTTTAACAGGGCTTTATGTGCCTGATGAGGGATTGATTTCAATTGACTCTCAGCCGGTGTACGAAAACCCAGAAGTAAAACACAAGATCTTTTTTATCCAAGATACACCCTATTTCCTGCCGCATTACACGACCAAACAAATGGCACAGTTCTACGCAAGCATTTACCCACGTTGGAGTGATGAACGCTTTCATGAGCTTGTAGCTATTTTTCAAGTGGATGTACATAAGAAAATTCAGCGTTTTTCAAAAGGAATCCAAAGACAGGTGGCATTTACTCTCGCCCTATCTACTCTGCCAGAAGTATTGATTCTTGATGAGCCTTTAGATGGATTGGATCCGGTCATGAGAAAAAAGGTGAAAAGTCTTTTGATTGACGATGTGGCTGAAAGAGAAATGACCGTTCTAATTTCATCACACAACTTAAGAGAAGTAGAGGATCTATGTGATTTTGTGGGAATTATGCATAAAGGACAAATGATGATTGAAAAGGATTTGGATGACCTCAAATCAGATACACATAAAGTGCAGATCGCATTTAAAGGCGGTGCCCCGATTCCACAAGGCATTTTGGATTCTTTTAAAGTGCTTCATAAAGAGAAAAGGGGAAGTATACTCTTATTAATCGTAAAAGGAAATGAAGAGGAAGTGACGGCAAGTATAGAAAAATATCAACCTGTCATATTCGATATCCTTCCACTGACGCTTGAAGAAATCTTTATTTATGAAATGGGGGATGTTGGTTATGCAGTCGAAAATATCCTTGGCTAATAAAGAAATAAGAAAGACGATTTTGAGAAGTGTCGGCTGGGTAACGATCGTTCACTTTATAGGATTAATTATTGCGATCCCATTAGAAATTTTAATGACAACGACAGGAGAACAAAGACAATATATAAGAGCAGAAAGCCTATTCTACTTTCACTTTGAAATTCAAGCTGTTATAAATATTGGAATACCAGTGATATTGGCCATTTTTTTATTCCGATTCATGCAGGTGAAGCCCTTTAGTGATTTCATGCATAGTCTTCCGATTAAAAGGGATCGACTTTTTCATCAATATGCATTAACAGGAATGATCCTTTTAATTATTCCTGTTTTGCTAATCGCGTTTATTGTATCGGCTTTGTATAATCCTCTGAATTTAGCTGAGTTTTTTACTTGGACAGATATTTTAAAGTGGCTTGGCATCACAATTATGTTTAATCTTCTTGTCTTTTTGACAGGCGTTTTTACAGGAATGATTACAGGTATTTCAGCCATACAAGGGATTTTAACGTATATTTTTTTATTATTGCCAACGGGTTTGCTTGTCCTATTAGCATACAATCTTCCATTCTACCTGTATGGATTTGCTGATCGATATGTGATGGAAAGTAAAATTGAAGCATTTTCGCCATTAGTTGCACTCAGTCAGGTACAATACAGACCCTTAGGGGCATTTGAAATCATTGTCTATTGTCTACTCATATTCATTTTATATGGTGTATCTTTATGGGTGTACAAAAACAGAAAGCTTGAAGCTGTCACACAATCACTTGTATTCCCTTTGTTAAAACCTATTTTTAAGTATGGGATGACATTTTGTACGATGCTGTTAGGCGGATTGTATTTTGGAATTATGGAGGGGAATACCGCATGGCTTATTGCAGGCTATGTGTTCGGTGCCATCCTGGGCTACTTTGTAGCTGAAATGGTTCTGCAAAAGTCTTGGCGGATTATCATTCATATAAGGGGCCTTATTATTTATGCTGGAGTTATGGCTCTGTTAGTCATTCTTTTTCAATTTGATTTTACTCAGTTTGAAAAAAAGGTGCCTAATGTAAGTGAGGTTGAGCGAATTCATTTAAGCGACAATGCTTATTCCTATAATTTGGAGGACCCGTATTTCTTAACAACTCAAGAAAATATGGATTTAATAAGAAGGCTCCACAAAGAAATTATCTACAATAAGAACAAGAATGTAGCTAGAGACAATGGTGAGCATGCCTTTTTTGTTTATGAATTAAAAAATGGTAAGAAGCTTGTCCGGGATTACTCAATAGACAAGAAGGAATACGCTCATTTTTATAAACTGATCCATGAGTCAGAGGAATATAAAAGGGTAACAAATAGGATATTCAAAGTAAAAGAAGACCAAGTAGAAAAAATTACAATACATCCTTATGGACCCATTCGGAAAAAAGCTGTAATAGTCGATCCCTCTGATTTGAAGGAAGCAATAACCATTTTGAAAAATGACATTAACTCGGCAACCTATGAGGAAACAATAGACAAAAGAGATCCGGTTGCATCTATTGAAATCATGCAAAAGAATGATAAAACAGTGGAGATCGAATGGATCATTTCGTATAAGGGCTTTGAGGAATGGCTGAATAAAAAAGGATTATTAGAGCAGGCAAAAGTTACAGCAGCTGATATTTCATATGCTTATATAGTTGATACTAAGGATCTCCAAATTAATTATGCACAAGGATATTCTTATGAAGAGCTATTTGAACAAATGGGAAAAATTAGTCATGCAATTAAAGTGACAGATCAAAGTAGACTTGAAGAAAGTTTAATAAATTCCAGTGGATATCATGATGGTCCGTACATGATTGGATATTATTTTAAAGAGGATGGGATCATTGATATTAAAAGCTTTAGAACGGAGCATGTTCCAGATTTTGTTCAGCAATATTTTAAATAAGAACTGTTTAAGATAGAAGGGAGGGGTAAGAGTGGATGGTTTTTGCGTGGATATGAATGAACTATGTACATTATATAATAAGCGGTTATTTCAAGTTGCTTACTGTATTACAAGAGATTATTACTTGGCACAAGACGCCGTTCAGGAAACCTTGATTAAGGCTTATCAAAAGATGGGCACAATTGAAGACCCGGAGAAGATTGGCGCATGGCTTTCAGCAATTGCAGCAAGAGCAGCCATTGATATTGTCCGTAAAGAAAGAAAAATAAAAGATCGTACGGCGAGTCATGTTGAAATAGAAACGGCTAATATAAAGATGGATCAGAACGTCGAAAAGGAAGTGGAAATGAATCTCTTAAAAGAACAAATCCATCAAGCTATTAACTCTCTTTCCCTCGATCAAAGGAAAGTATTTCTTCTTAAAATAAATAGCGGGTTAAAGGAAAAGGAAATAGCTCAACTATTAAAGATCAATCAAAATACAGTGAAAACGAAAATATATCGCGTAAGAAAGCAGCTGAAGGAAATGCTAATGGAGAGTTTATCTGCATAATGCTTAAAAGATAAAAATCTAAAACACATGGCTAATTCTAATACAAAAATGCCATGTGTTTTTTTATATAACTAAAGGCAGGATGAGAATCATATGAAGATTTTAATTGTTGAGGATGATAAATCAATTGCATCAGGACTTGAATACTCACTGCAGCAGGATGCCTATACAACCGTCATTTGTTATGATGCTGCTTCAGCAAAAAAAGTAATTATAGAACAATTCGATCAATTGGATTTATGCTTATTCGATTTAGCCCTACCAGATGGCAGCGGTTATGAATTATGTAAGCTAGTGAAGGATAGGAGTGACATGCCTGTCATTTTTTTAACAGCAAACGATGATGAGATCAATGTTGTCATGGGTCTTGATATGGGAGCGGATGATTATATTACGAAGCCCTTTCGTATACGAGAACTTTTATCTCGGATTAACTCTGTTATGAGAAGATATCATAAACAGCCACAAAAAAATCAGATCATTCAAGTTGAAAACATCCGAATCAATTCATTGGAAGGCAAGGTTTATAAGTATAGCGAAGAAATTAACTTAACTGCTTTAGAGTACCGATTATTGCTCATTTTTGCCAACCATATTGGACAAGTACTGACGAGAAATCAGCTGCTTGAAAAAATCTGGGATGTTGCAGGAGATTTTGTCAATGACAATACATTGACCGTTTACATAAAAAGACTGCGTGAAAAACTGGAGGATGATCCGCAAAATCCGACATTGATTAAAACGGTTAGAGGAATGGGCTATAAGGTAGGTGGGTAAGATGCTCCGCAATCGAGAAATTATGATTTTGTTGACGGCAATGAGCATAATTGGCTTAGCGTCTAGTATCACTGCAGCTTTTTTTTCATTCAAAGCAGTACTATTCACAATGATTACATCCGTTCTTCTGATCGGGTGCAGCTTAATTTTTACACGCTGGCGGTATAAAGAAATAGAAAAGCTCTCTAGTTATTTACGGCAAATAACTAGCGGTAATTATTCTCTTGATGTTCGTGATAATCAAGAAGGTGAGCTAAGTATATTGAAAAATGAGATGTACAAGGTAACAATCATGCTTTCTGAACAAAAGTCACAATTAAAAAAGGAAAAAGTGTTATTAACAGATGCAATTTCAGATATTTCTCATCAGCTAAAAACACCACTAACATCGATGATGATGATGGCTGATTTATTAAATGATACGAAGCTGCCAGCAGTAAAAAGGGCAGAATTTATTCAAAGCATACGTATACAGCTTGATAGAATGGAATGGCTCGTTTCTTCCTTATTAAAGCTTTCAAAAATTGACGCGGGCACCGTTTTATTCAAAAAAGAACGAATAGTAGTGAAGAAACTAATTGAAAAAGCGGTAGAGGCAGTTATGATTCCGATGGATATTAAGGAACAAACGTTATCGATCGAAGGGGAAGATAGTGTTTCCTTTATTGGGGACTACAACTGGACGTGTGAAGCGATCATAAACATTTTAAAAAACTGTGTAGAGCATACGCCATCAGGTGGTACCATCACTATCTGCTTCTCAGAAAATATCCTTTTTACGGAAATAATGATAGCAGACACCGGAGAGGGAATTCCTAAGGAAGATATACCTTATATTTTTAACCGTTTTTATAAAGGGAAGAATGCAAGTGAGGACAGTGTTGGTATCGGACTTGCCATGGCTCACAGCATGATCAGAAGCCAAAATGGAGACATTCATGTTCGGAGCAAGCTGGATAAGGGTACACAATTTCAACTGAAGTTCTATCGCGGATTAACGGGTAAATAAAGTGACTAAATTGTCATGTTCAAAGTCACTTGATAGTCATTTTAGGCAGATAAACTAAAACCATCAGCAAAATATGGAGGGGTAACAATGGATATTTTAAAAATAGAGAATCTGTCTAAAATTTATGGAAAAGGCGAAACGGCAGTAAAGGCGCTTGATCATGTTTCATTTTCGATCAAAAAAGGGGAGTTTGTGGCGATTATTGGTCCGTCTGGTTCGGGAAAATCTACTTTGCTTCACATGCTAGGGGGAGTAGACAGACCGACAACTGGGAAAGTACTTGTCGATAACACGGACATTTATCAGTTGAATGAAACACAGCTTGCTATTTTTAGGCGTAGACAAATTGGGTTAATCTATCAGTTTTATAATCTCATTCCCGTACTTACAGTAGAGGAAAATATTACACTCCCATTGCTGTTGGACGAACATAAGGTTGATAAGAAACAATTGGAAGAGATTGTAAACATATTAAATCTGCAAAACCGCTTATCCCATTTACCTAATCAGCTTTCAGGCGGACAGCAGCAACGGGTATCAATTGGCAGAGCTTTGATCAGCCATCCGGCGATTATGCTTGCCGATGAGCCAACAGGTAATCTTGACAGTAAAAACAGCGGTGAAATCATCGATCTTTTAAAAATGTTTAACAAGACATATAACCAAACACTTATTGTTATTACACATGATGAACGCATTGCTTTGCAAGCGGATCGTGTGATTACCATTGAAGACGGAAGGATTACCAATGATGAGGTGATTCGTCCATGAATGTCGTAAATAAATTAACGATTAGACACTTGAAGAAAAATAAGAAACGTACTCTTGTGACGATTATAGGTGTTATTATTTCAGTTGCAATGGTAACAGCGGTTGCAACGCTCGGATTCTCTTTTATGGATCTGATGCAAAGACAGACAATTGCAAGTAATGGAGAATGGCATGTTCAATATAAAAGTGTCAATCAAGATCAGCTCCAAGCAATCCATTCGGACGAAGAAACAAAGAAGGCTGTGTTGTCTAGAGATCTTGGGTACGCATACCTAGAAGGCAGTGAAAATGATTACAAGCCGTATGTATTTGTAAAAGAATACAATGAAGATGGCTTCAAGCAGTTCCCCATTGAAGTTAGTAAAGGAAGACTTCCAGAGTCACCGAATGAAGTCGTTCTATCTGAAGAAATCGCTTCAAATGCGAAAGTTGAGTATAAATTAGGGGATTCGTTGCAGCTTGAAGTGGGTGAACGGAAAAGTCAAGCTGGTGACAACATTATATTAACACAGAATGATTCATTACAAACAGAGAATGGAGAATCGATTGAAAGCTTGAATGGTGAGAAAACACAAAATTATACTATCGTTGGCTTTATCAAGCGTCCCACATGGGAGCCGGCTTGGTCACCAGGTTATACGATACTCACCTATTTAGATGAAAAGACAATCTCAGAAGAAAATAAAGTGAATGCAACGGTTATTGTAAAAAAAGTAAAGCGATCATTATATGAACACGCAGAAGATGTAGCGAAGAAGAACAATATTCCGTTAAAGTCTATTTCCTATAATAATGATTTGCTACATTATTACGGTTTGACAAATAATGACGGACTAAAGAATACACTTCTATCTTTATCTGTCATTATTATGGCAGTTATTATTATTGGATCAGTTTCATTGATCTATAATGCCTTTGCTATATCAGTCTCGGAACGTTCTCGCCATTTAGGGATGCTTTCAAGTGTGGGCGCGACGAAAAAACAGAAAAGGAACTCTGTATTTTTTGAGGGTGTGATTATTGGTTTAATTAGCATTCCTATTGGGATTATTAGCGGTCTTGCAGGCATCGGAATTACTTTTATATTTATTAATTCAATTATTCAGGGTGCTTTAGGGGTTACCGAAAAGTTAATGGTCACTGTCACACCAGGCTCCATTCTTATTGCTTGTGGCGTATCTATGTTAACTATTTTTATATCCACGTTTGTTCCAGCGGTGAAAGCATCAAAAATTTCTGCCATTGATGCAATCCGACAAACAGCAGATGTGAAGCTCACTGGGAAAGCAGTAAAAACGTCGAAAATTATACGTGGGCTTTTCGGCATTGAAGCAGAAATTGGCTTGAAAAACTTAAAGAGAAACAAACGCAGATACCGCGCTACTATTTTTTCATTAGTGATTAGTATTGTTTTATTTTTATCCGTATCTTATTTTACAGTGGGCTTGAAGAAATCGCTTGCATTGTCCCAATCCGGATTAGACTTCGATATGCAGGTTTTTATTGAGGATGGAAGAGATGACTTGATAAAATCAGTTTCATCGCTCGAGGATGTAACTGAATATAATGTGATAAAAGAATTAAATGCAACTTCAATGATAAGTGAATCAGCAATAGCAAGTGAATTAAAGGAAATGGTAGAAACTGGGGAAATCTCGCTTGAAAATGAAAGGTTTCCGTATTATATTCGATTACTCGTACTAAGTGAAGAAGGCTTGAAATCATATGCAAAAGTAGTTGGCACGGATGTTAAGAAGCTTAACAATCCAGAGCATATCGCAGGTATTATTGTTGACACAATTACGTATGAAGATATGAATGCAGGAAAGTTTGTTGAAACAAAAGCGATTCATACGAAAATTGGGGAAAAAATAAATTTACATTATGAAAACTGGGAAACAGGAGAGAAGACAAAGCTGGAAGATTTGGAAGTTGCAGCAACGACCGATGAATACCCTATGGGCGTTCATTCTGATGGAGTAGGCAGCCTAGATGTTATTATCTCTGAACAAGTAATGAAAAAACTGACTGATCAAATCCATAGTCCGGAAATGGCCACCTCCATTTATCTGAAAAGCTCAGATCCGATGAAAACCCAGCAGGAAATAGAAGAGATGAAGGAAAATGGGGTTTCTGTCTATAATGTTTTTCAACAGAGACAGCAGGAAGAGCAAATGATTATGCTTATGTCTGTTTTTACTTATGGATTTATTGTTTTAATTACAGCAATCTCGATTGCAAATATCTTTAACACTATCTCGACAAGCATTGCATTGCGAAAGCGCGAGTTTGCGATGCTGAAATCGGTTGGGATGACACCAAAGGGCTTTAATAAAATGATCAATTATGAAAGCATCTTTTATGGAGTCAACTCATTACTTTTTGGAATTCCAATTAGCGTTATCGTCATGTATTTAATTTATAAGGGAACGATGAATAGCTTTACTTATGCGTTTTCCCTCCCTTGGTTAAGTATCTTATATTGTCTGATTGCGGTCTTTGTCATCGTCATTTCTGCGATGCTTTACTCAAGCTCAAAAGTGAAGAAAGAAAATATTATTGATGGATTGAAGCAAGAGAGTATATAGGTACTTCAAAAAGGAAGCTGAATTTCTACAGAATGTAGGATTCAACTTCCTTTTTTTATGAGTGATGTGTTACCTTCATATATATGTACATATTGAAAAAAGGGGAGAAATTAAATGAACATGTATATCATAACCGGTGCATCAAAAGGAATCGGGTTCGAACTGGCAAAACAATTGAGCGAAGCAGGAGAGTATGTTGTTGGGGCTGCAAGAACAGATAATAAACTTGATGGAGTGAAATTTTATCAGGCAGATTTATCAGAATTAGCGAACTTAGAATCTCTTATACATGATATCGTTGCCTCTATCCCGCAAGGCGTTGAATCCATCACACTTATAAATAACGCGGGAATGGTTGATCCGATTGGATTAATCGGTGCTGTACATGCTGCTGAGATGGCAAAGGCAATGGCAGTTAATTTAACTGCACCTATGATTTTTTCCAATGCGTTCATCTCAAAGCTGGAGAATTTTAAAGGGAAGAAGCGAATTGTTAATATCTCATCTGGAGCAGGCAGAAATCCATATGAAGGTTGGGGAACGTACTGCACGACAAAGGCAGGTTTGGATCACTTTTCAAGGGTCATCGCTCTTGAGCAAGAAAAAGCAAAATACCCAGTCGAAATCATTTCTATTGCCCCAGGAATTATCGACACCGGCATGCAGGAAACCATTCGTACAAGCAGTGAAGATGCGTTCCCGCTCTTAGACAGATTCATTGATTATAAAAAACAAGGAAAGCTTGTCAGTGCGAAGGACACTGCAAAGAAACTGATATCAATAATAGAGAATGAAAGCTTTAATGAGATTGGTCCTATTGCCGATATACGGAATTTCTAAGTGTTTTGGTGCTTGTTAATAGGAAAAAAGTAAACAGCAGTAAGTAAACAAGGGTAACGATGCTCGGAACAGGAAAAAGCGAGCATAGCGGTAACTATATGAGTGGTATGATGCCCGAAAACAGGAAAAAGCGAGTTTATCGGTAACCAAAAGAGTGGTATGATGCCCGGAAACAGGAAAGAGCGAGCATAGCGGTAACTATAAGAGTAGTATGATGCCCGAAAACAGGAAACGATATCTGTAAAGTAGTAAGCCATTACATATAAAAAGGAATTGCAAATAATGGTATATTCTACAATAGTAAAATAAGTTCAGTTACATTGAATTGCTTAATTTTAGAGGAAGGAATCTAATAAAATTGAACTATAAAATAGTATTCTTTGATATTGATGGCACATTGATTGATTATAAATTGGGGAAGATCTCTGAAGCCACAAAAAGGGCTATTC